>NZ_AUFG01000004.1 GCF_000426385.1 Arsenicicoccus bolidensis DSM 15745
TCCCAGCTAGACTACTGGGTTGATAGGCCGGATGTGGAAGCACAGCAATGTGTGGAGCTGACCGGTACTAATAAGCCGATGACTTGACCCGAAGATTGCTCGCGTCCACTGTGTAGTTCCCGACACACAAACCACCAGGTGCGTGGTTTGACAAGTCGATAGAGTTACGGCGGTCATAGCGTGAGGGAAACGCCCGGTCCCATTCCGAACCCGGAAGCTAAGCCTTACAGCGCCGATGGTACTGCACTGGTGACGGTGTGGGAGAGTAGGACGCCGCCGGACAAACATTGTGGGGAAGCCCCGGACCACCAGGTCCGGGGCTTTTCTGCGTCCGGGACCGGTATCCCCGCGCACAGCCTCGTCGAGGTGTGCGGCTGCGGCATACTGGATCGTGAACCAGCTGCATAGTGACCTGCCCGGCACCCGCCGGCGACGTGGAGGAGAAGGACCGTGACCGACAACGCCCATGAGAGCGACCGGGATCAGCCCCGTCGAGAGTCAGGTCCCCGCGGCGGAGACCGCCGGCCGTACCAGCGTGATGGCGGTGGCGGGCGACCGAGCCGTGAGGGGGGCGAGCGTCGGCCCTACCAGCAGCGAGACGGTGAGCGGCGCCCGTACCAGCGTGATGGTGAGCGTCGGCCGGACCGCTCCGGTGGTGGCGAGCGACGCCCGTACCAGCGTGATGGTGGTGGCGGTCGGCCGAACCGTGAGGGTGGAGAGCGGCGGGGCCACGCCCAGCGCGGTGGTCAGGGCTCGCGTGACAGCCGTCGTGAGGGACAGGCGGCAGCGCCCGAGCAGCGCGGAGGCTCGCGTCTCGTCCCCACCCAGGGGCGGCTGCCCGAGCCGGCGATCCACGAGGACGTGACGGGCTTCGAGCTGGACCGAGCCGTCAAGAACCAGCTGCGCACCCTCAGCAAGGAGAACGCCGAGGGCGTCGGCCAGCACCTGGTGATGGCTGCGCGTCTCCTGGACATCGACGAGGACGGCGCACTCGCTCACGCGGAGACGGCCGTGCGCCGGGCCGGACGCGTGCCGGCGGCCCGTGAGGCGCTCGGCCTGGTGCACTACCGGCGGGAGGACTGGGCCAAGGCGCTCAACGAGTTCCGCACGGCGCGACGCCTGTCCGGCTCCCACCACCTCCTGCCGTTCATGGTGGACTGCGAGCGTGCCCTCGGCCGCCCGGAGAAGGCGCTGCAGCTCGCTCAGAGCCCTGAGGCCGGTGCCCTGCCGCAGGAGGACCGGATCGAGCTGCTCATCGTGGTCTCCGGGATCCGGCGCGACCTCGGCCAGCTGGACGCCGCCAAGGTGGAGCTGGAGGTCCCCGCGCTGCGGCAGGGGATGAACAAGCCGTGGTACACCCGTCTTGCCTACGCCTACGCCGACGCGCTGCTGGCCCTCGGTGACGAGGCCGGGGCCATCGAGTGGTTCCAGCGGTCCGCCTCCGCCGACCACGAGGCCGAGACCGATGCCGACGAGCGGCTCGCCGAGCTCGAGGGCTACACCCTCACCGACCTGCTCGAGGGCGAGGACGACGAGGCCGAGGGCGGCGACACCGCAGGGGAGGGCTCCCGTGCCTGACCGCCCCCTCGTCGACGGCTTCCGTGGCCTGGTCGTCGACCTCGACGGCGTGGTCTACCGCGGTCCCGACCCCGTCGCCCATGCCGCTGACGCGCTCGACGCCGCCGTGGCCGACGGCCTGCAGGTCATGTACGCCACCAACAACGCCGGCCGGCCCGCCGACGCCGTGGTCGAGCACCTGGCCGAGCTCGGCGTGCACACCAACGCCGACCACGTCGTGACCAGCGCCCAGGCCGGTGCCGCGCTGCTGGCCGAGCAGCTGGATCCGGGCTCCACCGTCCTCGCCATCGGGGGCCCGGGCGTGGCGATCGCGTTGCGTCAGGCCGGGCTCGACCCGGTCAGCCCCCAGGACCGCATCGACGATCCCGCCGTGGCCGGCCGGGTCGTGGCCGTCCTGCAGGGCTACGGCACGGAGCTCAGCTGGTCCGACCTCAAGGAGGCGGCCTACGCCGTTGCTGCGGGCGCGACGTGGATGGCCACCAACGTTGATCTCACCATCCCCACGGAGCGGGGGATCGCCCCGGGCAACGGCTCGGCGGTCCAGGCGGTCGGCAACGCCGTGCAGCGCGAGCCGCAGGTCGCGGGCAAGCCGCACCCACCGCTGTACCTCATGTGCGCGGAGCGCGCCGGTGGGGAGGTCACGAGCATGCTCGCCATCGGCGACCGCCTCGACACCGACATCGAGGGCGCCAACGCCGCCGGCATGCAGAGCCTGCACGTGCTCACCGGCGTCGACGGCCTGGTGGCCCTTGCGAGTGCGGACGAGCAGCTCCGGCCCACCTATCTCGGCCTCGACCTGCGCGCGCTGCGGGAGCCGTATGCCGGCGTCGAGGTCGCCGTCTCGGGCCGAGCCGGCAAGGACAGCGTGGACGGCCGGGACAGCGTGGACGGCGATGATGTCGTCGCGGTGTGCGGAGACGCTCGCGCCACGGTGTCCGGTCGCGGGGACGACGCGACGCTGGTCGTCGACGGGGGCGCCGTCGTCGAACGCGCGCGTGCCGCCGTCGCCGCGACGTGGGCGGCTCGCGATGACGGGCGGATCGGCATACCGCTGCCTGCCCCGATGCTCGAGGCCTTGGACGCGCTCGACCCCCGGTGACGACGGACGCCTCCCGGAGGCTGTCGGACCCCACGGCTAGGGTGAGCAGGACGACCAGCGAAGGAGCGCCATGACCGAGTCCCCGGGGACCTCCGCACCGTCGGCCGCGAGCTCCGCGCCCCCGGAGGCGGCGGCGACAGCACCGAGCCCGGTTGCACCCAGCCCGGCGGCGCCGAGTCCCGCTGCGCCGAGTCCCGCTGCGCCGAGCCCTGCTGCGCCGAGCCCGGCCGCGATGGGCGCGGGGCCCGACGGGCGCGACCCGGCGATCGACGCGGCCCTGCGCGTCCTGGACGAGGCGGCCGGCGGCGACGACCCGCGGGCCCAGATCGAGGCGGCGCAGCACGTCCATGACGTCCTGCAGGGCCGCCTGTCCGGGGTCAGCGGGGCGTGAGCGTGACCCGGTTGGACGCGGAGCTGGTGCGCCGTGGTCTCGCGCGGTCGCGCGGCCAGGCGCGAGAGCTCGTGGACGCGGGGCGGGTCAGCGTGGCCGGCCGCGAGGTCCGCAAGGCCGCCCATCCCGTCGCGCAGCAGGACAGCGTGCAGGTCGCGGGCGAGATCGACCCCTGGGTCAGCCGGGCTGCGCACAAACTGCTGGGTGCCCTCGAGGCCTTTCCCGAGGTGGAGGTGCGCGGACGTCGCTGCATCGACGTCGGTGCCAGCACGGGCGGCTTCACCCAGGTGCTGCTCCAGCGCGGTGCGGCGTCCGTGTGCGCGCTCGACGTGGGCCACGGCCAGCTGGACCCGTCCCTCGCCGGTGACCCACGCGTGGACGAGCGCAGCGGCACCTCGGTGCGTGACGTGGGTCCGCAGGACGTCGGGGGACCGTTCGCGCTGCTGGTGACGGACCTGAGCTTCATCTCGCTGACCCTGGTGGCCGAGCGCCTCGCCGACCTCGTCCAGCCGGGCGGTGACATCGTGGCCCTGGTCAAGCCCCAGTTCGAGGTGGGTCGCACGCGCCTCGGCAAGGGCGGGGTCGTCCGCGACGCCGGCCACCGCCGCGACGCGGTGGTGGCGGTGCTGGAGTCGTTGTCCGCCGCCGGCCTGGCGCCGCGAGGCCTGGCGCCGAGCCCCTTGCGCGGCACGGACGGCAACGACGAGTACCTTCTGTGGTGCGTGAGGTCGTCCACGGCGCCCTCCCTGGCGCCGTGGCGTGCCCGGGCCGAGGAGCTGACCTCGGGGCGCGCCTCGGTGTCGACCGTGCCGCACGACCGTCTGACCCAGGCGGACGATCCGGCGCAGTCGGATCTCGCACAGCCGGACCATCTCGCGCAGCCGGACGATCCGGCGCAGTCGGACCACGCAACGCAGACCGAGACCCAGCAGACCGATCGAGGAGAGCACCCGTGAGCCGCCGCGTCCTGCTGGTCGTCCACCACCGTCGTCCCGACGCCCTCGACCTGGCGCGCTCGCTGGCCGAGCGGCTGCGCGAGGCCGGCGTCACGTCCGTGATCAACGCTGCCGACCTCCGAGGCTTCGCGCAGCGGCTGGACGACGTCGTCGAGCCCGCCGGCGAGGACGAGGCGGCCGGTTGCGAGCTCGTCTGCGTGCTCGGTGGCGACGGCACCATCCTGCGCGGCGCCGAGCTGGCGCGTGCGCACGGCACCCCGGTGCTCGGGGTCAACCTCGGCCACGTCGGCTTCCTCGCGGAGGCGGAGCGGGAGCACTTCCCCGACGTGGTCGAGCGCATCGTCCACCGCGACTACGTCGTGGAGGAGCGCCTCACGCTGGACGTCGTCGTGCGGCAGGGCGATGACGAGGTCCAGCGCACCTGGGCGCTCAACGAGGCCACCGTCGAGAAGGCCTCTCGCCAGCGGATGCTCGAGCTGGCCATGGAGATTGACGGTCGCCCCCTGTCCACGTGGGGCTGCGACGGGGTGGTCATGGCGACGCCCACCGGATCGACCGCCTATGCCTTCTCGGCGGGCGGCCCCGTGGTGTGGCCCACCGTCGAGGCCATCCTCGTCGTCCCGCTGTCGGCCCACGCCCTCTTTGCGCGGCCCCTCGTCCTGAGCCCGTCCGCCAAGGTCGCCGTCGAGCTCCTGCCCGACCAGGAGGCCACCGGGGTCCTGTGGTGCGACGGGCGCCGCACCGTGGACCTGCCGCGGGGCGCCCGGGTCGAGGTGTGCCGAGGGCAGACGCCTGTGCGCCTGGCCCGCCTGGCGACCGCACCGTTCACCGACCGGCTGGTGCGCAAGTTCGACCTGTCCATCGTGGGCTGGCGCGGCCAGGGCCGCGTGAGGGAGCAGTGACCCATGCTGCGTGACATCACGATCCGCGGTCTCGGCGTGATCGACGAGGCGGTCCTGGACCTGGCTCCCGGCCTCAACGTCGTCACCGGCGAGACGGGCGCGGGCAAGACCATGGTCGTGACCGGCCTCGGGCTGCTGCTCGGCGGCCGGGCCGACAGCGACCTCGTGCGCACCGGTGCCGACCGCACCAGCGTCGAGGGCTTCGCCGACCTCGGCGCCGACCACCCGGCGCTCGTGCGCGCCGCGGAGGCCGGGGCCGATGTCACCGAGGGGCTCATCCTCGCGCGCAACGTCGCGGCCCAGGGGCGGTCGCGCGCCTACCTCGGCGGCCGGTCGGTGCCGATCAGCACGCTGTCCGAGGTGGGGGAGCGACTCGTCGCGGTGCACGGGCAGGCCGACCAGTGGCGCCTGCGCAGCGCCGAGGAGCATCGGGTGGTCCTCGACGGGTTCGACCCCGACGTGGCGCGACTCGTCGAGGACTTCCAGCGCCTGTATGACGAGCACCACGCGCTCGTGGCGGAGGCCGACCGGCTGCGGTCGGCGGCTCGCGAGCGCGCCCGCGAGGCCGACGGCCTGCGCGTGGCCCTCGAGGAGATCGAGGCCGTGGACCCGCAGCCGGGCGAGGACGAGGAGCTGCGGGCCGAGGACGACCGCCTGTCCCACGCGGACGCCCTGCGGGACGGGGCGTCCCGCGCTCACGTGCTGCTGGCCGGGGACGACAGCGCCTGGGACGGTGCCTCGGGCGGGGCGCTGGCGTCCCTCGGCGAGGCGGTGTCGGCCCTCGAGCCGTGGACGGGGCACGACCCGGCGCTGGCCGACCTGCACCGCCGGCTCGCCGAGCTGAGCTATGTCGCCTCCGACCTCACGACCGACGTCGCGGGCTACCTCACCGACGTCGAGGTCGACCCCGCCCGGCTGTCCTGGGTGCAGGAGCGCCGCGCCGAGCTCACCCGGCTCCAGCGCAAGTACGGCGAGACGGTCGACGAGGTCCTCGCCTGGGCCCAGGACGCCAGCCGCACGCTGCTCACGCTCGAGGGGGACGACGCGCGCATCGAGGAGATCGAGGCGCGCCTGGCCAAGCTCACGCCTCGGCTCGGCGCGGCCGGTGCGGCCCTGCACGACGCCCGGTCCACCGCCGCGGAGCGGCTCGGTGCCGCCGTCACCGCCGAGCTGGGTCGGTTGTCGATGCCCCGCGCCCGCCTCGTCGTCGGGGTCACCACCCAGCCCCACGAGCGCGGCCTGGAGCTGCCCTCTGGCGACCGGGTGCGCTACTCCCGCAACGGGATCGACGAGGTCGACATCGCGCTCGCGGCCAACGCCGGAGCGCCGCCGCGCACCGTGACGCGGGCCGCCTCCGGGGGTGAGCTGTCCCGCGTGATGCTGGCCATCGAGGTGGTGACGCACGGCGGGGGTTCCTCCACGGTCCCCACCTTCGTCTTCGACGAGGTCGACGCCGGGATCGGGGGCAAGGCCGGGGTCGAGGTCGGTGCCCGCCTGGCCGAGCTGGCTCGCGAGGCCCAGGTGATCGTCGTGACCCACTTGGCCCAGGTCGCGGCCTACGCCGACCGGCACCTCGTCGTCCGCAAGGCCGACGACGGTCAGGTCGCGGCGAGCGGGGTCGTCGAGGTCGCGGGGGACGAGCGGGTGCGGGAGCTGGCGCGGATGATGAGCGGCGACGAGAGCGACGCCGCTGTCGAGCACGCCCAGCAGCTGCTCGCCAGCGCTCGGGGCCGCGTCGGCGAGTCGCCCGAGAGCGCCTGACCGCGGGTCCCCGCACGCCGTGGCACGATGGGTGGCGATGTCCCAGCTTCCCCGCTTCCGTCGATCCCTCCCCGAGGAGCCGACGGCCGGCACGCACGCGGTCCGTGTCGACCGTCGTACCAAGGACCTCACCAAGCGCCTGCGGCCCGGGGACATCGCGGTCATCGACCACGCCGACATCGACCGGGTGAGCGCGGAGGCCCTCGTCGCCTGCCGTCCGGCGGCGGTGCTCAACGCCGCCCGCTCGACCACCGGGCGCTATCCCAACCTCGGCCCGCAGATCCTGCTCGACGCCGGGATCCCGCACGTCGACGCCCTCGGTCCCGAGGTCATGCAGGTCAAGGAGGGCGCCGTCGGCGAGCTCGTCGACGCCAGCCTCGTGGTCGACGGCCGCAGCGTCGCGACCGGTCACCTGCAGAGCGCCGAGAGCATCGAGGCGGCCCAGACCCTTGCCCGCATCGGCCTGTCCAACCAGCTCGAGGCCTTCGCGGCCAACACGATGGAGTACCTCAAGAAGGAGCGCGCGCTGCTCCTCGACGGGGTCGGGATCCCCGACATCGCCACGGCCATCGACGGCCGGCACGTGCTCGTGGTCGTCCGCGGCTACCACTACAAGGAGGACCTGCGGGCCCTCCAGCACTACATCAAGGAGTACCGCCCCGTCCTGATCGCGGTCGACGGCGGGGCCGACGCCCTGCTCGAGCTGGGTCACCGGCCCGACCTGATCGTCGGCGACATGGACTCCGTCAGCGACCACGCCCTCACGAGCGGGGCGGAGATCGTCGTCCACGCCTACCGCGACGGCCGGGCCCCCGGCCTCGACCGCGTGCGGGCCCTCGGGCTGACCCCCGTCGTGTTCCCCGCGACCGGCACGAGCGAGGACATCGCGATGCTCCTCGCCGACGACGCCGGGGCGACGCTGATCGTGGCGGTCGGCACGCACGCGACGCTCGTCGAGTTCCTCGACAAGGGACGCGAGGGGATGGCCAGCACCTTCCTCACCCGCCTGCGGGTGGGCGGCAAGCTCGTGGACGCCAAGGGCGTGTCCCGGCTCTATCGCACCCGCATCTCGAGCGCCTCGCTCGTCCTCCTCGTCCTCGCCGGGCTGCTCGCCCTCGGCGTCGCCCTGTCGGTGACCCCGGGTGGCCAGGCCATGCTGCAGGCGGTCATGGCCCGGTTGGACGACCTCATCTCCTGGCTCGGGGGGCTCCTCACGTGATCGACTTCCGCTACCACCTTGTCTCCGTCATCGCGATCTTCATGGCCCTGGCCGTGGGGATCGTGCTGGGCGCGGGTCCCCTCAAGGAGGACATCGGCACGACGTTGACCTCCGAGATCACCAAGCTGCGCGAGGACAAGGCCGCGCTCAACGGTGAGCTGACCACCGCCCGCCGATCCGTGGCGGCGGGCGAGAGCTATGCCGCTGCCAGCCGCCCGGTGGTCCTGGCCGGCCGCCTCGCCGACCGGCGGGTCGTCGTCGTGGCCGCCGCCGGCGCGGACGAGCAGGTCGTGAGCGGCGTGCAGACCGCCCTGAGCGAGTCCGGCGCCACCGTGGCGTCCGTCGTCCGGCTGAGCGACGAGTGGACGCGTCCGGCCTCGGCCGGCGAGCTCACGGCCTCGGTCCGCCAGGCCGCCGAGGCCCTGCAGATCGACACGCGCGCCGTCGGCGACGGACTGCTGCCAGGCACCGTGCTGGGTCGGGCCGCCCTCACCGGGCCGGTCCAGGACCGGGGCCAGGTCGACGCGTCCCGGGCCCGTCAGGCCTTCGAGGTGCTGCGCGGCAAGGGTCTGCTCAGCGTGCGCGGCGAGGACCCGACCGGGGCCACCCTCCTCGTGACGGTGGCCGCCCCCATGGTGGCCAACCCCGCCGCGGGCACCGGGCCCCAGGTGCAGGCCTATGCCCGGCTCGTCCGGGGCGCCGACGCCGTCTCCAACGGCTCCGTGCTCGTCTCGCCGACCCGCCCGACCGACGACGCGGACAACCTCAGCCCCGCTGCCGTGGTGAGCGGCGTCCGCGCGGACCGAGCCACGGCGGCCGCCGTCTCCACGGTCGACGACGCCGACCGCGCCATGGGTCAGGTCGCCACCGCCGTCGCCCTGGCGGCCCAGCAGCAGGGTGGTGCCGGTCGTTACGGCATCGGCTCCGACGCCGAGTCCGTCATCCCCGACCTCGGCCGGTGAGTCGATGAGCGTCGTCACCTCGGGCGTCGCGGCCGCCCTCGCGGCCGCCCTCACGGCCGCCGTCGCGGCCCGGGCGGCCGCGCGGCTCGGCGCCCGCCGCCCGCCGCTGGGCCGCGCGGTGTGGGACCGCACCAACCACGCCGGCCGGACGGTCACCCTCCTCGAGGGACCCGCCTGGGCCCTGGGCGCGGTCGTCCCGCTGGCGATCCACCGATCGCCGGCCGCCCGCGCAGGGCTGCTCGCCACCACGGCCGCAGCGTCGCTGGGCGCCCTCGACGACCACGTCGGCAGCACCGCGGTCAAGGGTCTGCGTGGCCACCTCGCCGCGCTGCGTCGTGGCGAGCCGACCACCGGCGTGGTCAAGATCGTCGGCCTGGCCGCCACCGGTGTCCTCGCCACCGCCCTCATCGACCGGCCCCGGTGGGGGAGCGCTCGTCCGGGAGCCGCCGAGCTGCTCGGGCTCCTCGTCGGCGGAGCGGTCGTCGCGGGTGCCGCCAACCTCGTCAACCTCTTCGACCTGCGGCCCGGGCGAGCCCTCAAGGTCGTCCTGCTGACCGCGCCGCTCACCGCGACGCTCACCCACAGCCGTGACCAGGTCGGCCCTCCCACTCGCACCCGCGACGCCGCGACCCTCGCGAGCGCGGCCGTCGGCGCCTCCCTCGGTCTGCTCCCGGACGACCTCGCCGGGCGCTCGATGCTGGGCGACACGGGGGCCAACGCCGCCGGGGCGCTGCTCGGCACGGCGGTGGTCGCCGGGTGCCGGCTCCCCGGGCGGGCCGTGGCGCTCGCCATACTGACCGGTCTGGTGCTGGCCAGCGAGCGGGTGAGCTTCACCGCCGTGATCGAGTCGAGCCCGGTGCTGCGCACCGTCGACGCGTGGGGCCGCGCCACGTGAGCGCCCGCGCGGTCCGGGGGATCGCGGCGGCCAGCGGACTGATCGCCGTCCTGACCCTGCTGGCGCGGATCGTGGGGTTCGGCCGGTGGCTGACCTTCTCCGGCCAGGTCGGGGCGGGGTGCGTCGGCACGGCCTACTCCGCCGCCAACACCGTGCCCAACGTCCTCTACGAGGTCGCCGCCGGGGGAGCCCTGGCGGCGGTCGCGGTGCCCGTCGTGGCCGGCTACCTCGCGGACGACGACCACGAGCGCGCCGACCAGGTCGTCTCGGCCCTGCTGGGCTGGGCCTGCGTGATCCTGGTGCCCCTCGCCGTCGTCCTGGCCCTCGTGGCGGATCCCGTCGCGGGCTTCCTGCTGCCGGACGAGGCGTGCGCGTCGCAGCGGGAGCTGGCCACGCGGATGCTGTCGTGGTTCGCCCCGCAGATCCCGCTCTACGGCATCGGCGTCGTCGCGGCGGGAGCCCTGCAGGCCCGCCGGCGGTTCGCCTGGCCCGCCCTCGTCCCCCTGCTGTCCAGCCTCGTCGTCATCGGCGCCTACGTCGCCTACGGCCGTATGGCGCCCCCCGGCGCCACGGGCGCGACGCTGCCGGACGGGGCCCTGGTGGCGCTCGCGGGCGGCACGACGCTCGGGGTGGTGACGCTGAGCCTGCCGCTGCTGATCCCCTTGTGGCGCAGCGGTGCTCGGCTGCGCCCGACCCTGCGGCTGCCCGACGGTGCGGGGCGCCGGGTGCGCCGGCTCGCCGCCGCCGGGATCGTCGCCCTGCTCGCCCAGCAGGCCGCCGTGCTGGCGACCGTGTGGATCGCCGACCACCGCGGCGGGACGGGCGTGCTCAACGTCTACCAGTACGTCCAGGCGGTCTACGTCCTGCCCTACGCCGTGCTCGCCGTGCCGGTGGCGACGGCGGTGTTCCCCTCGCTGACGCAGGGTGGGGGAGAGCGCGCGCCGGTCGCTCCCGAGGTCTCCGCCCGCCTGTCGCGCTCGGTGCGCGTGGTGGCGCTGTCGGGCTCGCTCGGGGCCGCCGTCCTCGTGGCGGCCGCACCCGCGGTCGGGCGGTTCTTCGCCGCCATCGACGCCGGCCGGCACCACGGCCAGGGGCCCGACCTCGTGACCACCGTCGACCTCGGCCTGACCGCGTTCGCGCCGGGGCTGCTCGGCTACGGCCTGGTCGCGCTCCTGACCCGCGCGCTCTACGTCCGTGGGCGCCCGTCCGTCGCCGCCGGCTGGGCGGCGGCCGGGTGGGCCGTGGCGGCTCTCGTGCCGTTCGCCCTCACCGCCGGGGACGCGACCGCGGCGTCCACGATCACCGCCCTCGGGGTGGCGAGCAGCATCGGGATGACGCTGGCGGGGCTGGGGCTGCTCGTGGCCGTGCGTCAGGCCTGGGGGACCGGGGCCACCGCCGGGCTGTCCAGGGGGGTGGCCGGAGCCGTCCTCGCCATACCGCTGGCCGGCGTCGCCGGGCGGCTCGTCGCCGGCTGGTGGCCCGACTCGAGCGCCTCGGGCGCCGGGCACATCGCCGGGCACGTCGCCCTCGGTCTCGCGAGCGGGGCGGTCGCGCTCGCCGTCTGGGTGGGTGTCGCCGCCGTCACCGATCGCGCGGGCGTGCGGTCGCTCGTCGGCGCTGTCCGGGGGGCGGTTCGTCGGGGCGGTTGATCCCCGTTCGTGGTGAACTACTGCCATGCGCATCCTCCTGGTCATGGGTACGAGCTCCGGCGGCATGGGGCGGCACGTCCACGGACTCGTCCAGGGTCTCGTCGCCCGTGGGCACGACGTGATGGTCGGGTGCCCGCAGTCGGCCGACGAGCTGTTCGACTACAGCTCCACCGGCGCCCGCGTCGTCCACCTGCCCATCTCGGACCGGCCGCACCCCGCCAACGACCTGCGCGCCCACCAGACGCTGCGGGCCCTCATCGACGGCGCGGACGTCGTCCACGCGCACGGGCTCCGCGCCGGGGCCCTGTGCTCCCTGGCCCGCACCGGCCACCTGGCCCCGCTGATCGTGACCCTGCACAACGCCACGCCCGACAGCTCCTGGCTCGGCGGGGTCTACAACACCCTCGACCGGCTCGTCGCCAGCAAGGCCGACCTGGTCCTCACGGTCAGCCGTGACCTCGAGGAGCGCCAGCGCGAGCTCGGCGCCCGCCGCGTCGAGCACGCCGTCATCCCGGCGCCCGCGTTCTCCGGGGCGCGCACCGACCGGGCCACCGTGCGGCAGCAGCTGGGCGTCGACGACGGCACCACCCTGGCCGTCGTCGTGGCCCGCCTCACCACGCAGAAGGGCCTGCCCGTCCTGCTCGACGCGGCCGCCCGGCTCAAGGGAAGCGGGATCCGCTTCGTCATCGCCGGCGAGGGCCCCATGCGGCACGACCTCGAGACCGACATCGCCGAGCGCGACCTGCCCGTGCGGCTGCTAGGTGACCGCCGCGACGTCCCCGACCTGCTCGCCGCCGCCGACCTCGTCGTCAGCTCCGCCAACTGGGAGGGGCAGCCGCTCGCCCTGCAGGAGGCGCTGGAGGCCGGCGCCGCGATCGTCGCGACCGACGCGGGCGGCACCGCGGCCGTGGTCGGGTCGGCCGGCGTGCTGGTCCCCGTCGGCGACGCCGAGGCGCTCGCGGACGCGGTGGCGCGCGTGGCGCAGGACCCCGCCGAGCGCGAGGACCTGCGGGCGCGTGCCCTGGCCCGGGCCGAGGCGCTGCCCACGCAGGACGACGCGATCGACGCCGCCCTGTCGCAGTACTCCCTGTGCGTCGAGGACACCCGCCGCTGAGACGCGGGCGGTCGTCATACGGCCTGTCGTCCCGAGGTCACGGAATGATGACGTACCATCGAACTCCGTGGTGGACACCAAGCACATCTTCGTGACCGGAGGCGTTGCCTCTTCGCTCGGCAAGGGGCTCACGGCCTCCAGCCTCGGACATCTGCTCCGCGCTCGTGGTCTGCGCGTGACGATGCAGAAGCTCGACCCCTACATCAACGTCGACCCCGGCACGATGAACCCCTTCCAGCACGGCGAGGTCTTCGTCACCGAGGACGGAGCCGAGACCGACCTGGACATCGGCCACTACGAGCGCTTCCTCGACGTCAACCTCGTCGGCCGCGCCAACGTCACGACCGGCCAGGTCTACAACAACGTGCTGGCCAAGGAGCGTCGCGGGGAGTACCTCGGCGACACGGTCCAGGTGATCCCGCACATCACCAACGAGATCAAGGACCGGATGCGCGAGCCCGCCACCTTGGGCAAGGACGCTCCGGACATCATCATCACCGAGATCGGCGGCACCGTCGGCGACATCGAGTCGCTGCCCTTCCTCGAGGCGGCCCGGCAGGTGCGGCACGAGATCGGCCGCGACAACAGCTTCTTCCTGCACGTCTCGCTCGTGCCCTATCTCGCGCCGAGCGGTGAGCTCAAGACCAAGCCGACGCAGCACTCCGTCGCCGCGCTGCGCCAGGTCGGCATCCAGCCCGACGGGCTCGTGCTGCGCGCCGACCGGGAGATCCCCGAGGGCATCAAGAAGAAGATCTCGCTCATGTGCGACGTCGACGCCGAGGGCGTGTGCGCCTGCGTCGACGCCCCCTCGATCTACGACATCCCCAAGGTCGTCCACCGCGAGCAGCTCGACGCCTATGTCATCCGGCGACTCGGGCTGAAGTTCCGCGACGTCAACTGGAAGGACTGGGACCAGCTGCTGCAGCGGGTCCATCAGCCCGCCCACCAGGTCGAGATCGCCCTCGTCGGCAAGTACATCGACCTGCCGGACGCCTACCTGTCGGTGACCGAGGCGCTGCGCGCCGGCGGCTTCCACCACGACGCCCGCGTCGCGATCCGCTGGGTGGCCTCCGACACCTGCGAGACCCCCGAGGGTGCCGAGGCGGCGCTCGGCGGGGTCGACGCGGTGCTCGTGCCCGGCGGCTTCGGCGTGCGCGGGATCGAGGGCAAGCTCGGCGCGCTGCGCTGGGCCCGCGAGCACAAGGTCCCGACGCTGGGCATCTGCCTCGGGCTGCAGTGCATGGTGATCGAGCACGCGCGCAACGTCGCCGGCATCGAGGGCGCCTCCTCCTCCGAGTTCGACCCCGAGACCCCGGCCCCCGTCATCGCCACGATGGCCGAGCAGAAGGCCTTCGTCGAGGGCGCTGGCGACCTCGGCGGCACGATGCGCCTGGGCGCCTACCCGGCCAAGCTCGCCAAGGGCTCCGTGGTGGCCGGGGCGTACGCCACGACCAAGGCCAGCGAGCGCCACCGGCACCGCTACGAGGTCAACAACGCCTACCGCGCGCAGCTCGAGGAGGCCGGGCTCGTCTTCTCCGGCACCTCGCCCGACGGCACCCTCGTGGAGTTCGTCGAGCTGCCCCGCGAGGTCCACCCCTACTACGTCTCCACGCAGGCGCACCCGGAGTTCAAGTCCCGCCCGCACCGCGCGCACCCGCTCTTCGCCGGTCTGGTCGAGGCGGCCCTGGAGCAGCAGGGCGTCGAGACGTCCGCGCCGTCGGGGCCGTCAGCGTCCGCCGCACCGTCAGCGCCGCGCCGCCGCGCCTCCGACAGGGGCTGAGGACGTATGACGGACAACGGTTTCCGCGGGACCCCGGTCCTCGGCGGCGAGGACATCGCCGACCGTATCGAGCCGCGCCCCGTCCTCGAGTCGCACGTCCTGCACGAGGGCTATGTCTTCGACCTCGTGTCGGAGACCGCGGACCTCGGTGAGGCGGGGGAGGTGCGCCGGGAGTTCCTGCGCCACCCCGGCGCCGTCGCGATCGTCGCGCTGGACGCCGAGGACCGCGTCGTGCTGATCCAGCAGTACCGACACCCCGTGCGGGCCCTGGACTGGGAGATCCCGGCCGGGCTGCTCGACGTCGAGGGGGAGGACCCCGCCGTGGCCGCGTCCCGCGAGCTGCTCGAGGAGGCCGACCTGCGCGCCGAGCGGTGGGACGTGCTCATCGACTACTGGACCACCCCTGGCGGCAACGACGAGGCGATCCGCATCTATCTCGCGCGCGACCTGTCCGACGTGCCCGAGGACGAGCGCCACGACCGCGAGGGCGAGGAGCTCGGCATGCCGACCGCCTGGGTCTCGCTCGACGAGGCGCACGCCGCGGTGCTGGCCGGACGACTGCACAACCCGTCCGCGTGCCTCGGGATCCTCGCGGCCCACGCCTCGCGTGCGGGCGGCTGGTCCTCGCTGCGCCCGGTCGACAGCCCCTGGCCCGAGCACCCGGCCCACCGATGAGCGGCGGGGCCTTCGGCATACCGTCCCGCCCCTCCCCGCAGGAGTGCCCCTGCGGATCGGGCCGGCCGTATGCCGACTGCTGCCGCCCGCTGCACGTCGGCCGCCGCCAGGCGAGCACCCCCGAGGAGCTGATGCGGTCGCGCTACAGCGCGTTCGTGGTGGGCGACGCGGAGCACCTCCTGCAGACCTGGGACCCGGCGACCCGTCCGGGCGACCTTCGGCTCGACACCGACCGCGAGTGGGCGGGGTTGGACGTCGTCCGCGCCGAGGGCGACACCGTGGAGTACCGCGCGCACTGCGTCGTGGGCGGACGCAGGCACGTCCTGCACGAGATCAGCCGGTTCCGGCGGGTGCTCGGGCGCTGGGTCTACGTCGACGGGGAGTTCCGCGACTGACGGCGCACGCCCGGCGTCGGTCTCGCGGTCAGCCGAGCGTCAGCTGGCCGTCGTCGGCGATCGGGAAGGCACCCCAGGCGATCTCCCACAGGTAGCCGTCCGGGTCGGCGACGAAGCCGGAGTAGCCGCCCCAGAAGGCCTCGGCCGGCGCCTTGACGACGGTGCCGCCCGCCGTCTCCGCCGCGGCGACCACCTCGTCCACCTCGTGGCGCTCACGACAGTTGTGCGCCAGCGTGATCCCGGGGAAGCGCGAGCGCTGCTGGTCGGCGAACCCCGGGCCCACGTCGTCCGCCAGCGCCTCGTAGCCGTAGAGCGACAGCCGCGTGCCGCGGTCGCGAAGAAGGTGACGTCGTCGTGGTCGCTGGCCGGGGCGACGCCGAGCCAGGTCGAGTAGAACGCGGTCGAGCGGGCCAGGTCGCTGACGCCGAGCGTGACCAGTGAGATGCGGGGCTCCATGGCCCTAGCCTCGCCGACGCTGCCGGTATCCCGCCACCGCGGCCAGCAGCAACGGACCCCAGAGCAGGATCGGCAGGTAGCACGCGATGCGGACGGCGCCCACCCGCTCGCCCCAGCCCTGGACGAGACCGAGGGCGAGCACCCCGGCGAGGACCTGGACGATGCTCAGTCCCCAGACGTAGCCCTCCTCGCCGGCGTGCAGGCGCTGCAGGTCCGCCGTGCCTGGCAGGGCCCCGTGGAGCATCAGCAGGCGCCATACGGCCGAGGGGAGGGTGGACAGGAAGGCCGCCCAGGCGACGACCACGGCCCAGCGCTGCGGCGGGTGCCGCGTGCTCACGGGCTCGGGCGCTCCGCGCGGCGGGCGACGGCCCGCAGGATGTCGCGCCGGAGCAGCCCCGAGAACGGCGCGATGACGGTCCAGTAGGACCGGAAGCGTCGCCGGGCGACGTCGTCCGTCGCGTCGGAGCGGGTGGTCGTCTCGAGGTGGGTGCGACCGCCGGGCAACGGGGTCAGGCGGAAGTCCATGCCATAGCGGAGCCACCCCGGCTCGGCGAACTCCCGCAGCTCGTCGAGGGACTCGATGGGGCGCTGTGCGTCCGCGCGGGGCTCCCAGGGGCGTCCGACCATCCCGCTGGAGTAGTAGCTCGGTGGCTCGAGGTGGGTCGGTCGGCCGGGGCCGCGCGGGTCGGTGAGGAGGTCGTCGCCGACGTCGAGCCGCCCGCCGCTGCGCACGGCGATGAGCGGCCGGGCGATCAGGAGGTCGGCCCAGCGGGTGGCGAGGAGGGCGTCCCAGACGCGGTCGGGGGTGGCGGCGACGATGATGTCGTGGTGCTCGACGAACTCCGCGTCGGGCAGCGCGGTGGCCAGGGGCGAGGAGTTTTCTAGAACTCCGGTTCTAGTGAACATGATCTAAAACCAGGCCTAGGATGCAGCCATGGCAAGACCCGCGAAGTTCACGACCGAGGACCTGCTCGACGGCGCCCTGAGAGCCGTTGCGGCCCATGGCACCTCGGCGACCCTGGCGCAGGTGGCCCAGGAGGTCGGGGCCCCGATGGGGTCGATCTACCACCGCTACGCGTCGCGCGAGCACCTGTTCGTCGCGCTGTGGCTGCGGTCGATCCGGGCCTTGCACGTCGGGCTGCTGGCCACGCGCGAGATCGACGATCCGCGAGAAGCCTTGCTCGCGCAGGCGATCCACATCCCGCGCTGGTGCCGCGACCATCCCGACGTGGCGCTCGCGATGACGCTCTACCGCCAGCGGCAGCTGCTCGCCGCGCCGCCCGCGGGCCTCGAGGACGAGGTGCGCACGCTCAACGACGAGGTGCGGGCGCTGGGCCGGGAGCAGACCGTGGCGTTCTACGGCAGGCGCGACGACCACCTCGAGCAGGTCATGGCCCTGGCCGTCCGCCAGTGTCCCTACGGCCTGGTCCGGCCGTTCATCGGGAGCGGTATGCCGCTGCCCCCGTGGATCGACGACGCCTGCGTCGCGGCCGCCGCCGCCATCCTCGACCTCGAGAAGCCCGAGAAGCCCGAGAAGCCCGAGAAGCCCGAGAAGCCCGAGAAGCCCGAGAAGCCCTGAGCCTCAGTCGATCTCTCCGGCAAGGGCCTTCGCCGCCAGCCGCTCCTCCTCCGCGAGCTCCCACACCTCGCGGGCCGCGGTCGCGTTGACCACCACGATGACCAGGCCGAGCACGATGTCCGGCCAGCCCGAGCCCGTCCACCAGGTCACGAGGCCCATGACGATGATCGCGGCGTTGACGACGACGTCGTTGCGCGCCGCCAGGAAGGCCGCCGTCGTCATCGACCCGCCGTGGTGGCGGATCCGAGCCAGGACCCACGTGCACAGGCCGTTGACGACGATCGCGCCGCCCGCCGTGAGCACCAGGGCGCGGACGTCAGGCGCCTGCGGGTCCGACACCTTCGTGAACGCCTGCCACGCGGCGGCGAGGGCCGGCACGCAGATGATCGCCGCCATGGCCCGGCCCGCGAGCGACCGGGCGTGCAGCGACCAGCCGAGCGCGAGGGCGATCAGCAGGTTGACCGCGGTGTCCTCCAGGAAGTCCACCGAGTCGGCGAACAGCGACACCGACCCGATGGTGAGCGCGACCCCCGCCTCGACGACGAAGTACGCGAGGTTGAGGGCGGCCACGACGAGCACCGTCCGGCGCAGGACGGCGGGGGTGATGGCGGTGGGCGCGGACGGCATACGGCCCATTGTCGTTTAGCCGGGAGCACGTGAGTCCGTAGGATGGCCGGGTGCGTCGCCAGCCGCGGCGCACCACCGGGACCACCACCCACGAGACCACCTCTCCACGAGACAAAGGAATGATCGTGCTTCGTAGCCACGAGGCCGGCACCCTGCGTGCCAGCCACTCCGGACAGACCGTCACGCTCACGGGCTGGGTCGCCCGTCGGCGCGATCACGGTGGAGTGGCGTTCCTGGATCTGCGCGACGCGAGCGGCGTCGCCCAGGTCGTCGTCCGTGACGAGGTCCTGGCGGCCGGGGACGCGCACGAGCTGCGCAACGAGTACGTCGTCAAGATCGTCGGCGAGGTGCGCGAGCGGCCCGAGGGCAACGCCAACACCGACCTGCCCACCGGCGAGATCGAGGTCGTGGCCAGCGAGATCGAGGTGCTCAACCCCTCTGCGCCGCTGCCGTTCCAGATCGACGAGCGCGTGACCGTCGGCGAGGAGGCGCGCCTCAAGCACCGCTACCTCGACCTGCGTCGCCCCGGGAGGTCCGCCGGTGCCGCGCTGCGCCTGCGCTCCAAGGTGTCGGCCGCGGCCCGCCGCGTCCTCGACGAGCGCGACTTCGTCGAGATCGAGACGCCGACGCTGACGCGCTCGACCCCCGAGGGCGCCCGCGACTTCCTCGTGCCCGCCCGCCTCGCCCCCGGCAGCTGGTACGCCCTGCCCCAGTCGCCGCAGCTGTTCAAGCAGCTGCTCATGGTCGCCGGCATGGAGCGCTACTACCAGATCGCCCGCTGCTACCGCGACGAGGACTTCCGCGCCGACCGCCAGCCGGAGTTCACCCAGCTGGACATCGAGATGAGCTTCGTGCAGGAGGAGGACGTCCTCGAGCTCGGCGAGGCGCTCGCCAAGGAGATCTGGGCGTTGATCGGCGTCGACCTACCCACGCCCTTCCCCCGCATGACCTACGCCGAGGCGATGCGCCGGTTCGGCTCGGACAAGCCCGACATGCGCTTCGGCAACGAGCTGGTCGAGTGCACGGAGTTCTTCTCCGACACCACCTTCCGGGTGTTCCAGGCGGAGTATGTCGGCGCCGTCGTCATGCCCGGTGGCGCCTCGCAGCCCCGCAAGCAGCTCGACGCCTGGCAGGAGTGGGCCAAGCAGCGCGGCGCGCGCGGGCTCGCCTACGTCCTCGTCGGCGCCGACGGCGAGCTGGGCGGACCGGTCGCCAAGAACCTCACCGACACCGAGCGGGCGGGCCTGGCCGCGCACGTCGGCGCCCAGCCCGGCGACTGCATCTTCTTCGCCGCGGGGGCGACCAAGTCCTCCCGCGCCCTGCTCGGGGCCGCGCGCCTCGAGATCGGGCGGCGCTGCGACCTGATCGACGAGTCGGCCTGGAGCTTCCTGTGGGTCAACGACGCGCCGCTGTTCGAGCCGACCGCGGACGCCGAGGCCGCCGGTGACGTCGCCGTCGGCGGGGGAGCCTGGACCGCCGTGCACCACGCGTTCACCTCGCCCAAGGCCGAGTTCCTCGACACCTTCGACACCGACCCCGGCCCGGCGCTCGCCTACGCCTACGACATGGTCTGCAACGGCAACGAGCTCGGCGGAGGGTCCATCCGTATCCACCGTCGCGACGTGCAGGAGCGGGTCTTCAAGGTCATGGGCCTGTCCCAGGAGGAGGCGCAGGAGAAGTTCGGCTTCCTGCTCGACGCCTTCGCCTACGGCGCACCGCCGCACGGCGGCATCGCCTTCGGCTGGGACCGGATCGTCATGCTGCTCGGCGGCTACGACTCGATCCGCGACGTCATCGCCTTCCCCAAGTCGGGTGGCGGCTACGACCCGCTGACCGACGCCCCCGCCCCCATCACGCCGGAGCAGCGCAAGGAGGCCGGGATCGACGCCGTCAAGAAGCCCGCGTCCGACAAGGCTGCGTACGACAAGGCCTCGTCCGACAAGGCCTCGTCCGACAAGGCCTCGCTCGACACGTCCGCCGTCGCGCCCAAGGAGTCCTGAGCCGTATGCCGCAGGGCAACCCCATCGAGGTCCTGCTGCTCGACGCCGACGGCGTGCTGCAGTACATGCCGAGGAGGTGGGCCTCCGCCATCCTCGGCGATCCCACCTGGCCCGGGATCGAGCGCCTGCTCGAGGTCGAGGCGCCGTTCCTGGACGGCCGCCGCCGCGAGGGCTTCCCCGAGGCGGTCGCCCAGATGCTCCGCGAGGACGGGTCGGCCATCACCCCCGACCAGTTCTTCGCGGCGTGGTCCGAGATCTCCGCCGAGGAGTCGGCGCTCGAGCTCGTCCGGCAGGTGCAGGCGCGCGGCGTGCGGTGCTACCTCGCGACCAACCAGCAGTGGATGCGCGCGGAGATCATGCGCGGCGGGCGGCTCTACGACGAGCTCGACGGCGGCTACTACTCCTACGAGCTCGGGGTCAAGAAGCCGGACCCGGCGTACTTCGACCACATCGTCCGCGACCTGCGCGTGCAGCGGGACCGCGTGCTGTTCGTCGACGACACGTGGCCCAACGTCGTCGGGGCCCGGGCCGCCGGGATCCGGGCGGTGCACAAGCCGTATGCCGCGGGCGTGGCCGGCCTGGAGCGCGTGCTGCGCTGGCACGGCGTCCTCTGACCTCGGACTCGCAGACCCGCCGCCGGTAAAGGCATCAGCCTGGCGAACGACGGCCGGTCGATGCCTTTACCGGGGGCGGGTCAGGTGCAGGCGGACTCGCGGCCCGCGCCGGATCCGTCGGGCGCGAGCACGCTGCAGCTCCACCAGGCCTTGTCGGTGACATAGCCCATGGAGTGGTACAGCCCGCGGGCGACCACGTTGTCGGCATACATGCCCAGGGTCACGACCGGTTCCGTGCGCAGGAGGTCGCGCGTCAGGACCGCCGTCGTGGCCCGGCCGAGGCCCTGCCCACGGTGGCTGGAGGCGACGATGATGCCCGACAGGTGGGCGGCCCCGGACGAGAGCCGGTGGACCGCCGCGCACGCCACGATCCGCCCCCGGTCGTCGCGCACGCCGACCCAGCGCTCGCTGCGCCCCGTGCCCGGGCAGCCCTCGGACAGCGGGTTCTCCCGATCGGCGAGGTCCTGCAGCTCGGCGGCGTCAGCGAGGTCGTCGAGGGGTATGACGCGGGCCTCGGCGGGGGTCGGTGGGGGAGGGACGACCGTGGCCATCCAGTCCCAGGCCGAGCCGTCGGCCGTGCCGATCCTCTGGGTGAGCACGTCCGCGTGCTGCTGCTCCACGGACACGTGATCCAGGGTCACCGCCAGCACGCCCTCGGCGATCAGCCGGTCCAGGAGCCGCCCGAGGTCCTCGCGAGGGCCCCACGTCGCGAGGTTGCGGCGACCGGAGTGGCTGCGCCGCACGAACGCCACCGCGCCACCGAGCACCCACCCACCGTCGAGGTGGGCGGGGACGGCATACCGGGCGAAGAGGTCGTCCGGCTCCGCGATGGCGCACAGCTCCGCTCGCGTCGAGATGGTGCGCACGGCTTCCTCCCTGATCCCGTCCATGACCCGACCTTGATCCCCGACTCCCGACCCCCGACCCCCGACCCCCCGACCCCCCCCGACCCCAAAGATCGTGAGGGTCTGGTCCAAGATTCTTAGACCAGACCCTCACGATCATGGCGAGCCGGGCTCATGGTGCCAGTGCTGCTACCAGCCCTGCTGCTTGTTGGCGTTGTCCGCGGCCGCCCGCGCGTCGGAGACGCTGTCGCTGTCACCCGTGCGCGGCTTGAACGTGCGCGCCGACTGGTGGTTGGGGTCGTCCGCGTCGTTGCCCAGGCCCACCTTGTCGGCGACCTTGTGCAACAGGCCGCCCAGCCCACCGGGTCCCTCGGACGACCGGGTGGCGCCGTCACCGCTGCTCGTGCCGCCGGGCAGGTCCGAGTCGACCTCGGCGCCCGTGGCCACTAGGACCTCCGGGAAGTGGCAGGCGCTGCGGTGACCGTCGAAACCGTCCGGCCGGTCGACGAACTCGGGCACCTCGGTCTTGCAGATCTCCTGCATCTTCCAGCACCGCGTGTGGAAGCGGCAGCCGGCGGGCGGGTTGGCCGGGGACGGCACGTCACCCTGCAGGACGATCTGCTCGCGCTTGCCGCGCAGCGTCGGGTCCGGCACGGGGACGGCCGACATCAGCGCCTGGGTGTACGGGTGCGTCGTCCTCTCGTAGATCTCGTCCTCGGTGCCCAGCTCGACCATCTTGCCGAGGTACATCACGCCGACGCGGTCGGAGATGTGACGCACGACGGACAGGTCGTGGGCGATGAAGATGTAGGACAGGCCGAGCTCCGTCTGGAGCTTCTCCATCAGGTTGACGACCTGCGCCTGCACCGACACGTCCAGCGCCGAGACGGGCTCGTCGCAGATCAGGACCTTGGGGTTGAGAGCGATCCCGCGAGCGATGCCGATGCGCTGCCGCTGACCACCGGAGAACTGGTGGGGATAGCGGTTGATGTGCTCCGGGTTGAGCCCGACCAGGTCCAGCAGGTCCTGGACGGCCTTGCGACGACCCGACCTGGGCACGACGTCCGGGTGGATGTCGAAGGGCTCGCCCACGATGTCGCCGACCGTCTTGCGAGGGTTGAGCGAGGTGTAGGGGTCCTGGAACACGATCTGGATGTCGCGGCGCAGCTTGCGCATGGCCGCGCCCTTCTGGGCGTACATGTCGATGCCGTCGAAGTCGAGCGTGCCCGACGTCGGCTCCTCCAGGCGCATGAGCAGACGCCCGAGGGTCGACTTGCCGCAGCCGGACTCGCCTACGATGCCGAGGGTCTCGCCCTTGAGCAGCTCGAAGGAGACGCCATCGACGGCCTTGACCTGACCCGTCGTGGTGCGGAGGATGCCGCCCTTGATGGGGTAGTGCTTGACGAGGTCCTTGGCGACGAGGATCGGCTCAGCCATGGAGCACCTCCTGGGAGAAGTGGCACGCGGACAGGCGGCCGGGGGCCACCTCGAGCAGCTCCGGACGGTCCACGCGACAGATGTCCTGGGCGTAGCGGCAGCGCGGGTTGAAGGCGCAGCCCGGGGGGATCCGCATCAGGTTGGGCGGCAGGCCGCCGATCGCCGACAGCGTCTCGCCCTTCTGGTCCAGCCGCGGGATGGAGTCCAGCAGCCCCTTGGTGTAGGGGTGGGCTGGCTTGCGGTAGAGCTCGTAGACGTCCGCCTGCTCGACGATGCGGCCGGCGTACATCACCGCGATGCGGTCGGCGACGTCGGCCACGACCCCGAGGTCGTGGGTGATCAGGATCAGGCCCATCTGACGCTCCTGCTGGAGCTCGGCCAGCAGACCCATGATCTGCGCCTGCACCGTCACGTCGAGCGCGGTCGTCGGCTCGTCGGCGATGAGGACCGCCGGGTCGAGGGCGATGGCCATCGCGATCATGATGCGCTGGCGCATGCCGCCCGAGAACTGGTGCGGGAAGGCCTTGACGCGCGACTTGGCCCCGGGGATCGCCACGCGCTCCATCAGGCGCACGGCCTGCTCGAGCGCGTCGGTGCGGTTCATCCCGCGGTGCTGGCGGAACATCTCGGCGATCTGCCAGCCGACCGGGAACACCGGGTTGAGCGAGCTCAGGGCGTCCTGGAAGATCATCGAGATCTCCGGGCCGCGGACGTGCCGCCGCTGGTCCTCGGGCATGGTCAGCAGCTCCTGCCCGCAGTAGCGGACCGAGCCCTGAGGGATCTTGGCCGGGGGCATGTCGAGGATGCCCATGATGGCCTGGGCGGTCACCGACTTGCCGGAGCCGGACTCGCCGAGGATCGCGAGCGTCTCTCCGGCGTTGAGCGTGAAGTTGACGCCGTTGATGGCCCGCGCGATCCCGTCGGCCGTGTGGAACTCGACGTGGAGGTCCTCCACGTCCAGGAGCCGGCCGTCGGTCGGCTGGTAGGCCGAGCCGGCCTCCTGCGGTGCCCGCGCGTGGCGGGCGGTGTGGGTCGTAGACATGTGTGTGTCAGCCCCTCATCGAGACTTGGGGTCCAGCGCGTCGCGGATGGCGTCACCCAGGAGGATGAAGGCCAGGACCGCGAGGCTCAGGAACAGGCTGGGGAACAGCAGGATGTGCGGCGAGGTGCGCACCGTGTCGAGGGCGTCCGAGATGGCGACACCCCACGAGATGGTGGGCGGGACCAGGCCGATGCCGAGGAAGGACAGCGACGCCTCGGTGGCGATGTAGGCACCCAGGTTGATCGTCGCCACCACGATGACCGGGGCGACGGCGTTGGGCAGGACGTGGCCGAGGATGATCCGGCCCGGCCCGGCGCCGAGCGCCCGCGCCGCCTGGACGTACTCGAGGGACTTGACCTGCAGCACGGCGGAACGCATGAGCCGCGCGATGCCCGGCCAGCCGAACACCGTCATGACCAGCACGACCTTGCCCACGACGACCCAGTAGGACGTGTTGGCGTTGGACGGGAACGAGGCCATGAACAGGATGCCGCCGAGCAGCATGGGGATGGCGAAGAAGATGTCCGTCACGCGCATGAGCAGCGCGTCGAGCCACCCGCCGAGGTAGCCGGCGAAGATGCCGAGGGCACCGCCGACGATCGTGGTGCTCAGCGTCGTGAGCACGCCGACGATGATCGACGCCCGCGCGCCGTAGATGGTGCGGGCGTAGATGTCCCGCCCCTGCTTGTCGGTGCCGAACCAGTGCTCGCCGCTCATGGACTCGCGCACGTGGCGCAGGGAGCCGGAGGTCGGGTCGATGCGGGTGAACAGCTGGGGGATGAACGCCATGAGCAGGAAGATGAGGATGAGCGCGGCCGAGATCCAGAAGAGCGGGTTCCTGCGGAGCTGACGCCAGGCGTCGGACCACAGGGATCGGGCCTCCTCGCCGCCGCCCTGAGCGGGTGCCGGGGCGACCTCGGTGGCGGCGACGGTGGCGGTGTTGGCGTCAGTCATGGCTGATCCTCGGGTCGAGCAGGCCGTAGAGCAGGTCGATGAGCAGGTTGACGAGCAGGAACACGAACACCAGCATCGTCACGGCCGAGACGACGGCGATGCCGTCGCGGTTGCGGATGCCGGTGAAGATGTAGCCACCGACGCCGTTGATGTTGAAGATGCGCTCCGTGATGATCGCGCCGCCGAGCAGGCCGCCGAAGTCGGCGCCCAGGAAGGTGACCACCGGGATCATCGAGTTGCGCATGGCGTGCAGCCCGACGGCGCGCTGGCGGGTCAGCCCCTTGGAGATCGCCGTGCGGACGTAGTCGGCGCGGAGGTTCTCGACGAGGTTGGTGCGCATGAGCCGGGCGACGTAGGCGATCGACAGCGACCCGAGGACGAAACCGGGGAGCACCAGGTCGTAGAGGGTCGGGTCGTTGGCCGCGGTCACGGGGAACCACCGCAGACGCACGCCGAGGAGGTACTGCAGGGTCGAACCGATGACGAACGAGGGGATGGAGATCGCCACGAGGGTCGAGACCATCACCAGGTTGTCGATGAACTTGCCCTTGCGGATGCCGGCGAGCACACCCGCCACGAGGCCGATCACGATCTCGAAGGCGATGGCGATCGCGGCGAGCTTGGCCGTGATGACGTAGCGGGAGGACAGGTCCTCGGCGACGGGGATGTTGTAGAAGTTGGTGCCGAGGTCGCCCTGGACGAGCTTGCCCATGTACTTGCCGTACTGGACGACCAGCGGGTCGTTGAGGTTGTGCTCGGCGCGGAACTTCTCGATGTAGGCGGGGGAGCAGGGGCGCTCGCCGCACTTGCCCTCGGTCGGATCGCCCGGCAGGGCGAACACCATGGCAAAGATCAAGAACGTGGCCCCGATGATCACCGGGATCATCTGCAGGATCCGGCGAATGATGTATTTGGTCACGACACCTCCTCAGGTGGTCGTGCCTGCGGCGGCTGGGCCGCAGACGGCTCGAAGTCGTGCTCCAAGCGTGGAGCTCCGGCGCCCTCGTCCGCCGTGGGGATGGTCGTCGGACGAGCGGCTCACGCGGCGCCCTTGCTCACGTGATGGCTGGGTCTGTACCCCGGTAGGGGTGGATGGGAAGAACGAGCGGCTACAGGGTAACCGGTCCCTGGCTGGGGGCCGGTCGCCGGGGTGATACCCGGGTGCTGCAGGTCCGCGGACGGCGAATCCCGTTGTGCACCGGCTGCCGTCACAGCCGTGGGTGCCCGGCACGTGCCGGGCACCCACGGATCAGGTGTCACCTGTCAGCGGACGACCGCTGGGTCACTTGAGCTTGATGCCCACGTAGTCCGGCTTGCCGAACGCCGAGATCTTGACGTTGGTGACCTTGGGCGACCAGCCGATGGTCGACTTCGGGTACCACAGCGGGATGGCCGGCATCTGCTCCTTGAGCATGCCCTCGGCCTCCTGGTACAGCTCGTTGGCCTTGGCCGAGTCGGTTGCCGCGGCGGCCTCCTTGAGCTTGGCGTCGAAGGCCTTGTTGGAGTAGTCGCCGTCGTTGGAGGACGCACCCGTGGCGAAGATCGGGGTGAGGAAGTTCTCGATCGACGGGTAGTCCATCTGCCAGCCGGTGCGGAAGAGGCCCTTCATCTCGCGCTTCTTGACCTGCGTGCGGAAGGTCTTGAAGTCGACGACCGGGGTGGCGACGCAGTCGATCGCGAGCGCCTCCTTGATGGACTGGCAGGTGGCCTCGGTCCAGTCCTTGTGCGACGCGTCGGCGTTGTAGGAGAGGGTGAGCTTGCCCTTGAAGCCGCCGGCCTCCTGGAGCAGCGCCTTGGCCTTGGCGGCGTCGTAGGTGCAGAACTCGCCGCAGGCGCCGGCCTTGTAGCCGTTGACCGTCGTGGCGACCCAGCCGGTGGCCGGGGTGCGGGTGCCGTTGAACTGCGACTTGATGACGGCCTCGCGGTCGACCGCCATGGAGATGGCCTGACGCACCTTGGGGTTCTGGACCGCCGGGTCGGCCTTGGCGGAGGCGAAGGTCATCGTGGAGATGCCGCCGTACTCCTTCTGGGCGTTGCGGTCGGGCAGGTCCGTCTTGTACTTGTCGGCGGTGATCGCCGAGGAGGGGATCTCGTCGGTGACGTCCAGGTTGCCGGCCATCACGTCGTTGTAGGCGGCCGAGGAGTCCTGGTAGATCTTGAACGTGATCTGGTCCAGGGAGCCCTTGTTGGCGCCGGAGTAGTTCGGGTTCTTCTTGAGGACGATCGCCTGGTTCTTGGTCCACGACTCGACCGTGTAGGGGCCGGCACCGATCGGCTTGTCGCCGAACGCCTTCGGGTCCTTGGCGAACGAGTCGGGCAGCGGCGCGAAGGCCGAGTAGCCGAGGCGCTCAGGGAGGTTCGAGACCTTGTCCGTGGTCTTGATGGTGAAGGTGGTGTCGTCGACGACCTTCAGGCCCGACATGGTCTTGGCCTTGGGCGTCTGACCCTCCTCGGCCTGCAGGTCGGCGAAGCCCTCGATGGGCTCCATGAAGTAGGACGCGCCCTGGGCGTTGGTCGACAGGGCGGTGTAGTTCCACGCGTCGACGAAGTTCTTGGCCTTGACCTCGGTGCCGTCCGAGAACTTGTAGCCCTTCTTGAGCTTGACCGTGAAGTTCTGGTTGTCCTTGGTCTCGATGGACTCGGCGATGTCGTTCTCGGGCTTGGCCGTGTCGACGTTGTAGTGGACGAGACGCGCGGTGACGGCGTCGATGACGTCACCACCACAGGTCTCGGTGGTGGCGCCGGGGATCAGGGGGTTCTCCGGGTTGCAGCCACGGACGGAGATGGACCCGCCCTGCTTGCCGGCGGAGTCGCCGCTGCCGGTGGAGCCGGAGCTGCCGGAACCGCCGCCACAGGCGGCCAGCAGCATTGCCGACGCCGAGACGGTCGCGGTGAGGGTGAGGCGAGTGGTGGCTCGCATAGGGATAGACCTCCTCGAACGGGTCCGTTGATGGGACGGACCTGTGGTGATCACCCTGACGGATGGCGGCCAGGGTGTGATCCCAGCCGAGCGAGCGCGCCTTTGCCCTCGTGCGAGCGGGGAACCGTGGCCACACTCTAGGTCGGCCCGGGGCCGGGTCCAGACCCCGGGGCGGCGTCGATACCGATTCGTGACCAGACGTGCCGCCGGACGGGCGAGCCCGGCAGCAGTTGGACCGACCACCCCGAGGGGCACGTCTGCGAGACTGGGCCGGTGGATCTCCCGGACCTGTTCGCCGCCCCCGGCAGCTCCGACGCACCCCTGCCGCCCCTCGCGGTGCGCATGCGTCCCCGCTCCCTGGAGGAGGTGCGCGGCCAGTCCGCGGCGCTGCGTCCGGGCAGCCCGTTGCGGCGGCTGATCGAGGGTCACTCGGGTGCGGTCGGACCCCTCTCGGCGATCCTCTGGGGTCCCCCGGGCACCGGCAAGACCACCCTCGCCCACCTCGTCGCGACCGCCGCCGGCCGCCGCTTCGTCGAGCTGTCGGCCATCACGGCCGGGGTCAAGGACGTGCGCCGGGTGATCGACGAGGCCGTGCGCGAGCGCGACCTCTACGGCCGGACCACCGTGCTCTTCCTCGACGAGATCCACCGGTTCACCAAGGCCCAGCAGGACGCGCTCCTCCCGGCGGTCGAGAACCGCCTCGTCGTGCTGGTGGCGGCGACCACGGAGAACCCGTCGTTCAGCATCATCGCGCCGCTGCTGTCCCGCTCGGTGCTCGTGACGCTGGGGTCGCTGACGGACGCCGACCTGGGGGAGGTGCTGGACGCCGCCCTCGTCGAGGAGCGAGGACTGGCGGGGGAGTTCACGCTCGAGGAGGCGGCGCGCGAGCACGTCGTGCGCATCAGCGGGGGAGACGCCCGCCGCGCGCTCACGGCCCTCGAGGGCGCGGCCGGGGTGGCCCTCGGCGACCTCCCGGTCGGGGACGGTGACCGGGAACCGGTCGTCATCACGTCCGCCCACGTCGAGCAGGCGGTGGAGAAGGCCGTCGTGCGCTACGACAAGACCGGCGACCAGCACTACGACGTCGCCTCGGCACTCATCAAGTCGATGCGGGGGTCCGACGTGGACGCCTCGCTGCACTACCTCGCGCGGATGCTCGAGGCCGGGGAGGACCCGCGGTTCATCGCCCGCCGGGTGGTCATCGCGGCCTCCGAGGACGTCGGTATGGCGGACCCCACCGCACTGCAGACCGCGGTGGCCGCGATGCACGCGGTGGCCCAGATCGGCATGCCGGAGGCGCGGCTCATCCTCGCGCAGGCCGTCGTCCACAACGCGCTCGCGCCCAAGTCCAACGCGGCCTACACCGGCATCAACGAGGCGATCGCCGACGTGCGCGCCGGCCGCGGGGGTGCGGTCCCCGCCCACCTGCGCGGGTCGGGCTACGCCGGCGCGTCGCGGCTCGGCCACGGCGACGGCTACGTCTACCCGCACGCCCTCGACGAGGGTGTGGCGGCCCAGCAGTACCTCCCGGACGACCTGGACCGCACCGTCGACTACTACCGGCCCACCACGCGCGGCTTCGAGGAGCGCCTGGCGAGCCGGTGGGCGTGGCTGCGGACCGCCCTGCACGACCGGCGGTGAGCCAGGACGCTCGGGGTAGGCTGGCCGCAGACGCCACGACCCCTCGGAGGTGAGCGCCGTGGTCCCCGGCACCCGTCGCGCAGTGATCGCAGCGACCGCAGCACGTGCAGCGGCCGCCGCGAGCCACGCGGTGGGCCGAGCCCGAGCTATCTAGGGGCGGCCGCCCCCGCTCCGGCCTGCGTGCGCGCAGGCGACCCCTCCCCGTCATACGACTGCTCTGCCAGGCCCCGGCCGATGCCCGCGCCTGCACCCCGAACCTGTTGCGAGAGAAGGACTGACCCGTCATGGAAACCGCCGAGATCCGCCGTCGCTGGCTCGCGTACTTCGAGGGCAAGGGACACACCGTCGTCCCCAGCGCCCCGCTCCTCTACGACGACCCCAACCTGTTGTTCGTCAACGCCGGCATGGTGCCGTTCAAGCCGTACTTCCTGGGGCAGGAGACCGCCCCCTACCTCCGTGCCACGAGCGTGCAGAAGTGTGTGCGCACCGGCGACATCGAGGAGGTCGGCAAGACCACCCGCCACGGCACGTTCTTCCAGATGAACGGCAACTTCTCCTTCGGCGACTACTTCAAGAAGAAGGCGATCCGCTTCGCCTGGGAGCTCGTCACCGGGCGCCAGGAGGACGGCTTCCTCGGCTTCGACCCGGACAAGGTCTGGGTCACGGTGCTCGGCCCCGGTTACCACCCGGACTACCCCGAGGGCGACAAGGAGGCCTACGACCACTGGGTCGCGGTGGGCGTCCCGCCGGAGCGGATCCAGGGTCGCAGCCTCAAGGACAACTACTGGCACATGGGTGTCGAGGGCCCGGGCGGCCCCTGCTCCGAGATCTACATCGACCGCGGCGCGGAGTACGGCCCGGACGGTGGCCCCGAGGCCGACGAGGACCGCTTCCTCGAGATCTGGAACCTCGTCTTCCAGACCGAGGAGATCACCGACGTCAAGGCCAAGGACGACTTCCGCGTGGTCGGTCCGCTCCCCGCCAAGAACATCGACACCGGCATGGGCCTGGAGCGCGTCGCCTTCCTGCTCCAGGGCGTGGACAACCTCTACGAGATCGACGAGGTCTATCCCGTCATCGAGCGGGCCGAGGCGATCTCCGGCCGGACGTATGGCGCGAACGACGACGACGACGTCCGCTTCCGCGTGGTCGCCGACCACGTCCGCTCGTCCCTCATGCTCATCGGTGACGGCGTGACCCCGGGCAACGAGGGTCGCGGCTACGTGCTGCGGCGGCTGCTGCGCCGCGCGGTGCGCTCGATGCGCCTGCTCGGCGTGACCACGCCCGCCCTGCCGGAGCTGCTGCCCGTGTCGATGGAGCAGATGAGCCGGTCCTATCCCGAGCTGAAGCGCGACTTCTCGCGCATCAGCCAGATCGCGTATGCCGAGGAGGAGGCCTTCCGCCGCACCCTCACGAGCGGGACCACGATCCTGGACAGCGCGGTCTCGGCGGTCAAGACCTCCGGCGCCGGCGTGCTGGGCGGCGACAAGGCCTTCCAGCTCCACGACACCTATGGCTTCCCGATCGACCTGACCCTCGAGATGGCGGCCGAGCAGGGCGTGTCCGTCGACGAGGAGGGCTTCCGCCGCCTCATGGGCGAGCAGCGGGCCCGGGCCAAGGCGGACGCCAGGGCCAAGAAGCAGGGGCACGGCGACGCCCACGCCTACCGCGAGCTGGCGGACGCCCTCGGCCACGCGGTCGAGTTCACGGGCTACGACGAGGTCCGGTCCGAGGCCCGCGTCTCGGGCCTGGTCGTCGACGGCGAGTCCACGCAGGTCGCGGCCGCGGGGCAGGACGTCGAGGTCGTCCTCGACCGCACCCCCTTCTACGCCGAGGGTGGCGGCCAGCTCGCCGACGGCGGACGGATCGAGCTCGACAACGGCGCCGTCATCGAGGTGCGCGACGTCCAGAAGCCCATCAACGGCCTCATCGTCCACAAGGCCACCGTCGTGTCCGGCGAGGTCGTGCCCGGCCTGGCCGCGCACGCCCTGGTCGACCTGCAGCGCCGCCGCGCGATCAGCCGCGCCCACACCGCGACCCACATGGTGCACAAGGCGATCCGCGAGGCCCTCGGCGACACCGCGACGCAGGCAGGGTCCGAGAACGCCCCCGGGCGCTTCCGGTTCGACTTCAACGCCACCTCCGCCGTGCCGGTCTCGGTGCTGAACGAGGTCGAGTCCAAGGTCAACACGATGCTGCTGGAGGACCTCGAGGTCCGCGCCGACGTGATGACCCAGGAGGAGGCCGTCGCCACCGGCGCGATGGCGTTGTTCGGCGAGAAGTACGGCAACGAGGTCCGCGTCATCTCCGTCGGCGAGTGGGCCCGTGAGCTCTGCGGCGGCACCCACGCGCAGCGGTCGGGCCAGCTCGGTGTCGTCAAGCTCCTCGGCGAGGCGTCCATCGGCTCCGGCGTGCGCCGGGTCGAGGCCCTCGTCGGCTCGGACGCCTACGACTTCCTGGCGCGCGAGGCCGCGATCGTCGGCCAGCTCACCGCCGACCTCAAGGTCCGCAGCGAGGAGCTGCCCGAGCGCATCTCCTCGATCCTCGGCAAGCTCAAGGACGCCGAGCGCGAGATCACCACCATGCGCCAGCAGCAGGCGCTCGCCGCGTCGGGCCGGCTCGCGAGCGAGGCCAAGGATGTCTACGGCGTCAGCTTCGTGGGCCACCAGGCCCAGGGCGTGAGCGGCGACGACCTGCGCGCGCTCGTCCTGGACCTGCGCGGACGTCTCGGCAACGACCGCCCGGCTGTCGTCGCCGCGGCGACCGAGTCCAAGGGTCGCCCCGTCGTCATCGTGGCCACCAACGAGCGGGCCCGCGAGTGGGGCATCAAGGCCGGCGAGCTCGTCCGCGTCGCCGCGCAGACGCTCGGCGGGGGCGGTGGCGGCAAGGACGACCTGGCCCAGGGTGGCGGGCAGGATGCCGCCAAGATCGGCGATGCGCTGACCCAGGTCGAGTGGACCGTCGGGGCCCGCGCCACCCAGCGGTGACCCGTGGCTGACCTGCCCCGCGGCGTGCGCCTCGGCGTGGACGTGGGCACCGTGCGTGTCGGGGTCGCCCGCAGCGACCCGGACGGCCTGATCGCGACGCCCGAGGCGACCGTGGCGCACGTGCCCGGACGGCACACGGACGTCGCGGCCGTCGCCGCCCTCGCGGCCGAGGTCGGGGCGTCCGTCGTCTATGTCGGGCTGCCCCGCACCCTCGCCGGGGGAGAGGGCGAGTCGGCGCGTCGGGCGCGCGAGTTCGCCGCCGGTCTCCTAGGCTCGACCCCGTCCGCCACCGGTGGCCCGAGCGTCGAGGTCCGCCTCGTCGACGAGCGACTGACCACGGTGGACGCCGCACGACAGCTCCGCGACAGCGGGCGCCGGGCCCGGGCCCAGCGCCAGGTCATCGACCAGGCCGCCGCGGTGCTGATCCTCCAGGTGGCCCTCGACCACGAGCGATCCACCGGGAGGAGGGCCGGCTCCTCGACCGAGGCGGAGCCCGGACCCGCGGTGGACGCCAGTCGCGCCACCGCCTCGATCCCCGCCCGCCCCCGCAAGGCGCGGCACCGGGGACGGGGAGCCGACGCCCGGCCCGAGGCGCCGGTCGAGCCCGACGACAAGGACCCCAGCCCGTGACCGACCAGCACCTGAGCGACTCGATCTTCGGCGGTCGGGACGGGTCCGGCCCCGGTGACCACGGGCGAGGCGGCACGATGGGGGCGTCACCGACCGGCCGTCCGCCGCACCGGCGCCGGCGCGGCCCGCTGCTGATCCTCCTGCTCCTGGTCGCCCTGGCCGCTGCCGTGCTGGTCGCCGGGCTCGTGCTCAAGCCCGTCGTCGCCGGCTTCCTCGGCGGCGGTGACTACGCCGCGAGCGACGCCACGGGCAAGAAGGTGCCGGTGACGATCGCCGCCAACGCCAACGGCCGGGCCATCGGGGACACCCTGGAGAAGGCCGGCGTCGTCAAGTCCGCCGGTGCCTTCGTCGACGCCGCGCGCGAGGACACCCGTGCGCAGTCGATCCAGCCGGGCGACTACCTCATGGCCGAGCACCAGCCGGCCAAGGCCGCCCTCGCCTACCTCGCCGACCCCAAGAACCGCGTCGTCAAGCGCGTGACCGTGCCCGAGGGCATGCGGGCCAGCGAGGTCTACAAGGTCCTGTCCAAGGCGTCCGGCATCCCGGTCGCGGACTACGAGAAGGCCGCCAAGAACACCGCGGCGCTCAACCTCCCGAGCTCGGCCAAGGGCAACGTCGAGGGCTACCTGTTCCCCTCGTCCTACGAGTTCAACGCCAAGAGCACGGCCGCCGAGCAGCTCGCCGCCATGGTCGCCAAGACCAAGGACGTCCTCGCCGAGCTCGGGGTGAGCGACGGCAAGGCCGAGCGCGCGATCATCATCGCCAGCATCGTCGAGTCCGAGTCGCGCCTCGACGCGGACCGCGGCAAGGTCGCCCGGGTCCTTGAGAACCGCCTCGCCGTGCCGATGCGCCTGCAGCTCGACTCCACCGTCGCCTATGCCACCGGCAAGCGGGTCATCACGACCACCGACGAGGAGCGCGCGCAGGTCAACGGCTACAACACCTACACCCGCGACGGCCTGCCCGTCGGGCCGATCGGCAACCCCGGCGAGGCCTCCATCAAGGCGGCCGTCAACCCCGCGCAGGGGCCCTGGCTGTTCTTCGTGACGATCGACCCGGCGACCGGCGAGACCGTGTTCACCGAGAACAAGGAGGACCACGACAAGGCGGTCCTGCAGTTCCAGGCGTGGTGCCAGGCGCACAAGGGCCAGTGCTGAGGGCGGGCGTCCTCGGGTCGCCGATCGCGCACTCGCTGTCGCCGGTCATGCACCGCGCCGCCTACGCGCACCTGGGGCTGTCGGACTGGACCTATGACCGGCGCGAGTGCGAGGCCGCCGAGCTGCCCGCGCTCGTGGCGGGCCTGGACGAGAGCTGGCGCGGCCTGTCGCTGACCATGCCCCTCAAGGAGGCCGCCCTGGCGCTGGCCACCACGGTGGACCCCGTCGCCGAGAGCGTCGGCGGCGCCAACACCCTGGTGCGGCGGCCCGACCTCGGCTGGGACGCCTACAACACCGACGTGCACGGCGTCCGCCAGGCGCTGGCGGACCACCGCGTCACGTCGGCCCGGCACGTGCTCGTGCTCGGGTCGGGGGCGACCGCCCGGTCGGCCCTCGCCGCCGTGCGCGAGCTGGGCGCCCGGACGGTGGCGTTCGGCATACGGTCCGAGGTCCGGCCCGAGACCGGGGACCTGCTCGACGAGCTGGGCGTCGCCTGGTCGGCGCACCCGCTCGACGAGGTGAACGCCCTCGTCCGCGACGCCGACCTCGTGATCGACACCCTCCCGGGCCGGGGGGCGGACGCCGTCGCGGCGCAGCTCGCCGACGTGCCCCGGCTGCCGGCGCTGTTCGAGGCGATCTACGAGGACTGGCCGACCACGCTCGCGCGGACCTTCGCCGCGACGGGGGCCCCGGTCGTCTCCGGGCTGGAGATGCTGGCCCACCAGGGTGCCCTGCAGGTCGAGCTCATGACGGGGCGCCCCGTGCCCGCGTCCGTGCTGCTCGACGCCGCGTCTGGAGCGTGGACGGGGCGCTAGCCCACCCCACGCGGCGTGGGAGGATCGAGGACATGCTGCGTTGGTTGACTGCCGGTGAGTCGCACGGCCCCGCCCTGGCCGCCACGATCGAGGGCCTGCCGGCCGGGATCCGCGTGACGAGCGACGACATCGCCGGAGCCCTCGCCCGGCGCCGCCTCGGCTACGGCCGCGGTGCCCGGCAGAAGTTCGAGCGGGACGCCATCGAGGTCCTCGGCGGCCTGCGGCACGGCCTCACCCTCGGCAGCCCGGTCGCCCTGCGGATCGGCAACTCCGAGTGGCCCAAGTGGCAGACCGTGATGAGCCCCGACCCCGTCGAGGACGCCGCGTATGCCGCCAGCGACGACGTCAACGCGCCGAAGGAGATCGCGCGCAACAAGCCCCTCACGCGCCCGCGCCCCGGCCACGCCGACCTGGTCGGCATGCAGAAGTACGCGTTCGCGGACGCCCGCCCCGTGCTCGAGCGGGCGAGCGCCCGCGAGACGGCGGCCCGCGTGGCGCTGGGCGCGATCGCGGCGGCCCTGCTCGAGCAGGCCTACGGCATACGGCTGGTGTCGCACACCGTCGCCATCGGGGAGGCTGGCGTGTCCGACGACGCGGCGGTGCCCGGTCCCGACGACGTCGCCGCCCTCGACGCAGACCCGGTGCGGGCGTTCGACCCGGCGGGGAGCGCCGCGATGGTCGCCGAGATCGACGCGGCCCACAAGGACGGTGACACCCTCGGGGGCGTCGTCGAGGTCGTGGCCGTCGGTCTGCCGCCAGGCCTCGGCTCGCACGTCCACTGGGACCGACGCCTCGACGCGCGTCTCGCGGCGGCCCTCATGGGCATCCAGGCCATCAAGGGCGTGGAGGTCGGCGACGGCTTCCGCACCGCCCGGCGGCGGGGGAGCGCCGCGCACGACGAGCTCGAGCGTGACGGCGAGGGCCGGATCGTGCGGCGCAGCAACCGCGCCGGCGGCACGGAGGGCGGCATGTCCAACGGCGACACCCTGCGCGTCCGCGCCGCCATGAAGCCCATCTCCACCGTCCCCCGGGCGCTGGACACCGTCGACGTCCTCGACCCGGATGCCGAGGCCACCGCGATCCACCAGCGCTCCGACGTCTGCGCCGTCCCGGCGGCCGGGGTCGTGGCGGAGGCGATGGTGGCCCTGGTCCTCGCCGAGGCCTGCCTGGAGAAGTTCGGGGGCGACAGCGTCGCCGAGACGGCGCGCAACCACCGCGCCTACCTCGACGCCATCCCCGAGGCGATGCGCTGATGATCGTCCTCGTCGGCTTCATGGGCGCCGGCAAGTCCACCGTCGGGCGCCAGCTGGCGGCGCGCACCGGCCTGCCCTTCGTCGACAGCGACGCCGCGCTGGTCGAGCGCCTCGGGATGCCCATCCCGGACTACTTCACCGAGCACGGCGAGACGGCCTTCCGTGACGCCGAGCGCCGCACCGTCCTCGACCTGCTGGCCACGCAGGAGCCGTGCGTGCTCGCCCTCGGCGGAGGGGCTCTCGGGTCCGCGGAGGTCGTGGCGGCCCTCGCGTCGCATCAGGTCGTGCACCTCGACGTCGACCTCGACGAGGCCCTGACGCGAGCCGGTGACCCGGCGGGGCGACCGATGCTGCGCCGCCACGACGTGCCGCAGCTGTACGCGTCGCGGCGCCCCGTCTACGAGAACGCCGCGGACGTCGCGGTCGACACCACCGGCCGAGACGCCGGTGAGGTCACCGAGTCGATCATCCATGCCCTCCCGCGGCGCTCGCGGCCGCAGGTCGTGCTGGTCGGGCCACCCGGCTCGGGCAAGTCCGCCGTCGGCCACGCCCTGGCCGAGCTGCTGGGGGCGGGCTGCACCGAGACCGACCGCGAGGTCGAGCGCCTCGCGGGCACACCGGTGTCCGAGGTCTTCGTCGACCTGGGGGAGCCGCGCTTCCGCGAGCTCGAGCGCGAGGCGACGATGCAGGTGCTGACCCGCGACGGCGTCGTCGAGATCGGTGGGGGCGCCATCACCGACCCCACCGTGCGCGAGGCCCTGCGCGACCACACCGTCGTCTTCCTCGACGTCGGCATCGCCGACGCGGCCAGGCGCATCGGCTTCGACCAGAGCTCGTCGATGGTGGCCCTGCTGCCCCGACGCTCCTGGATCAGGCACATGGAGACCCGGCGGCCGCTCTACGCCGAGGTCGCCACCTGGACGGTCGACACCGCCGGCCGCAGCGTCCAGGACGTCGCGGACCAGGTCGTCGAGCTCCTCCAGGGCGGCAGCGCATGAGCAACGCCGTCGCAGGCACGACGATCCCGGTCGGCGACGCCTACGACGTCGTGGTGGGGCACGATGTGCTCGACCGCGTCCCCGGCCTGCTGCGGGACGGCGTGCTGCGGGTGCTCGTCGTGTCCTCTCCCGCCGTCGAGACCTGCGCCTCGCGGGTCGCCGGGGCCCTGTCGGCACACGGCTTGCAGGTCCACCGGGCCGAGGTGCCCGACGCCGAGAGCGCCAAGTCGGCCGACGTGCTGGTGAGGCTGTGGTCGCAGCTCGGCCAGGCGGGCTTCACCCGGTCCGACGCGGTCGTGTGCGTGGGCGGAGGGACGGTCACCGACCTCGGCGGCTTCGTCGCCGCCACCTGGCTGCGGGGCGTCGACGTCGTGCACGTGCCCACGACGCTGCTCGCCATGGTCGACGCGGCCGTCGGCGGCAAGACCGGCATCAACACCCCCGAGGGCAAGAACCTCGTCGGCGCCTTCCACGAGCCGCGCGGCGTCGTGTGCGACCTCACCACCCTGGCGACCCTCCCGCGCGCCGACCTCGCCGCCGGCCTGGCCGAGGTGATCAAGGGCGGCTTCATCGCCGACCCCCGCATCCTCGAGCTCGTCGAGGCCTCGCCCGAGGCCGCCCTCGACGTCCACGGGCCGGTGCTCCGCGAGCTCGTCGAGCGCAAGATCCGGGTCAAGGCGTCCGTCGTCGCGGCGGACCTGCGCGAGTCCTCGCTGCGCGAGATCCTCAACTACGGCCACACCTTCGGCCACGCCGTCGAGCAGGTCGAGTCCTATCGCTGGCGGCACGGTGACGCGGTCGCGGTCGGCCTCGTCTTTGCCGCCGAGCTCGCTTGCGCCGCAGGGCTGCTCGACCGATCGGTGGTCGACCGGCACCGTCGCGTCCTTGCCGCCGTGGGCCTGCCGACCTCGTATGCCGACGGCCGCTGGACCGACCTGCTCACCGCCATGGCCCGGGACAAGAAGTCACGCGGGGCCACCCTGCGCTTCGTCGCCCTGACGGACGTCGGGTCGCCCACGCGTCTTGAGGCACCGCGCGAGGAGTGGCTCGAGGCGGCGTACGACGCCGTCAGCCGAGGTCGTGGTGCCACGCGCCCGTGACCGCGTGGGTCCACCGGACGCGGTGGACGTCGTGCAGGTGGTGCACCCGGGCCGTGAGGTCCTCACCCCACGGTCCCGTCCACCCGAGGTGCCAGGCCCGATCGGTGACGATCAGCGTCTGCGGGTCGCAGGTCCGCCACGGGCCACCCACCGTCTCGCGGAAGGTCACCCGCTGGCCGTCCTGACGGGCGCCGGCGATGGCCCAGACCTTGGTCAGCAGCGACTCGTGCAGCACCCGGTCGCTCCGTGGGTCCCGCACACCGGCCAGGACGTCCGGGAGCAGGCCGCCCTCCACCAGCCTGGTGCGTAGGCGTGCCCTGCCACCGGGGCCGAGCAGCCGTGCCGTCCGGACGAAACACTCAGCGGCGGTGCCGCCACCCAGGTCAGGGGCGTCGGTCATGATCAGCGCCGACCCCATGGCCACCGACAGGGCCTCGTCCTCGTCCAGCGCCAGCAGCGTGTCCGCCGCGGGGGAGGGGCCCTCCAGCAGGATGCTCCCCCACCGGTCCTGCGAGGTGGTGAGGCCCACCCCCGCGCCGCGCAAGGCCTCGACCTCGCGCAGGATCGTCCTGCGGCTGGTGCCGAGCTGCTCGGCCAGCCCGGCGCTCGGCCGCCCCGGCCCGCGCTGGAGCATCGAGAGCAGGCGAACGATCCGGGTGATCCGGTCGGGCGTGTCGTCGGTGGTCACCCGTCGAGTGTGCGATCTCGCGGTCGGAGCAGAGGATGGTCCTCCACAGCCCGGTCTGGGTCGCGATGGGACGGCCGCAGACCTGTGGACAACCCGCACGGTGGACTACGGGCGCGGTGGACTGAGGGAGCGGGGGAGGACAAGGGTGGGCGGTCCGCGGGGCTGGGTGGTGGTCGACAGGCGGACTTGCCACAGATGACGGTGCGGGTGTCATGAGACAGCACGTGTCATATGTGGCAAGCGCAGAGATCGCACCACCCCGACCCCCGGCGCGGCCCCCGGGACAGGGTGGGTCAGAGCAGGCCGGCGTCGTGCATGCGGATGGCGATCTGCACGCGGTTGTCCGCCTCGAGCTTGGTCAGCAGGTGCGTGACGTGGGACTTGACGGTGGCCACGGAGAGGTAGAGCAAGGCCGCGATGTCGGCGTTGGTGCGGCCCTCGCCGATGGCCAGCGCGATCTGCCGCTCGCGGTCCGTCAGGCCCGAGACGAGGGTGGCGGCGCGGCGCTCGCGCGTGTCGCTGGTGCGGGTGGACACGGCGTGGATGAGCTGCTGGGTCACGGTCGGCGACAGCATGGGCTCGCCGGCACGCACGCGATGGATCGCCTCCACGATGTGCGCCGGGGGAGTGTCCTTGAGGAGGAACCCGCTCGCGCCGGCGCGCAGGGCCCGCAGCACGAGGTCGTCGGCGTCGAAGGTCGTCAGCACGATGACCTCCGGGTGACCGGCGCGCGCCACCAGGTGCTCGGTGGTCGTGAGCCCGTCCTGGCGGGGCATGCGGATGTCCATGAGCACCACCGCCGGACGCAGCTCGGTGACCAGGCGCTCGGCCTCGAGGCCGTCCCCGGCCTCGCCGACGATCTCGATGGAGGCGTCACCACCGAGGATGAGCCGCAGGCCGGCTCGCACCAGCGCGTCGTCGTCCACGAGCAGCACGCGCACGGGGTCGGTCATGAGTCCTCCGGGGGCCAGGGCAGGTCCGCGCTGACACGATAGCCGCCCTCGGGGGCCGGCCCGTGCGTGAGCGTGCCGCCGACGATGGTCGCGCGCTCCGCGAGCCCCACCAGCCCGAGCCCGGCGCCCCCGATCGAGGCGGACGGCGGGCGCCATACGGGCATGGGCTCGTTGACCACCTCGAGGTGCAGGCCGGCCCCCGGCGCACCACGCACGAGCACCCGGGTGTCGGCGCCCGGTGCGTGCTTGCAGACGTTGGTCAGGGCCTCCTGGACCATGCGGTAGGCGTGGCGTCCGACGGCGACCGGGGGTTGCTCCCCGGCCGGGACGTCGATCGTCAGGTGCGTGGGAAGCCCTGCGGCACCAGCCTCCTCGACGAGGGCGCCGATGTCGGCGAAGGTGGGCTGCGGCGCCTCGACGGACTCTTCCGTGCCGCCGACCGGGGTGCTGCGCAGCACGCCGAGGATCTGGCGGAGCTCGGCGAGGGCCTGCATGGAGGTGCCCTGGATGATGGCGGCCTCCTCGCGGATCTGCTCGCGGGACAGGTCCTCCCGGTAGGCGAGGGCGCCGGCGTGCATGGACACCAACGAGATCCGGTGCGCCAGCACGTCGTGCATCTCGCGCGCGATGCGGGTGCGCTCGCCCTCGCGCGCGGACGAGACCCGTTGTGCCTGCTCGCGCTCCGCGGTCTCGGCGCGCCATCGCCAGGTCGCGAACAGGTCGCGTCGGGCCCCGATGTAGAGCCCCCAGGCGACGTGGGCGGCGATCAGGACGACCACGATCCCGGCGTCCACCATGAGGGGCAGGGGGTCGACCGCGGGATAGATACGACCGTTGACGACGGCCGCGAGCACCGTGGCGGCGCTCGTCAGGGCGATCGGCTGCCAGCGCCGGCGGGTCGCCACGGAGATCAGCCCGATGCCGGCGGCGCCGGCCCCCAGCACGGAGAACGCCGACAGGAGCTGCAGCGCGAGGGGGACGGCCAGGGGCCAGCGGCGGTGCAGGGGCAGCAGGGCCAGCGCGACCACGCCGAGGCACACGTCGACGGTGCGCACCCAGCCGGCCACCGGGTTGGCCAGCAGCGGGTCGAGCATCAACCCGTACAGCGTGAGCCCGAGCGCGAGCGCCACGACCTCTCGCCACACGTGCCCCCAGACCGAGATCGGCTCCCACCGATCTGGGGCACGGCTGCTGCTCATGGCAGCAGCCTAGGAGCCGGACGGGCGTGGGCGCGTCATCCCAAGGTCGGCGCGACCGTGGCCGATGGTCGACGGCGGTATGGCGGAAGGCCCGATGCGCGGGGCGCAGGACACGGGCCAGGCTGGTCACCATGATCGAGATCGACCACCTGACCAAGAGGTACGGCGCCTTCACCGCCGTGGACGACGTGTCCTTCACCGCCCGACCGGGCGTGGTGACCGGCTTCCTCGGGCCGAACGGCGCGGGCAAGTCCACCGCCATGCGCGTCATGTGCGGCCTGACGCCGGCCTCCTCGGGGGAGGCCCGGATCCTCGGGGCGCGCTACCGCGACCTGACCAACCCCGCCTCGCAGGTCGGCACCCTGCTCGACGCCTCGGCCCAGCACGTGGGCCGCACGGGGCGCGAGGCCCTGACCCTCGCGGCGATTGCCATCGGCGCTCCCCGCTCCCGCGTCGACGAGATGCTCTCGCTCGTCGGTCTCACGCCCGACGAGTCACGTCGCCGGCTGCGCAACTACTCCCTCGGGATGCGCCAGCGCCTCGGCATCGCCGGCGCGCTGCTCGGCGACCCGCAGGTCCTCATCCTCGACGAGCCCGCCAACGGCCTGGACCCGCAGGGCATCCACTGGATGCGCGGGCTGCTGCGCGGGTTCGCCGACCAGGGCCGCACGGTCCTGCTGTCCTCGCACCTGCTGCACGAGGTGGAGCAGACGGCCGACGAGATCATCATGATCGGCCGCGGGCGCATCGTGGCCCAGGGCTCCACCCGCGAGCTGCTGGCCGGCCAGGGCACGGTCGTGGCCTCGCTCGACGGGGCCCGGCTGGCCGAGGCGCTGCGCCGGGACGGTCACGCCGTCACCGGTGCAGCCGGCGGCGAGCTGACCGTCGACGCCGACGCCGAGACCGTGGGCCGCGTCGCTCTCGAGGCCCAGGTGGTCCTCACCGCACTCCGTCCGGCGCAGGGGGCCGGGCTGGAGCAGATGTTCCTCGAGCTGACCGCGGGCGACGCGCGCGGCACCAACGGGCAGGAGGCCGCGGCATGAGCACCGCGACGACCCACGCACGCACCGACGGCGGTGGGGCCGGCCACGGCACCGTGGCCACCACCGGCGGTCGCCCCGGCATCCCCTTCGGGCGGCTGCTCCACGTCGAGCTGCGCAAGCTCGTCGACACCGCGTCCGGGCGGTGGCTGCTCATCACGATCGGCCTGGTGACGGCCGCCGCGATCGGGCTGGTCCTCGTGTTCGCCGAGCGCGAGAGCCTGACCTTCATGACCTTCCTGGGGGCCACGTCGACGCCGCTCATGCTGCTGCTGCCCGTGCTGGGCATCCTCACCGCCACGTCGGAGTTCTCCCAGCGGACCGGGCTGGTCAGCTTCACCCAGGAGCCGCGCCGGCTGCGGGTGGTGGCGGCCAAGGCGGTCGCCGCCTGCCTCGTCGCGGTCCTCGCCGTGGCGCTCGCGGTCGCGCTCGCCGCCGCGGCCAACGGCCTCGCCATGGCGATCAAGGACGCGCCGGGCACCTGGCCGACCGAGTGGGCTCCCATCGGCGGGGTGCTGCTGGCGATGATCCTCAGCGTGCTGCAGGGCGTGGCCTTCGGGCTGCTCATCGTGGTGCCGGGGGCTGCCATCGCCGCGTTCTTCATCCTGCCGACGGTGCTGACGATCCTCACCGCCAGCGTCGCGTGGTTCCGCGACGCGGCGCCCTGGATCGACACCAGCCGGTCGACCGCCCCGCTGCTGAGCGGCGAGATGACCGGCACGGACTGGCAGCACCTCGCCACGTCCTACGGCCTCTGGGTGCTGCTCCCGCTCGTGGTCGGCAGCGCGCTGCTGGCCCGTCGAGAGATCAAGTAGGCGAACGGTCGCCGACGGCACACCGACGGCACACGGCTCCGGGCCGGTCATCTCCGAGGGGGGAGATGCCCGGCCCGGTCGTGGTGCCCGGCGCCGACGCCGGCGGAGGGGCTAGGCGGACTTCTGCACGGTGATGGTCCAGCCCGCGTCACCGGCGCGGTCGAAGCTGGTCACCGGGTAGCCGTTCTCGGCGGCCCAGCGGGGGAGGGCGTCGGTGGCCTGGGTGCAGTCGAAGTTGATGATCAGCTCGTCACCGAGCTCGATCTGCTCCATGGCCTGCTTGGCCTCGACGAGGGGGAAGGGGCAGACCTGGCCCTCGGTCCCCAGCGTGTACTTCACGATCGTTCTCCTAGCGTGGGGGGGTGGGATGACGGTGCGGCCGCAGGGGCCGGGTTGCCTTGGGTTGCCTGGGTGACTGGATCCGCCCGGGGTCACGGGGTGGGCGTGAGGCGGAGCGTGGGGGCGGCGGGCGCCGCGGCGGCGTCCACCGCGTCGGCCCCGGTGAGCGCGCCCTCGCGGCGGTGGGTGCCGACGAAGAACTTCACGCCGATGCCGGTGCCGAGCACCATGAAGACGAGCGCGACCCAGCCCTGGTAGGTGAACTGCGCGGTCTGGACCATGGCGTTGCCGATGGTGCAGCCGCCGGCGAGGGAGGCGCCGACGCCCATGAGCGCCCCGCCCACGACCGAGCGGGTGGCCTGGCGGGCGTCGGGGACGCGGACGCGGAACTCGCCGGACGCCTTGGCCGCGACGAAGGAGCCGACCAGCAGGCCGAGGACGAGGAACACGCCCCAGTCGACGGATGCGCCGTTGCCGGTCACGAGCCAGCGGACGAGGTTGGCCGAGGGGGTCGTGATGCCGAGCCCGTCGGGACGACCGGCCGCGAAGCTGAGCGGCCAGGCCGCGATCGCGATGAGACCGATCACCAGGGCCGTGGCGAACGCGTGCCAGGGCTTCTCGAGCAGGAGGTGGGCCAGGCCGGAGCGGCGGGCGGGCAGGCTCGCCATAGGGACTGGCGGGAGAGGTGACGGACCGTGGCCCAGCCGACCGCGGCGACGAGCACGAGCACCAGCACCCAGGGCGACACGCCCAGGGAGTCGTGGATCGTGGTGCCCGGCACGGTGTGCGAGCGCATCTCGGTGTTGAAGTCCTTGAGTGCGCCGTACTTCATGACGGCGGAGAACAGGGCGTACATCCCGAGGGCGATCCACGAGCCGACCAGGCCCTCGCCGGCGCGGTAGTAGGTGCCGGTGGCGCTTGGTGGACAGCTCGATGACGCCGAGCGACTGCAGCGCGAAGACGCCGATGCTCTGGACGGCGACGACGATCATGAACGCCGTGAACCACCGGGGCAGGGGGCGGGGGGGGGAGTCAACAAGTGTTGCTAACCATAATCCCTGCTTATGTGTTCCCGTCCAGCCCGCCCACAGGTCGGGCAGGGGCTACTCGGCGTCGGCGCTCTCGGGTGCCTCGCCGCCCTGCGGAGCGGTGCCGAGCATGATCGCCGAGATCTCCTCGGCGAGCGCGGGCCCGAGCTCGCCCCAGCCCGGCTCGTAGGCGTACCGCTCGCGCAGGGACACCCCGCCTCCGTCGCCGTCCAGCAGCTCCACGTCGTCCACGGTGATCAGGGCCGGGTGGAGCACGCCGCAGGCCTCGGCCACCTTCAGCAGGTCCCTCCGCACGGTCATGAGGTAGTTGGCCAGGCGCACGGACTTGAGGGCCGGATCGATGCCCCGGGCGAGCCACGGATTCTGCGTGGCCACGCCCACGGGGCACGTGTCGGTGTGGCACTTCTGCGCCTGGATGCATCCGATGGCCAGCATGGCCTCCCGGGCGACGTTGACCATGTCGCACCCCATCGCGAAGGCCACGACCGCGTTGTCGGGCAGGCCCAGCTTGCCGGCCCCGACGAACGTGACGTCGTCGGTCAGGCCGCGACGGGCGAAGATCGAGTAGACCCGGGGGAAGCCCAGGCGGAAGGGCAGGGACACGGAGTCGGAGAAGGTCAGCGGAGCGGCTCCGGTGCCACCCTCCCCGCCGTCGATGGTGATGAAGTCGACCCCGCGCGTGCGGTCGGCCATCAGCTCCGCCAGCTCCTCCCAGAAGGCCAGGTTGCCGACGGCGGACTTGATGCCCACGGGCAGCCCCGTGCGCTCGGCGATCGTCTCGACCCACTCCAGCAGACCGTCGACGCTGTCGAACTCGCCGTGCCGCGAGGGGGAGATGCAGTCCTGGCCGACCGGGATGCCGCGGATCTCGGCGATCTCCTCGGTGACCTTGGCCGCAGGCAGCACCCCGCCGAGCCCGGGCTTCGCGCCCTGGGAGAGCTTGATCTCGATGGCGCGGACCGGCGCCGACTCGACCAGCGCGGCGAGCCGGTCCAGGTCGAACCTGCCCTGCTCGTCCCGGCAGCCGAAGTAGGACGTCCCGATCTGGAAGATGAGGTCGCCGCCCTGGCGGTGGTAGGGAGACAACCCGCCCTCGCCGGTGTTGTGCAGGGCCCCGGCGATCCCCACGCCGGCGTTGATGGCGCTGATGGCGTTGGGCGACAGCGAGCCGAAGCTCATCGCCGACACGTTCACCACGGACTGCGGGCGGAACGCGTGGCGCCGCCCGCGCGGGCCCCCGAGGACCTTCGCGGACGGGAGCACGACCTGCTCCGCGGCGTGGTCGTGCGACGGTGGGGCGACGTCCGCGAAGGTGCGGTGCTTGATGACCGCGTAGTTGGCGGCCTGCTCCATGTCGTTGTCGGACCCGAAGCCGAAGTAGTTGTTCTCCTTCTTGGCGGAGGCGTAGACCCAGCGCCGCTGGTCCCGGCTGAACGGGCGCTCCTCGTCGTTGGCGGCCACGACGTACTGTCGCAGCTCGGGCCCGATCGCCTCGACCAGGAAGCGGCCGTGGCCGATCACGGGGAAGGTGCGCAGCAGCGAGTGCCGACGCTGGGTGAGGTCGTGCGCGGCGACGCCGGCGATGGCGGCGAGTCCCCCGAGGGCGGCGGTGGTGAGCTTCATGCCCCGAGTGTGGGCCCTGTCGCGGCCCTGCGCCGGGTGTCGGCGTGAACCGGCGCGGACGGCATACCGGCTAGACTGGCGCGGAAACCCTGGTGACCCGAGGCGCTGCAGCGCGCCCCCGACGACAGAGATGGACGGCCCTGTGGCAACGACCAACGACCTCAAGAACGGCATGGTGCTCAACCTGGAGGGCCAGCTCTGGTCCGTGGTGGAGTTCCAGCACGTCAAGCCCGGCAAGGGCCCGGCCTTCGTGCGCACCAAGCTCAAGTCGGTCATGACCGGCAAGACGGTGGACAAGACCTTCAACGCCGGCACCAAGGTCGAGACGTCCAACGTCGACAAGCGCACGATGCAGTACCTCTACAAGGACGGCACCGACTTCGTCTTCATGGACGGCAAGACCTACGACCAGCTCCACGTGAGCGAGACGGTCGTGGGATCGGTCGCGGACTACATGCTGGAGAACCAGGAGGCGATCGTCGCCACCCACGAGGGCGCCCCGCTCTACGTCGAGCTGCCGGCCTCCGTGGTCCTCGAGATCACCTACACCGAGCCGGGCCTGCAGGGCGACCGCTCCACCGGCGGCACCAAGCCGGCCACCCTCGAGACCGGTGCGCAGATCGCCGTCCCGCTCTTCCTCGAGACCGGCACCAAGGTCAAGGTCGACACCCGCGACGGCTCCTACCTCGGTCGCGTCAACTGACGTGTCGGCTCGATCCAAGGCCCGCAAGCGGGCGCTCGACATCCTCTTCGAGGCCGAGTCTCGGGGGATGAACGCCTCCGACCTGCTCGCCGAGCGGCTCGCGTCGCCGGTCCGGGCCGGTCAGGACGACCACCCCGTGCCGGAGTACTCCTCGACCCTGGTCCAGGGCGTCGTCCGGCACTGGGCGTCGATCGACGAGGCGTTGACGACCTACGCGCAGGGCTGGACCCTCGACCGGATGCCCGCCGTGGACCGCGCGATCCTGCGCCTCGGCGCGTTCGAGCTGGTCTACGGCGACGAGGTGCCCGAGGGCGTCGCGATCGCCGAGGCCGTCGCCCTGGCCCGTGAGCTGTCCACCGACGAGTCCCCGACCTTCGTCAACGGGCTCCTCGGGCGGCTGCAGCAGGTCAAGCCCACCCTGGTCTGAGCCTCGGCCCGACCACGGCTCGTATGCCGGAAGGCCCCGACCCCACGAGGGGCCGGGGCCTTCCGGCATACGAGCTGGACGGGACGCCTGCGCGGACCCGGCAGGGTCAGGACTCGGGAAGGGTCAGGACTCCGGGATGCCGCGACGGGCGGCGGGGTCCAGGACGCCCCAGCCGACGAGCTCGTCGGCCAGCTGGCCGGGGGAGGTGTCGTAGATGACGGCGAGGGTGCGCAGGTCCTCCTGGCGGATGGACAGGACCTTGCCGTTGTAGTCGCCGCGCTGGGACTGGATGGTCGCGGCGTAGCGGGCGAGGGGGCCGGCGCGCTCGGCGGACACCTGGGACAGCGCCTCGAGGTCGATGATCAGCTTGGCCGGGGCCTCGGTGGCGGGCGCCACCTCCGAGTCGGGCATGAGGGCCGAGACGGGCACGCCGTAGAAGTCGGCGAGCTCGGAGAGTCGCTGCACGGTCACGGCGCGGTCCCCACGCTCGTAGGAACCCACCACGACGGCCTTCCAGCGACCCTGGGAGCGCTCCTCGACCGCGTGCAGGGAAAGGCCCTGCTGGGTGCGGATGGAACGCAGCCGGGACCCGAGGGCCTTCGCGTAGTCGCTGGCCATGACTGACTCCGATCACGTAACTGTCTGTAACAGTGAAATGGTTACTCACTGTGATCCTTGCGGCAAGCGCAACCGCCGAAAGCCCATCGGTATTCATTCGTATGGGCACATCTTTGACGCTGAGCGAGTGAATGGACGGTTTGAGTAGTGGTTGAGGTCGGTGGGTGTCCGCCCGATTGGCCCCGTCCTGTTCCGATTGTGACCGTCCGCGAGGGTTCGGGCGGTTGGGGCGCTGGCGAGGGGGCCCTGGACGCGGGTCACGACCACCCGCCCGGGCCCGCTAGGATCATGCCGATCGACATCCTTTAACGACGTCCAGCGAGGCGAGAAGGAGGTCAGACGCGATGACGCCTGCCCCAGACCACACCCCCCAGTCATCCGGCGACGACGGCACCGATGCCCGGATCGTCATGAGCGACAACGAGATCGCCCGGGCCCTGCGACGCATGGCCCACGAGGTGCTCGAGCGCAACAAGGGAGCGGAGGGCCTCGTCGTCCTCGGCATCCCCACCCGAGGAGTCCCGCTCGCCCGCCGCCTGGCCACGACCATGGCCGAGGTCGAGGGCACGGACGTCCCCGTGGGCGCGATCGACATCACGATGTATCGAGACGACCTGCGGCGCAAGCCGATCCGCCCCGCGGAGAAGCTCGACATCCCCTCCGTCGGCATCGACGACAAGATCGTCGTCCTCGTCGACGACGTGCTCTACTCCGGCCGCACCGTCCGCGCCGCGCTCGACGCGCTGGCCGACCTGGGCCGCCCCCGGGCCGTCCGGCTCGCCGTCCTCGTGGACCGCGGCCACCGCGAGCTGCCCGTCCGCGCCGACCACGTCGGCAAGAATCTCCCCACCTCGTCCACCGAGCGGGTCTCGGTGCTGCTCGCCGAGCGTGACGGCACCGACGAGGTCCGCATCTCCGGAGGGAACCGGTGAACAAGCACCTCCTGTCCATCAACGACCTGACCCGCGAGGACATCACCCAGATCCTCGACACCGCCGTGCAGATGCACGAGGTGCAGCACCGCGACATCAAGAAGCTCCCCACGCTGCGCGGCCGCACCGTCGTCAACTTCTTCTTCGAGGACTCGACCCGCACGCGCGGGTCCTTCGAGCTCGCCGAGAAGTGGCTGTCCGCCGACTCGCTCAACATGGCGGGCAAGGGGTCCTCCCTGTCCAAGGGCGAGTCCCTGCGCGACACGGTGATGAACCTCCAGGCCATGGGCGTGGACGGCTTCGTCATCCGCCACATGGCCTCCGGGGCGCAGCAGCAGATCGCGAGCTGGGTCTCCGGCGTGGTCATCAACGCCGGCGACGGCACGCACGAGCACCCCACCCAGGCCCTGCTCGACGCCTACACCATGCGGCGCGAGCTGGGGGACCTCGACGGACGCCACGTGGTCATCTGCGGCGACCTGCGCCACAGCCGGGTCTTCCGCTCCAACGTGCTGTGCCTGGCCAAGCTCGGCGCGACGGTCACCGTCGTGGCGCCGCCCACGCTGATGCCGGACGGCATCCGCACCTGGGCCGAGCGCGACGGGTTCACCTGGTCCTACGACTTCGACGCCGAGATCCCCAAGGCCGACGTCGTCATGATGCTGCGCGTGCAGAAGGAGCGGATGAGCGGCGGGTTCTTCCCCACGCCGCGCGAGTACATCGCGGGCTTCGGCCTCACGCCGCGCAGGCTCGAGCTCATGCGCGACGACGCGCTCGTCTGCCACCCCGGCCCGATGAACCGCGGCCTGGAGATCTCCTCCGACGCCGCCGACGGCGCCCGGTCGGTGATCCTCGACCAGGTCTCCGGCGGCGTCGCCGTCCGCATGTCCGTGCTCTACCACCTGCTCGCCGGCGAAGGAGAGACCGCCTGATGTCCACCACCTTGATCACCGGCGCCAGCCTGCTCGGGGAGCGCACCGCCGACGTCCTCGTCGTCGACGGCGTCGTCCGCGAGATCGGCTCCGCCGCAAGCATGTCCGTGAGCTCGGGCTCGGTCGACGAGACCATCGACGCGGACGGCCTGGTCGCCCTGCCCGGCCTCGTCGACCTGCACACGCACCTGCGCGAGCCGGGCCGCGAGGACGCCGAGACGATCCGCACCGGGTCCGCGGCCGCCGCGGTGGGCGGCTACTCGGCGGTCTTCGCGATGGCCAACACCCAGCCCGTCACCGACACCCCGGAGAAGGCCGAGGAGATCTGGCGACGCGGCCGCGAGGCGGGTCTGGTCGACGTCATGCCCGTCGGCTCCGTCACCAAGGGGCTCGCGGGCGAGGAGCTGTCCGAGATCGGCCTCATGGCGCGCTCCAGGGCCCGGGTGCGGGTGTTCTCCGACGACGGGCGCTGCGTGCACGACAGCCAGCTCATGCGCCGCGCGCTGGAGTACGTCACGGCCTTCGACGGCGTGATCTCCCAGCACTCCCAGGACCCCAAGCTCGCCGACGGCACCGCCTGCTGCCACGAGGGCGAGCTGTCCGGCCGTCTGGGGCTGCCCGGGTGGCCCGACGCCGCCGAGGAGGTCGTCGTCGCCCGCGACGTCATGCTGGCCAAGCAGACCGGCGGCCGGGTGCACGTCGCCCACGTCTCGACCCCCGGCTCCCTCGAGGTCATCCGCTGGGCGAAGTCCAAGGGGGTGCAGGTCACCGCGGAGGTCACCCCGCACCACCTGGTGCTCACCACCGACCTCCTGCAGGACTACGACACCGTCTACAAGGTCAACCCGCCCCTGCGCCCGAGCGAGTACGCCGAGGAGCTCCGCGCGGCCCTGGCCGACGGCACCATCGACGTCGTCGCCACCGACCACGCGCCCCACGTCGTCCACGACAAGGAGCACGCGTTCGCGGACGCGGCGTTCGGCATGCTCGGGCTCGAGACCGCGCTCGCCGTCGTCAGCGACGTGATGGTGCAGAGCGGGCGGATGTCCTGGGCCGACGTGGCCCGGGTCATGTCCACGCGCCCCGCCGAGATCGCCCGCCTCGAGGGTCACGGCCGGCCGCTGGCCGAGGGCGAGCCCGCCAACCTCGTGCTCGTCGACCCGAGCCGGTCTCTGACCGTGGACCGCGCTGCGAGCGCGTCGCTGTCGCGCAACAATCCGTGGCACGGGCGCACCCTGACCGGCGCCGTCCGCGCGACGATGCTGCGTGGGCGCATCACCGCCCGCGACGGCCAGCTCGCCTGAACCCCCTCCTCGCACCTGAGCGGAGCATGTCGTGACCCTGCGCCTCGAACGCCAACCGGCCCTGCTGATCCTCGAGGACGGACGGACCTTCTCGGGCCGGTCCTACGGAGCCGTCGGCAGCACCGTCGGCGAGGCGGTCTTCTCCACCGGCATGACCGGCTACCAGGAGACCCTGACCGACCCGTCCTACCACCGGCAGGTCGTCGTCATGACGGCGCCGCACGTCGGCAACACCGGCGTCAACGGCGAGGACGACGAGTCGCACCGCATCTGGGTGTCCGGCTTCGTCGTCCGCGACCCCGCGCTGCGCCCCAGCAGCTGGCGCAGCACGGGGTCCCTGGAGGACGAGCTCGAGCGCCAGGGCGTCGTCGGCATCTGCGAGATCGACACCCGCGCCCTCACCCGTCACCTGCGCGAGCGGGGGTCGATGAAGGTCGGGATCTTCTCCGGCGACGTCGCCGACACGCCGCTGGAGCGGCTCATCGACCGGGTCGTCTCCCAGCCGGCGATGGAGGGCTCGGCCCTGGCCGCCGAGGTCAGCGCCGACGAGCCCTACGTCGTCCGCCCCGAGGGCACGCCGCGCTACCGGGTGGCGGCGCTGGACCTCGGCATCAAGGGGATGACGCCTCAGCGGCTGGCGGAGCGGGGCATCGAGGTCCACGTCCTGCCGGCGACCTCGACGTTCTCCGACATACAGGCCCTCTCCCCGGACGCGGTGTTCATGTCCAACGGGCCGGGGGACCCGGCCGCCGCCGAGCACGAGGTGGGCGTCCTGCGCGAGGTGCTGGGCGCGCGGATCCCGTTCTTCGGGATCTGCTTCGGCAACCAGATCCTCGGGCGCGCCCTGGGGCTCGGCACCTACAAGCTCAAGTACGGCCACCGCGGCATCAACCAGCCGGTCATGGACCTGTCGACCCGCAAGGTCGAGATCACCGCGCAGAACCACGGCTTCGCCGTCGACGCGCCGATCGGCGAGGACCTCGACACGCCCTTCGGGCGGGCCCGGGTCAGCCACGTCGGCCTCAACGACCAGGTCGTCGAGGGCCTGGAGTGCCTGGACGTCCCGGCCTTCTCCGTGCAGTACCACCCCGAGGCGGCGGCCGGCCCGCACGACGCCGCCTACCTGTTCGACCGATTCGTCGACCTGATCGGGTCCGCCCGCTCCGGCTCCGCCCCGTCCGAGGAGGACGCTCGCTGATGCCCCGCAACCCCGACATCAAGAGCGTCCTGGTCATCGGCTCCGGGCCGATCATCATCGGCCAGGCCTGCGAGTTTGACTACTCCGGCACCCAGGCCTGCCGCGTGCTGCGCGAGGAGGGGATCCGGGTCGTCCTGGTCAACTCCAACCCGGCCACGATCATGACCGACCCGGAGTTCGCCGACGCGACCTACGTCGAGCCCATCACCCCCGAGGTGGTCGAGGCGATCATCGCCAAGGAGCGCCCCGACGCGGTCCTGGCCACCCTCGGCGGCCAGACCGCCCTCAACTGCGCCATGGCGCTGCACGAGGCGGGCGTGCTCGAGCGCTACGACTGCCCGCTGATCGGCGCCAACGTCGAGGCGATCCAGCTGGGGGAGGACCGCGAGCGCTTCAAGGGCGTCGTCGAGCGCTGCGGCGCCGAGTCCGCCCGCTCGATCGTCTGCCACTCCATGGACGAGTGCCTCGACGCAGCAGGCGATCTCGGCTACCCGCTCGTCGTCCGGCCGTCGTTCACCATGGGTGGTCTCGGGTCGGGCTTCGCCTACGACGAGGCCGACCTGCGCCGCATCGCCGGCGCCGGCCTGTTCGCCTCGCCGACCACCGAGGTGCTGCTCGAGGAGTCCATCCTCGGGTGGAAGGAGTACGAGCTCGAGGTCATGCGCGACCACGCCGACAACGTGGTGGTCGTCTGCTCCATCGAGAACCTCGACCCGATGGGCGTGCACACCGGCGACTCCATCACCGTGGCGCCGGCCCTGACGCTCACGGACCGGGAGTACCAGGACCTGCGCGACATCGGCATCGCCGTCATCCGCGAGGTCGGCGTCGACACCGGCGGGTGCAACATCCAGTTCGCCGTCAACCCCGAGGACGGCCGGATCATCGTCATCGAGATGAACCCGCGCGTCTCCCGCTCGTCGGCCCTGGCCTCCAAGGCCACGGGGTTCCCGATCGCCAAGATCGCGGCCAAGATGGCCATCGGCTACACCCTCGACGAGGTGCCCAACGACATCACCCGCGAGACCCCGGCGTCGTTCGAGCCGACCCTGGACTACGTCGTCGTCAAGGTGCCGCGGTTCGCGTTCGAGAAGTTCCCGGCCGCCGACCCGACGCTCACGACCACGATGAAGTCCGTGGGCGAGGCCATGGCGATCGGCCGCAACTTCACGGAGGCGCTGCAGAAGGCCCTGCGCTCGCTGGAGAAGAAGGACGCGGCCTTCCACTGGCGCGGCGAGCGTCCCGGCCGCGACCAGGGCGCGCAGTGGCTGGAGCAGGCCAAGGTCCCGACGGACGGCCGGATCCTGCTGGTGCAGCAGGCGCTCCGGGCCGGCATGACGGTCGAGGAGGTGCACGAGGCGACCCGCATCGACCCGTGGTTCCTGGACCAGATCGAGCTGCTCAACGAGGTCGCCCGCACGATCAAGGGATCCGAGACCCTCACGCCCGCGCAGCTTCGGCTGGCCAAGCGCCACGGCTTCTCCGACGCGCAGGTCTCGCAGCTGACCGGCATGGCCGAGCCGGTGGTGCGCGGGGTGCGGCACGCCCTGGGCGTGCGCCCGGTGTTCAAGACGGTCGACACGTGCGCCGCCGAGTTCGCCGCCCAGACGCCCTACTACTACTCGTCGTACGACGAGGAGACCGAGGTGCTGCCGCGCGAGAGGCCGGCCGTCCTCATCCTCGGCAGCGGCCCCAACCGCATCGGCCAGGGCGTCGAGTTCGACTACTCCTGCGTGCACGCCAGCTTCGCCCTGCGCGACGAGGGCTACGACACGGTCATGATCAACTGCAACCCCGAGACCGTCTCGACGGACTACGACACGAGCAGCCGGCTCTACTTCGAGCCCCTGACGCTCGAGGACGTGCTCGAGGTCTACCACGCCGAGCGCGCCGCGGGACCGATCGCGGGCGTCATCGTCCAGCTCGGCGGCCAGACGCCGCTCGGGCTGGCCCAGGCGCTCAAGGACGAGGGGCTGCCGGTCGTCGGCACCTCGCCCGAGGCGATCCACCTCGCCGAGGACCGGGGCGCCTTCGGTCGGGTCATGCACGAGGCCCAGCTGCCCGCACCCAAGTTCGGCACGGCCTACTCCGCCGCCGAGGCCCTCGAGGTCGCCCGGGAGATCGGCTACCCGGTGCTCGTGCGGCCCTCCTACGTCCTCGGCGGGCGCGGCATGCAGATCGTGTATGACGACCAGACCCTCACCGACTACGTCACGCGCGCGGCGCTGGCCAGCCCCGAGCACCCGATCCTCGTGGACCGCTTCCTCGACGACGCGATCGAGATCGACGTCGACGTGCTCTACGACGGCGAGGAGATGTACGTCGGCGCGATCATGGAGCACATCGAGGAGGCCGGCATCCACTCCGGCGACTCCTCGTGCGTGCTGCCCCCCGTCACGCTGGGCCGCGCCGAGATCGACCGGGTCCGCGAGTCCACCCGCCGCCTCGCGCAGGGCATCGGTGTCCGTGGCCTGATGAACGTCCAGTTCGCCCTCGCCCAGGACATCCTCTACGTCCTCGAGGCCAACCCCCGCGCCTCGCGCACCGTGCCGTTCGTGGCCAAGGCCACGGGCGTCCAGGTCGCCAAGGCCGCCGCGCGGATCATGATGGGCGCCACCATCGCCTCGCTGCGGACCGAGGGTCTGCTGCCGGTCCAGGGGGACGGCGCCTCGCTGCCCATCGAGGCGGGCACGGCGGTCAAGGAGGCGGTCCTGCCGTTCAAGCGCTTCGTCACCCAGGACGGCGAGTTCGTCGACACGATCCTCGGGCCCGAGATGCGCTCCACCGGCGAGGTGATGGGACTGGCCGACGACTTCGGCACCGCCTTCGCCAAGAGCCAGCTCGCGGCGTTCGGCGGCCTGCCCACGCAGGGCACGGTCTTCATCTCGGTCGCCAACCGGCACAAGCGCGCCATGATCTTCCCCTGCAAGCGGCTGGCGGACCTCGGCTTCCGGATCCTCGCGACCGAGGGCACGGCCGACGTCCTGCGCCGCAACGGCGTGCGGGCCGAGGCGGTGCGCAAGCACAGCGAGGGCCGCGGGCCGGACGGGGAGCCCACGATCGTGGACCTCATCCTGGCCGGTGAGGTCGACATGGTCGTCAACACGCCCACCAGCCAGGAGGCGCGGGCCGACGGCTACACGATCCGGACCGCGACCACGTCGATGGACAAGCCGATCATCACCACGGTGCAGCAGCTGGCCGCGGCGGTGCAGGGCATCGAGGCGCGCGGCGACCACGTCGTGCGGGTGATGTCGCTGCAGGAGCACGCCGAGCGGCTCGCCCGGCACGGTGCGCACGCGGCGGAGTGAGACGGCATCCGGCCCGGACGGACCGGGTGAGCACCGAGCGACCCGAGGAGACCCCGTGAGCCAGACCCCCTTCGGCGTGCGGCTGCGCGCGGCCATGGACGCCCACGGGCCGCTGTGCGTCGGCATCGACCCGCACCAGCAGCTCGTGGAGTCCTGGGGGCTGCCCTACTCCCTCCAGGGCGTGGAACGCTTCGCCCTGACCTGCGTGGAGGCGTTCGGGGGAGAGGTGGCCTGCGTCAAGCCGCAGTCCGCGTTCTTCGAGGTCTTCGGATCCCGCGGGGTCGCCCTCCTCGAGCGCGTCCAGGCGGGGCTGCGCGAGGCCGGCACGCTCACGATCCTCGACGTCAAGCGCGGCGACATCGGCTCCACGATGACGGCCTACGCCGAGGCCTTCCTCGGCCAGGACAACCCCGACGCGGTCGACGCCATCACCGTGAGCCCCTATCTCGGCTACGGCTCGCTGCGACCGGCTCTCGACCTGGCGGCGACGACGGGGCGCGGCGTCTTCGTGCTGGCCCTCACCTCCAACCCCGAGGGCGCCTCGGTGCAGCACGCGCGGGGCGCCGACGGGCGCTCGGTCGCGGGCGAGGTCGTGGCCGGGGCGGCCGAGGACAACGCCGCTGCGCGCCGGGCCGGCGACCTCGGGAGCGTCGGCCTCGTCGTGGGCGCGACGATCGGTGACGCGGCCCGAGACCTCGACCTGCGCTCGATGGGCGGACCGCTGCTCGCACCGGGCGTGGGAGCCCAGGGCGGCACGGCCGAGAGCCTGCGCCAGGTCTTCGGGGGCGCGCTGCCCCAGGTGCTTCCCTCCAGCTCGCGCGAGGTCCTGTCGGCCGGCCCCGACGTGCGGTCCCTGCGAGATGCCGTCCACCGGACGGGTCAGCAGATGCGCGCGCTGGTGACCCCGTCTGACTGAACGACGCGAAAGTGCGCGTCAAATGTCCGGATTCGTTCCCAGCGATCTCCGGCGGGGGGCTAGGCTCGTCACACGCCGCTCGGGCCCCCGCCCCGCGTTGCGGCTGCGCTGGCCCCGCCAGTACGTTGTCCACAAGCATCACCGACCGGCGCTGGCCAGCCCGGTCCAGACCCACCGAGGAGACTCCTGTGGCCTTGCCGACCCTGACCCCCGAGCAGCGAGCCGAGGCACTGGAGAAGGCCGCCGTCGCTCGACGCGAGCGCGCTGCGGTCAAGAACCAGCTCAAGTACGGCCAGGGCTCGCTGCGCTCGGTCCTCGCCGAGGGCAAGTCCAACGACGTCATCGGCAAGATGAAGGTCTACGTGCTGCTCGAGTCGCTCCCCGGCGTGGGTCAGGTGCGAGCCCGCCAGATCATGGAGGAGGTCGGGATCTCCCGCACCCGTCGCGTGCGCGGTCTCGGCGCCAACCAGATCGCGGCGCTGCTCGCCCGCTTCGAGAACTGAGCGCGATGACCGAGGCCGCTGCGCCCCGCCCCCGACTGGTGGTCCTCGCCGGGCCCACGGCGGTCGGCAAGGGCACGGTGGCGGCCTACGTCCGCGACCACCACCCCGAGGTCTGGCTGTCCGTCTCCGCCACCACGCGTGCGCCGAGGCCCGGCGAGCGGGACGGGGTGCACTACCACTTCCTGGACCGTGCCGAGTTCGAGCGCCGCCGCGACGCGGGGGAGTTCCTGGAGTGGGCGACCGTCCACGGCACCAACCTCTACGGCACGCCGCGCTGGCCCGTCGACGAGGTGCTGGCGGAGGGGCGTCCCGCGCTCCTCGAGATCGACCTCCAAGGCGCGCGCCAGGTGCGGGAGTCCATGCCCGAGGCGCTCTTCGTCTTCCTGGCCCCGCCGAGCTGGGACGAGCTGGTGCGCCGGCTGGTCGGCCGGGGCACCGAGGACGAGGCCGAGCGGGCCCGCCGCCTGACCACCGCGCGGGCCGAGATCGCCGCCCAGGCGGAGTTCGACGTCACCGTCGTCAACGACGATGTTCGCCGAGCGGCCGAGGAACTCGTATCATTGATGAGATCCACCCATCGACTGAAGCGAGACTGACTGTGCCTGGCACCGTTGCTGCCCCCATCGGGATCACCAACCCGCCGATCGACGACCTGCTCCAGGTTGCGGACTCCAAGTACGCCCTGGTCATCTACTCGGCCAAGCGCGCCCGGCAGATCAACGCCTACTACTCGCAGCTCTCCGAGGGCCTGCTGGAGTACGTCGGGCCGCTCGTCGAGACGCAGGTCCACGAGAAGCCCCTGTCGATCGCGCTGCGCGAGATCAACGACGGTCTGCTGACCTCCGAGCCCACCGAGGGCTGACCCACGCCATGGCTGTCCACGAGGACAGCAGCAGCGCCCGCCCCCGTCGCGTCGTCCTCGGCGTCGGCGGGGGCATCGCTGCCTACAAGGCCGCCTCGCTGCTGCGCCGCTTCACCGAGGCCGGTGACGACGTCACCGTCGTGCCGACCGGGGCGGCGCTGCGGTTCGTGGGGGAGCCGACCTGGTCGGCGCTGTCCGGCAAGCCCGTCACCCCCGAGGTCTTCGACGACGTCGAGCAGGTGCGGCACGTCCTGCTCGGCCAGCAGGCCGACCTCGTGGTCGTGGCCCCCTGCACCGCCAACCTGCTGGCCAAGGCCGCCCACGGCCTCGCCGACGACCTGCTGACCAATGTCCTGCTCACCGCCCGGTGCCCCGTGGTGCTCGCCCCCGCGATGCACACCGAGATGTGGCAGCACCCGGCGACCGTCGCCAACGTCGCGACGCTGCGGGCGCGTGGCGTCCACGTGATCGACCCCGCGTCCGGCCGCCTCACCGGCCGGGACACCGGCCCCGGGCGGCTGCCCGAGCCCGAGGCCATCCACGAGGCCTGCGAGCGGGTGCTGGAGGGCTCGCCGGTCGAGGCAGCGGGCCCGGCTGATGACGCGGACCTAGCGGGCACGGCTGATGACAGAGACGCAGCAGATCACCAGGACCTGCAGGGTTTGCGGGTCGTGGTCACCGCCGGCGGCACGCGCGAGGCGCTGGACCCCGTCCGATTCCTCGGGAACCGGTCGAGCGGCAAGCAGGGCATCGCGATCGCCGAGGCGGCGGCCGCGCGCGGTGCCGAGGTCGTCCTGGTGGCGGGCGCGATCGACATACCGCCGCCGGAGCACCCGCGGATCCAGACCCGCAGGATCGAGTCAGCCCTGGAGCTGCAGGACGAGATGGCGGGCCTGCTCGACGACGCCGACGTCATCGTCATGGCCGCCGCGGTCGCCGACTTCCGCCCACGGGAGGTCGCGACCTCCAAGATCAAGAAGACCCACCAGGAGGATCCCGCCCACGCCCCGGACGAGTCCGCCCCCGTGATCGAGCTGGTCCGCAACCCCGACATCCTGGCCGGGCTGGTCCGCGACCGGGCCCGCAGCGGGGTCGACCGGCCCTACATCGTCGGCTTCGCCGCCGAGACCGGCGACGCGGAGCACACCGTGCTCGAGCTCGGGCAGGACAAGCTGCGGCGCAAGGGTTGCGACCTGCTGGTGGTCAACCAGGTGGGGGTCGGCGTGACCTTCGGCCAGGACGACAACACCGTGACGATCCTGCGGCGCGACGGTGGAGAGCCCGTCACGACCGGGCCGACGACCAAGGCGCGCGTCTCACACACGCTCCTCGACGTCATCGCCGCCGACCTGCGGCGCTAGACTCCCGGCAACCTGCCGTCCATGCGCTGAGGAGCAACACGTGTCGCGTCTGTTCACGTCCGAGTCCGTGACCGAGGGCCACCCCGACAAGATCTGCGACCAGATCTCCGACTCGATCCTCGACGAGATGCTCCGCCAGGATCCTCGCTCCCGGGTCGCGGTCGAGACCATGGTCACCACCGGACTCGTCCACGTCGCCGGCGAGGTGACGACCGAGGGGTATGTCGACATCCCCCGCATCGTGCGCGACACCGTCCTGCGGATCGGCTACGACAGCTCCACCAAGGGCTTCGACGGGCAGTCCTGCGGCGTCGAGATCTCCATCGGGCAGCAGAGCCCCGACATCGCCCAGGGCGTCGACACGGCCTACGAGTCCCGCACCGGCGGGGTAGACGCCCTCGACAAGCAGGGCGCGGGCGACCAGGGCCTGATGTTCGGCTACGCGTGCGACGACACGCCCGACCTCATGCCGCTGCCGATCCACCTGGCGCACCGCCTCTCCGAGCGCCTCACCGAGGTCCGCAAGGACGGGACGCTGCCCTACCTGCGGCCCGACGGCAAGACCCAGGTGACGATCGCCTACGACGGCGACCGCGCCGTCCGCGTCGACACCGTCGTGCTCTCCACGCAGCACGCGTCCGACATCTCCCTGGAGGGCCTGCTCCAGCCCGACATCGTCAAGCACGTCTTCGAGCCCGTGCTGGCCGAGCACGCCGACGGGCTCGACGTGGAGGGCTACCGCACGCTGGTCAACCCCACCGGCCGGTTCGAGATCGGCGGCCCCATGGGCGACGCCGGGCTCACCGGCCGCAAGATCATCGTCGACACCTACGGCGGCATGGCCCGACACGGTGGCGGCGCGTTCTCCGGCAAGGACCCCTCGAAGGTCGACCGTTCCGCCGCCTACGCCACCCGCTGGGTGGCCAAGAACGTCGTGGCCGCCGGCCTCGCCAAGCGGTGCGAGATCCAGGTCGCCTACGCCATCGGCAAGGCGCAGCCCGTCGGGCTGTACGTCGAGACGTTCGGCACCGAGACCGCTCCTGTCGACGCGATCCAGCGGGCCATCACCTCGACCTTCGACCTGCGTCCCGCGGCGATCATCGACGACCTCGACCTGCTCCGCCCGATCTACGCCCGCACCGCCGCCTACGGCCACTTCGGCCGGACCGGCGGCGACGACCGCGGCTTCACCTGGGAGCAGACCAACCGCGTCGAGGACCTGCAGCGCGCCGTTCGCGGCTAGGGCCGCGTGAGGCTGCCCACGGCAGGCTAGGGCTGCCTGGCCGGGCGGAGCATGCACCGCGCGTGCAGGTCGCCCGGCCGCAGCTCCTGCACGAGCTCGTAGCCGTACCGCTCGTAGAGCCGCACGTTCTCGGCACGGTGCGTCTCGAGATAGGTCGGGACACCGGCGGCGTCCGCGTCGGCGAGACCGTCGAGGAGCAGGGCCGACCCCACCCCCGCCCCCTGGTGGCCAGGGGCCACGCCGATGGCGTGGAGATAGCGGTGCTTTGCGGGCGCGAGGCGGCGGTGCGCGGCCTCGTGGGTGCGGTTGAGCCGGTCCAGACGCGCGGTGTCCCGCACCCCGACGACGAGGGGGAGGGTGGCCAGGCCGTGCCGCACCGAGGTGAGCAGGCCCAGCCCGACGTGCGGCCACCAGGCCCAGGCGGCGACGCCGGCCAGCTCGTGGGTGCCGGGGTCGAGCGCCACGCGGACCGATCCGTGCTGCCGTGCGTTGTCGAGGACGGCGCCGAAGAGCATCGGCAGGGCGCGCGCCCGGCGCCGGGGGTCCGGCAGAGCCGCCACCAGGTAGGGGTCGGCGGCGAACGCCTGGCTCAGGAGCCGCCGGGCGTCGGCGAGGTGGGCGGGCTCCAGGTCGCAGATCGTGGGCTGCATCGTGACAGTGTGCGACAGGACACGACCAGGTGCGGGTATGTCGGCGGCGTGCGGTAGAACATGGCCATGACCGAGGAGCAGCCGGCGCCGACCCAGGGCACCGCGGAGGCGAGCACGGGGGAGCAGCTGTCGCTCGTCCGGGCCCGCGTGCGCGGCGACCGGTCCCTGCCGCGGACGGGCTGCGCAGCGTCGTCGTCGCCCGTGTCGCCCGTGTCGTCGGCGGCCGAGCCGGTCGCCCCGGGCGGTCCGGCCGATCCCGTCGCCGAGGTGCTGGTCGACCTGCCCCTCGCCCACCTGGACCGTCCCTTCGAGTACACCGTGCCCGACGAGCTGGCCGAGACGGCCGTGCCTGGCGCGCGGGTCCGGGTCCGGTTCGCCGGCCAGGACGTCGACGGCTTCGTGATCGCCCGCAAGGGCCTGCCCGAGCACCAGGGTCGGCTCGCGCCGCTTCGACGCGTCGTGAGCCCCGAGCCCGTGCTGACCCCGGCCGTGCTGGACACCTGCCGCGAGGTCGCGCGGGCCCGTGCCGGGACGGTGTCCGACGTCCTGCGCCTCGCCGTCCCGCCTCGGCACGCGACCGCCGAGCGCAACCTCTCCGGCGAGCCGGCCGAGCCGCCGCCGCTGCCCGACCCCGGGCCGTGGCGCGAGCTGCGTGCGGGCGAGGCTTTCCTGCGGCACCTCGCCGAGGGCCGCTCGCCGCACGCGTGCTGGCAGGCGACGCCCTGCGGCGGGGACGCGGAGCGCGACTGGCCGCAGCTGCTGGCGCTCGCGGCGGCGACCGCGCTGTCGTCCGGTCGCGGGGTGCTGGTCGTGGTGCCCGACCACCGCGACGTCGACCGCGTGGACGCGGCGCTGGCGGCGGTGCTCGGCAAGGGGATGCACGTCCGACTGACCGCGTCGCAGGGCCCCCAGGCGCGCTACACCGCCTGGCTCAAGGTGCTGCGCGGGCACGTGCGCTGCGTCGTGGGCACGCGCGCCGCAATGTTCGCGCCCGTCCACGACCTCGGCCTGGTGGCGTGGTGGGACGACGGCGACGACCTGCTCGCCGAGCCCCGAGCCCCCTACCCCCACGTGCGGGACGTGCTGCTGGCGCGGGCCCGTCGCGAGGGGGCCGCGGCGCTCGCGGGCGGCTTCGGTCGGTCGGCCGAGGTGCAGCGACTGGTCGAGTCGGGCGCGATGCCGGTCGTCGCCGCCGACCCCGCCACGGTGCGACGCGCGGCCCCGCGCGTGGTGCTGGCCGGTGAGGGGCACGAGCAGGAGCGTGACGCAGCGGCCGCCAGCGCACACCTGCCGTCGCTCGCCTGGCGGACGGCCAAGAAGGCCCTCGACTCCGGGCCGGTGCTGGTCCAGGTGCCCCGTCGTGGTTACGCCCCGTCCCTGTCCTGCCAGGACTGTCGCGCACCGGCCCGCTGCCCGGCGTGCCACGGGCCGCTGGGCCTCGGCGGGCGGGACGCGCCGCCCCGGTGCCGGTGGTGCGGCCAGACCGTGGCGCGCTACGAGTGTCCCGAGTGCGAGGGCACCCGGCTGCGATCGTCCGTCGTCGGGGCGCGACGCACCGCGGAGGAGCTCGGACGCGCCTTCCCCGGGGTGCCGGTGATCACCTCCGGCTCCGGCGACGTCGTCGGCCGGGTCGAGTCCCGGCCGGCGCTGGTCATCGCCACCCCGGGGGCCGAGCCCGTGGCCGACGGGGGGTATGCCGCGGTCCTCCTGCTCGACGCGTGGGCCAGCCTCGACCGCTCCGACCTGGACGCCTCCCTCGAGGCCCTCCGCCGCTGGCTCGGCGCCGCCGCCCTGGCCCGGTCGGCGTCCTCGGGCGCCGTCGCGGTCCTGTGCGGTGCCCCGACCGACCTGTCCGTCCCGCCCGTCGAGGCGCTGGTGCGCTGGGACCCGGGCTGGCTGGCGGCCCGCGAGCTGGCCGAGCGCCGCGAGCTGTCCCTGCCGCCCGCGGTGGTCATGGCCCGCCTCGACGCGGAGCGGCACGCCCTCGCCGACGCGGTGGCCGCCGTGGGCCTCGCCGACACCGTCGAGCGCCTCGGACCGCTCCCGGCGCCGCCCCCACCGGCAGGTCCTCGACGGGTGACGGCCGACGACGCCCCGCCACGCCAGCGGATCCTCCTGCGCACGAGCCACGAGCACGCCCTCGAGCTGGCCGACGCCCTGCGGGCCATGCGCGCGACCCGATCGGCCCGCAAGGAGCTCGAGACCGTGCACGTCGTGGTCGATCCGCGCGACGGGGTGGTCTAGCGGCATACGGTGGGGCAGTCCGGGCGACCACGAGGTGAAGGCGAGACGGGATGAGCAGGCAGACACGCGCGATGGTCTTCGACCTCGGGCAGGTGCTCGTCGCGTGGGACCCCCTGCCGGCCATCGCCGCCGGCGTGGGGGAGGAGCGGGCCCGTGCCTTCCTCGCGGCCGACGACTTCCGGTTCCACGAGTGGAACCTCACGCTCGACCGGGGTGTGCCCGTCGCCGAGGCGGAGGAGCAGGCGATCGCGGACCACCCCGGATACGCCGACGAGATCCGTTCGTACGCAGCCAACTTCGACAAGTCGCTGACCCACCAGATCAACGGCACGGTCCAGATCCTGCGCGAGCTGTACGACGCCAAGGTCCCGCTCTTCGGGCTCACGAACTGGTCCAGCGAGCTGTTCGAGCAGCACGCCCGGCCGCGCTTCGCCTTCCTGCAGGGCTTCATCGACATCGTCGTGTCGGGCGCCGAGGGTGTGGTCAAGCCCGACCCGGCGATCTTCAGCATCCTCGAGCAGCGGATGGGGATCCCGCTGACCGAGTGCTGCTTCACCGACGACAACGCCCGCAACGTCCTGGCGGCGACCGCCTGCGGGCTCGACGCCGTCCGGTTCACCACGCCCGAGCAGCTCCGGCGTGACCTGGTGGCCCGCGGGGCCCCGCTGCGACCTGCGTAGACTGGGGCCGCCAGCCGTCGTCGCACCCCACAAGGACCGCAGCACGTGTCAGTCATGGACATCCGCCTGTTCGGCGACCCGGTCCTTCGCACCCCAGCCGCACCCGTGACCGACTTCGACGCCGAGCTGCGCGGGCTCGTCCAGGACCTGACGGACACCATGATCGACGCGCCCGGCGCCGGCCTGGCGGCACCCCAGCTGGGGGTCTCGCTGCGCGTCTTCACCTACTACGTCGACGGCGTCCTCGGGCACCTGGTCAACCCGTCCCTGGACCTGTCCGAGGAGATGCAGGACGGGGACGAGGGCTGTCTGTCGCTGCCGGGCCTCGCCTTCCCGACGCGTCGCGCGCTGCGGGTCGTCGCCACCGGCCAGGACATGCACGGCGAGCCACTCCGGCTGGAGGGCTCGGAGCTGCTGGCCCGCTGCGTCCAGCACGAGACCGACCACCTGGACGGGGTGCTGTTCATCGACCGGCTCGACCCCGAGCAGCGCCGGCTCGCCATGCGGGCGATCCGCGAGGCGCAGTGGTCCGGGGCCCCCGCACCCACCGTCAAGGCCAACCCCCACCTGCCCGGTTCGGCCTTCGGCCTCTAGGAGCCACCCATGCGCCTCGTCTTCGCCGGCACCCCGGCCGTCGCCCTGCCCAGCCTGGAGGCCCTGCTCGGGTCCTCCCACGACGTCGTCGCCGTCATCACCCGCCCCGACGCGCGCGCCGGCCGCGGCCGCACGCTCGTGCCCTCGCCGGTGCGCACGCGCGCCGAGGAGGCCGGGCTGGAGGTGCTGACGCCCACGAGCCTGCGCGACCCGGAGGCGCTCGACCGCCTGCGCGAGATCGCCCCCGACTGCTGCCCCGTCGTCGCCTACGGCGGGCTCGTCCCACCGGCGGCCCTGGCCATCCCCCCACGAGGCTGGGTCAACCTGCACTTCTCGGTGCTGCCGGCGTGGCGGGGCGCAGCGCCCGTGCAGCGCGCCGTCATGGCGGGCGACGAGATCACCGGGGCGACGACCTTCCTGCTCGAGGAGGGGCTGGACACCGGCCCGGTGCTCGGGCGGATGACGGAGGCCGTCCGACCCACCGACACGGCCGGGGACCTGCTCGAGCGGCTCTCCGTCGCCGGCTCCGGGCTGCTCGTCGAGACGCTCGACGCGATCGAGGCCGAGGCGATCCAGGCCGTGCCGCAGCGGCCCGGCGGGGTGTCCCACGCCCCCAAGCTCACCGTCGACGACGCCCGGATCAACTGGGCCGCACCGGGATTCGCCATCGATCGACAGGTGCGGGGGTGCACCCCGGAACCCGGGGCGTGGACGACCTTCCGCGGCGAGCGCCTGGGCCTCGGCCCCGTGACGGTCGACTCCCGTCCCGACCTGGGGCCGGGCGAGGTCGAGGCCGGCAAGCGGGACGTGGTGGTCGGCACCGCCACCACGGCGGTGCGGCTGTCGACCGTGCGGCCGCAGGGCAAGCGAGAGATGGCCGCTGCCGACTGGGCGCGCGGCGTGCGGATCGACGACGAGGACGTGATGGGCCAGTGACCACCCCCGACGAGCGCCGCCCCGGCCGTCCTGAGAGCCCCGCGCGCCCCGGTGGCCGGCGCGGTCCCCGGCAGAAGAGCGCCCAGCGACCCTCCGAGCGCGCCCGCAGTGGCGACCCCGCGCGGCTCACCGCCTACACCGTGCTGCGCAGCGTCGCCGAGGGCGGCTACGCCAACCTCGAGCTGCCCCGCCTCCTGCGCGGCCACGGCATGGCGGGTCGCGACGCGGCCTTCGCCACGGAGCTGACCTACGGGACCCTGCGGTGGCAGGGCCTCTACGACCCCGTGATCGCCGATGCGTCCGGCCGCTCCGTCGACAAGATCGACCCGCCCGTGCTCGACACCCTACGCCTCGGGGCGCACCAGGTCCTCGGCATGCGCGTCCCCGCCCACGCGGCCGTCGCCGAGACGGTGGGGCTCGCGCGCCAGGTCAACGGCGCCGGGGCCGCGGGCTTCGTCAACGCGGTCCTGCGCCGGGTGAGCGAGCGCTCCAGGCAGGAGTGGCTGGACCGGGTGCTGCCCGCCGGGACCGGCGTGGACCGGCTGGCCATGGAGCACTCCCACCCGGAGTGGATCGTCCGCGCCCTGCGGGCCGCGCTCCTCGCCCACGGCGCCGCCACGGTCGAGACCGTCGACCAGGAGCTGGTCTCCCTGCTGGAGGCCGACAACGACCCCGCCGACGTCATGCTCGTGGCCCGCCCCGGGCTGGTCGAGGTCGCCGACCTGGTCCGCCTCGGCGCCGAGCCGGCCGCTGTTTCGCCGGTCGGCGCGGTCCTGCGCAGCGGCGACCCCGGCGGGCTCGCCCCCGTCCGCGACGGCCGCGCGGCCGTGCAGGACGAGGGCTCGCAGGTGCTGGCGCTGGCGCTCGCGGCCGTGCCCGTCGAGAGCTCGGACGACTACCCCGAGGAGTGGCTGGACCTGTGCGCCGGCCCCGGCGGCAAGGCCGGTCTGCTGGCCGCCCTGTCCGTCGGGCGCGCCTACCTCACGGCCAACGAGGTCAGCCCCCACCGGGCCGACCTCGTCCGGCAGGGGCTGCGGGCCGCGATCGGCGCCGGCGCCGGCGTGGAGGTCCGCGTGGGCGACGGCCGGGACACCGGGGTCGACGAGCCGGGCCGCTACGACCGGGTGCTGGTCGACGCCCCCTGCACCGGGCTGGGCGCGCTGCGCCGGCGTCCCGAGGCGCGGTGGCGCCGCACCACCGCGGACCTCGCGGCCCTCACCGAGCTGCAGCGCGAGCTGCTCGCGTCCGCCATCGAGGCCACCCGCCCCGGCGGGGTGATCGCCTACGCGACCTGCAGCCCGCACGTCAACGAGACCACGTTCGTGGTGCGGGACGTCGCCGGTCGCCGGGACGACGTGGAGGTGCTTGACGCCCACGCCGTCCTCCGGGAGGTGGCGCCTGGGCTCGAGGTCGCGGGGGAGGGCCCGCACGCCCAGCTGTGGCCGCACCGCAACGAGACCGACGGCATGTTCCTCGCGCTGCTGCGCAAGCGCTGACCGGGCGCGTCGCCGGCTCGCCTAGGCTGTGCCCGTGCAGATCTCGCCCAGCATCCTGTCCTCGGACTTCGCCAACCTGCAGCACGAGCTCGAGCGCATCGGCAACGCCGACTGGGCTCACGTGGACGTCATGGACGGCCACTTCGTGCCCAACCTGACGCTGGGCCTGCCCGTCGTCGAGGCGCTCGCGCGGGTGAGCCCGATCCCGCTCGACTGCCACCTGATGATCGACGACCCCGACCGCTGGGCGCCGGGCTACATCGAGGCCGGGGCCGGGTCGGCGACCTTCCACGTCGAGGCGGCCCGCGACCCGCGGGCGCTCGCCCGGGCCCTGCGCGCCGCGGGTGGCCGGGCCGGTATGGCGCTCAAGCCCGGCACCGCGTTCGCGCCATACGCCGACCTGGTGCCCGAGCTCGACATGATCCTCGTGATGACCGTCGAGCCCGGGTTCGGCGGCCAGTCCTTCATGGCGGACCAGATGCCCAAGGTCCGCCAGGTCCGTGAGGCGGTGAGCCGCCACGGCGGCGAGGTCTGGATCCAGGTCGACGGCGGGGTGTCCGCCACGACCATCGAGCAGTGCGCCGAGGCGGGGGCCGACGTCTTCGTGGCCGGGTCCGCGGTCTACGGCGCCGAGGACGCGGCGGCGGCGGTCGACGACCTGCGGCGTCTCGTGGCGGCCCACGAGGACTGACTAGTCAGACTGAGTACCCGCACCTAGTTACTCTCTGTTCGATTTGTCGTACTATGTGTGCCCATTAGTACTTCTCGGGGGAGAGGGGTCACGGTGCCGTCGAGCAGTCGCGCAGCGCTCGAGTGCCTGCGTCGTGTCCCGGCGCTGGCGCGCCAGGCCGTCCGGGAGGGGAGCGCCCCCGCCGGGGCCCGGATGGACGCGGTTCCGCGTCGCGGACGACGTCATACGGCCGTCACGGGGAGCCGTAGGCTGTAGGGCGTGAAGACCTTCGACCAGCTGTTCGCCGAGCTCACCGACAAGGCCGTGACCCGGCCGGAAGGCTCCGGCACGGTGGCCGAGCTCGACAAGGGCGTGCACTTCATCGGCAAGAAGATCGTCGAGGAGGCCGCCGAGGTGTGGATGGCGGCCGAGCACGAGGGTGACGAGCGGGCCGCCGAGGAGATCAGCCAGCTGCTCTACCACCTCCAGGTCCTCATGGTCGCCCGGGGCATCAGCCTGGACGACGTCTACGCCCACCTCTGACCGGAGACCCCATGCTGCGAGTCGCCGTCCCCAACAAGGGGTCGCTGTCCGAGCCCGCCACGACGATGATGAAGGAAGCGGGCTACGCCCAGCGTCGTGACACCAAGGAGCTCGTCCTCACCGACGCCGACAACGGCGTCGAGTTCTTCTACCTGCGTCCCCGCGACGTCGCCGTCTACGTCGGGGCCGGCACCGTCGACCTCGGCATCACGGGTCGGGACCTGCTGCTGGACTCCGGCAGCACCGCCCGCGAGGTCATGGCCCTGGGCTTCGCCCGGTCGACCTTCCGGTTCGCCGCGCCGGCGGGCTCCATGGGATCCGTCGCCGACATCGACGGGCGGCGCGTGGCGACGTCATACTCCGGCCTGGTCCGGTCCCACCTGGACACCCACGGCATCACGGCCGAGGTCGTCCACCTCGACGGGGCCGTCGAGACCGCGGTGACCCTCGGCGTGGCCGACCTGATCGCGGACGTGGTCGAGACGGGCACGACCCTGCGCAACGCCGGCCTCGAGGTCTTCGGCGACCCCATCCTGCGCAGCGAGGCCGTGCTGATCAGCCGTTCGGACGCCGGGGGCGCCACCCAGGGGGAACCCGACCCGGCCCTGGAGACCCTGCGCCGCCGGCTCCACGGCGTGCTCGTGGCCCGCCAGTACGTCCTGATGGACTACGACTGCCCGAGCGAGCTCGTGGAGCGCGCGGTGGCGGTCACGCCCGGGCTGGAGTCCCCGACCGTGTCGCCGCTGCACGACCGGTCCTGGGTCGCCGTGCGCTCGATGGTGCCCCGCAAGCAGACCAACGCCGTGATGGACGAGCTCTATCGCATCGGGGCGCGCGGCATCCTGGTCACCGACATCGCCGCCTGCCGGCTGTGACCGCCGGATGAGCAGCCTCGACCGTCCGGGGCCGGCGCCCTACGACCCCTTCCAGCCCCGACGGGGCCGAGCGATGGCGCTCACCGCGGGGGTCCTGAGCCTCCTGCTCTTCTGCATCCTGGCGGCGCTGGTCCCGGGCGGGGCGCGGGGGTTCGGCGTCGTGGACCGGCTCATGCTGGTGGCGTGCGGCGTGGCGATCGCGTTCGTGCTCGCCCGTTACGCCGCCATCCGGGCCCTGCCGGACGAGTCCGGGCTGACCGTCCGCAACCTCATGACCACCCGCCACCTGCCCTGGACCAGCATCGAGTCGGTGCGGTTCGGGCACGGCGACCCCTGGGTGTCCCTCGTGCTCGACGACACCGAGACCGTCGCCGTCATGGCCATCCAGCGGGCCGACGGCCTCGGGTCGCAGGCGGAGGCCGGTCGCCTGGCGGCCCTGGTGGAGTCCCACCGCGGCGACCGCGACGACGTCGCCCGGACCTGGGACGCCTGACCTTCCCCAATCCGCCGTCCAGGGGCTCCCACGTCGTTAGAGTTGTCGGGTGGATCGTCTCGAAGCCGTCGTCCAGCCCTACGACTGGGGCTCCCGCTACGTCATCGCCACCCTCCAGGGTCGGCCGACGCCGTCGCCCGGTCCCGAGGCGGAGCTCTGGATCGGGGCCCACCCCGCCGCTCCCGCGCTGCTCGAGCGCGAGCAGGGCCTGACCACCCTCCACAAGGTCATCTCAACGGACCCCGAGGGGGAGCTCGGCGCCGGGTGCGCGAGCCGGTTCGACGGTCGCCTGCCCTTCCTGCTCAAGGTCCTCGCCGTCGAGAAGGCCCTGTCGATCCAGGTGCACCCCGACCGCACCCAGGCGCAGGAGGGATGGGCCCGGGAGGACGCGGCGTCGATCCCGCTGCGCGATCCGGCCCGCAACTACAAAGACGACTGGCCCAAGCCGGAGGCGGTGCTGGCGCTCACCGAGTTCGAGGCGCTCGCGGGGTTCCGCAGCGCCGAGGACGCGGCCCGGGTCGTCGAGCACCTGCAGGTCCCGGCGCTGGCCCCCGTCGTGGAGGCCCTGCGCGGGGGCGGGGCCCAGGCGCAGGCCCTCACGACCCTGCTCCACTGGCCCATGCGCGAGCGTGACCAGCTGCTGGCCGACGTCGAGTGGCGCTGCGGCGAGCTCGCGGACGACCCCGCCGTCGTGGACGAGGACCGCGCGGCCTTCCGCGCCGCGGTGCGGATCGCGCGCCAGCACCCCGGCGACATCGGCCTGGTCGCCTCGCTCCTGCTGCAGCACGTGGTCCTCCAGCCCGGCGAGGGACTGTTCATGCCCGCCGGCGGCCTGCACTGCTACCTGCAGGGGACGGGCGTCGAGCTGCTCGCCAACTCGGACAACGTCGTGCGGGCCGGGCTGACCTCCAAGCACGTGGACGTGGACGAGCTGCTGCGCCTGCTCGACCCGTCCGTGATCGTCCCGACGCTCCGCGCGGTCGAGGTCGCGCCGGGGATCACGCACTTCGAGACGCCGGCGCCGGAGTTCGACCTGCTGCGCTGCGTGGTCGGGGGTAGCGACGCTGGTCCCGGGGCCCAGCACCTGCCTGGTGACGGGGCTCCGCGGCTGCTGCTGTGCCTCGAGGGCGAGGTGACGGTGACCGACGGCGGGGGCGACCAGGTCGTGCTCGGCCGGGGCGACACGTGCTACTCCCCGGCCACGGACTCGGGGCTGGTCCTGACCGGTCGTGGCGACGTCGTGATCGGCACCACAGGTCGCTAGGATGGCGCGGGCCGGACGCTCCGGCCGGCGAGGAGCATGACCTGATGGCGCTGTGGACGCTGCACAACGGGGGAGTCCTGGAGCCGGGAGCCGTGGTGGCCCCGCACGAGAGGCTCGGCTGGGGCAAGACCATCGGGCTCGGTGCCCAGCACGTCGTCGCGATGTTCGGCGCGACCTTCGTCTTCCCGATCCTCATGGGGCTCAACCCCCAGCTCGCGGTGATGATGAGCGGCGTCGCGACGCTGCTGTTCCTGGCGATCGTGCGTGGCCGGGTCCCGAGCTACCTGGGCTCGTCGGCGTCCTTCGTCGGGGTCGCGACCGCCATCTACGCCGCGGGCGGGACCCCGGCGCACGTGTCCGGCGCGATGCTGTGGTGCGGTGTCGCCCTGGCCGTCGTGGGTGTCGTCATCCACCTCGCCGGCGCCACCGCCATCCACCGCACGCTGCCCCCCGTGGTCACCGGCGCGGTCGTCATGCTCATCGGGTTCAACCTCGCGCCGGTGGTCGCGCGCACCTACTGGCCGCAGGACCAGTGGGTCGCGCTGCTGGTCATGCTGGTCGTGGTGCTGCTCAACGTCGGGGTCCGCGGGTTCCTCTCCCGGGTCGCGATCTTCCTCGCCCTCGTGATCGGGTATGCCGTGTCCTGGGTCCTCGACCTCGTGGCCGGACCCATCACGAGCTTCCAGCCGGGCGCCGTCTCCGCGCAGAACCCCACCGGTGTCGTGGAGCACCTGCGCCTCGACTGGTCGGCGGTCAGCGCGGCCCCGTGGTTCGGCTTCCCGCCCGCCACGTCCGGCACCACCGTCGGCTGGCACCTGCCGCAGTTCTCGCTCGCCTACGCCCTGCTCGCCCTGCCCGTCGTCATCGCCCTCATCGCCGAGAACACCGGCCACGTCAAGGCCGTCGCCGAGATGACCGGCACCCCCCTCGACAAGGACATGGGCAAGGCGATCATGGCTGACGGCCTGGGCTCGGTCCTCGCCACCGGGGTGGGCGCCGGGCCCACGACCACGTATGCCGAGAACATCGGCGTCATGGCCGCCACCCGTGTCTACTCCACCGCCGCCTACGTCGTGGCCGCGCTCGTGGCCATCCTGTTCGGCTTCTCCCCGAAGTTCGGGGCGATCATCTCGGCCACCCCGGGTGGTGTGCTCGGCGGCATCTGCGTCGTGCTCTACGGCATGATCGGCCTGCTCGGCGCCAAGATCTGGAAGGAGAACGGGGTCGACTTCGGCAACCCCGTCAACCTGGTCCCCGTCGCCGCCGGCATCATCATCGGCATCGGGGACACCTCGCTGCGGTTCACGGACGACTTCACCCTCGGGGGCATCGCGCTCGGCACCATCGTCACCGTCGGGCTCTACCACCTCGCGCACGCGGTGGCCCCGCGCCACCTGCGCGACACCGCGGGCGGCAGCAACATCGTCCTGGACGCCCCCGGCATGTACGTCGACGAGGACTACCGCGAGCTCGCCGGGGACGAGCGCGACCGGCGCTGAGCGGCTACTCGGTGGTCGGCGGGGGAGTGTCCCTGCCCAGGTCGGTCTCCAGCACGCGGCGGATCTCGTGCTGGGCGGCGTCGAAGGACAGGCCCAGCACCTGCAGCAGGTCCACCACGATGGAGCGGAGCTGCGCGCGGATGACCTCGGCCGAGAGGGTCGCGTCGGGGTCGGGGTCGCGCGTCAGCCGCCCGATCTCGAGCAGCTCCGGCTCCAGGTCCTCCGACAGCTCGCCGGCGCTGAGGGCGTCGGAGATGTGGTCGACGACCTCGGCGAGCCGGTCGATGGCGTCGGTGTAGCGGTCCGGGACGTGCTCGGCGTTCTGCAGCGCGACGGTGGCCCGGCGGATGAGCACCCGCATGTTGCGGATGGCCCGGTCCATCGGCTCCATCAGGTTGGCGACCTCCTCCACCGCGGGTCGGTGCCGCCGGTGGAAGGGCGTGACCCGCATGACCTCCAGGCTGTCCGCGGAGAAGCCGCGCAGCGCCGTCAGGTCGCGCTCGGTGGCCCGGGCGGCCGTCAGGGCCTCCTCGCAGGCCTCGAGGTCGTCGTCGCGCAGGGCGGACGAGGTCGCGTGCAGCAGGTCGCCGATCGCGTCCAGGATCTTGCTCGCCTGGCTGCGCGGCTTGACGAGGGAGGAGCTGGGCACGAGGGAGGCGAACACCAGGGCGACCACCGCCCCGACGAGCGCCTCGAACCAGCGGCCGAACGCGCCCTGGGGGGCGGCGGCCAGCAGGGCCACGATCATGCCCTGGATGCCGGCCTGGTTGGCCATGAGGGTGCCCGCCCCGAGGAGGGTGGCGATCGTCATACCGGCACTGACGATCAGCAGGATCTGCCAGGGCCCGATGCCGAAGAGGTGCACGAAGGACTCCCCGATGAACGCCCCCACCGCGACGCCCACCGTGATCTCCAGCGCCCGGCGCAGCCGCTGGCCGTAGGTCATCCCGAGCGCGACGATCGCCGCGACGGGCGCGAACAGCGGCACACCCACGTCGAAGACGTAGTGCGCGATGGAGTAGGCGGTCATCGCCGCGAGGGCGCACTGGGCGATGAAGAAGAGCCGCTGGCGCAGGCGACGGGCGCTGCGCAGCGCCCCGCGCCGGGACAGCCGGGCGGACGAGCGACCCAGGTCTGCGGCGCGCTCGCCCCAGTGGACGTGACGGGTGGCGCCCACGTCAGTTCTGCTCGTAGGCGGCCAGCACCAACGGCTCCAGCGTGCTGACCTGCTCGATCGGCGTGGCCGCCGGCAGGTGGATCCAGTGGGTGGCCTGGGCGAAGCCCTTGGCCGGCTCGAGCCGGTCGTCGGCGGGCGTGACCTGGCGATAGCGCAGCCCGACCCGGAGGGTGTTGCGCGGGCCGGGCGCCACCGCGAGGAACTGGGTCGTCCGCACCACGGGGATGTAGGTCGCGCGACCCTGCACCTCGGCGTCCCCACCCATCGCGCGGCCCAGCCCGACGACCGCCTCGTGCAGGGGCCGCAGGTGGGATCGCTTGCCGGCATACAGCTCGTCGGTGACCTGGTCGACGGTGGGCATGGACCACCCGGCCGCCTCGGCCGCCGCGAAACCCACCGTCCACCGCGAGTTCTGGGCCAGGCCGTGCACGTCCCCCAGCCAGGCGCGGACGGCCTTCTGGTCCAGCGGGTCCGGCCCCTCGGCCTGCACCAGCGCCACCCACTCCTCGACCGTGCGCCCGGTGCGGGCCTTCATCGAGCGGGTGACCGCGTCCACCATGTCCTTCGGTTCGTTGCCCACGCGCTCATTGTCCCGTATCCAGGACGAGGTCGGCGTGATCTCGGGTCGCCTCGCGGGCGAAGTGGGCGCCCTCCTGACGGGACCAGCGCTCCCAGTGGGGACGGTAGGCCTCGCCGTCGCGCTCGAGCCCGCGACGCATGCGGGTCTCGCGGTCGGCCTCCAGCCAGGCCAGGGCGGACAGCCGAGGCCGTATGACGCCCGCCCCGCACCCCACGCCCTCGACGACGAGCCACCGTGCGGTGCACGGGATCTCGTGACGCTCGGCATAGACGCCGCGCTCCCAGTCGTAGCGCCGGTAGGACGCGTCCCGGCCGTGGGCCAACGGCTCGACGACCTGGGAGGACAGCAACGGCACGGCGGCGGCCAGCCCGTCCCAGCCGGGGTAGAGGTCGTCCATGTGCAGGACCTCCACCTCGGCCGGGGCGTGCGGACTCTCGTCGCCGGTGCTGCCCGCTAGCCCCGTCAGCCCGGTCAGGTGCGCCTCGACGTCCGCCGCGAAGGTCGTCTTGCCGGAGCCGCTGGGCCCGTCGATCGCGATGATCCGGGTGCCGCAGGGCAGGGCGGGCCGCCGCCGGGCGATGCCGACCAGCTCGGCGGCGGAGCTGGCGGAGGTCGCGGACGAGGGCATGGCGCCGAGCCTAGGCGTCGGCGCATCGTCCGGCGATCAGGCTGGGAGGGGACCGGTCGAGCCTGCGTGGCTAGGATCTGCGGGTGACTGTCGCCACCCGTGTGATCCCCTGCCTGGACGTCGATGCCGGACGCGTCGTCAAGGGCGTCAACTTCGAGAACCTCCGGGACGCGGGCGATCCCGTCGAGCTGGCGCGCACCTATGACGCGCAGGGCGCCGACGAGCTGACCTTCCTCGACGTGACCGCGAGCTCGGGCAACCGGGAGACGACATACGAGATGGTGCGGCACTGCGCCGAGCAGGTGTTCATCCCGCTGACCGTCGGCGGGGGGGTACGCACCCCCGAGGACGTGGACCGGCTGCTGCGGGCCGGCGCCGACAAGGTGGGCGTCAACACCGCCGCGATCGCGCGTCCCGAGGTGATCAGCGAGATCGCCGACCGGTTCGGCAACCAGGTGCTGGTGCTGTCCGCGGACGTCCGGCGGCGCCGGGACGAGCAGGGCCGGCTGGTCGAGGGCTTCGAGGTGACGACCCACGGCGGCAAGCGCGGCACGGGCATCGACGCCGTCGAGTGGTGCGCGCGGGCCGAGCGGCTCGGCGCGGGGGAGATCCTGCTCAACTCCATGGACGCCGACGGCACCAAGGACGGCTTCGACCTCGAGCTGATCCGCCTCGTCCGGCGCGAGGTCACCGTGCCGCTCATCGCGTCGGGGGGCGCGGGCGCGCTCGAGCACTTCGCGCCCGCGGTCGAGGCCGGGGCGGACGCGGTGCTCGCGGCGAGCGTCTTCCACTACGGCGAGCTGACGATCGGCCAGGTCAAGGACGCGTTGCGCGCCGCCGGCCACGAGGTGCGCTGACCGGATCGACCCGACCTCGACACATCCGCCTGGCGTGCGAAGCCAGGCGGACGTGACTACCTGAGGCAGGTCAGAGGCCGAGGGAGGTCGTGCGGAAGACGCGGTCGGCCGCCGGGGAACCCTCGACCGTCACGTCGGCCGCCGAGGTCCGCCCGGTCAGGTAGAGCAGGAGGTCGCCGGGACGCCCGGTCAGCGTGACCGACCCCGCCGCGGTGGGCTTGCGCAGCACCTGCTCGCCGTGACCCGGAGCGACGGCCGTGACGCCGACCTTGCACCGCAGCAGGGACAGGCCCCCCATCGTCGAGACCATCCGCCACAGGGCCGCCTCGAGCTCCGGGGTCATCGGGACGTGGGCCACGGGCTGCTGCGCGCGCAGGACGTCCTCGTGGTGGATGTAGAACTCCGACAGGTTCATCCGCTCGTCGACGGCGGGGATCCGTGCGGGAGCGTAGGCCGGGGGGCCGAAGCGCACGAGATCGACCAGCTCGGGCCAGGGGCGGGCGGCATACGTCCGCTGGACCTTGGCCGTGTAGCCCGCGAGGGCCGGGACCATGATCCCGGCCGCGGCGTCGGGGCGACGGTCGCGGGTCGCGAGGTGGGCCGCGAGGTCACGGGTCGTCCACCCCTCGTTGAGGGTGGGGGCGTCCGGCCCGACGCGGTCGAAGAGGTCGGACAGGGCCTGGCGCTGGGCGGTGGCGAGCGAGGTCATGGGGCCATCCTGGCACCGTAACCGGTGGCTCCGGCGCCTTGGGATGTGGTGGACTCGCGGAGTGCGTGCCCTCACCGAGCCCGAGATCCGATCAGCCTTCGTCAACGCCTCCCGCCGCGAGGCCGCCCAGGCCGCGATGCCTGATCTGGACGTGATCGACTGGCCGGCGCAGGACGTCCTGGGGTGGCGGGACCCCAAGCGGCCGCTGCTCGCCTATGTCGTGCTGGAGGACGACGAGGGATCGCCCCGCGCGGTGATGCTGCGGCCGGCCGCCGAGGCCGCCGGGGCACCCCGACGCCGCAAGGTGTGCTCCTGGTGCCAGGACATCACCGAGACCACCGACGTGAGCATGTATGTCGCGCGCCGTGCCGGCCCGGCCGGACGCGCGGGCAGCAAGGCGGGGACCCTCATCTGCACCGACTTCACGTGCTCCCGCAACGTGCGGCGGGCGCCCACGCCGATGGAGGTGGGCACGTGCTCGCCGGTGACGAGACGGTGTGACCGGGCACCCCGGTGACCTTGGCACAATGACCCGGTGACCCCCGACGACGCCATACGGCCTCCCGCCCTGGACCCGAGCATCGCGAGCCGCCTCAAGCGCGACGACCACGGACTGGTCGCGGCGGTGGTGCAGCAGCACGACACCGGTGACGTGCTCATGATCGGCTGGATGGACGACGAGGCGCTGCGTCGCACGCTCGCCGAGGGGCGCGTGACCTTCTGGAGCCGCAGCCGTCAGGAGTACTGGCGCAAGGGCGACACCTCCGGTCACGCCCAGTTCGTCAAGGGCGTGGCGATCGACTGCGACGGAGACGCCCTGCTGGTGCGCGTCGACCAGGTCGGCGCCGCCTGCCACACCGGCGAGCGCACCTGCTTCTACACCGATCTGCCTGCGACAGAAGGGAATCGACCGTGAGCGACCGGACCGCCGGGGCCGTGCCCGACCTGGGCTACGGCGTCACCTGGCCGCCCCTCGACACCTTCCGCGAGCTGGCCGCCGGCCGTCGGGTGATCCCCGTGGCGCGGCGCCTGCTCGCCGACGCCGAGACGCCGCTGTCGGTCTATCGCAAGCTCGCGCAGGACCGGCCGGGCACCTTCCTGTTCGAGTCGGCCGAGCACGGCGGCGTGTGGTCGCGCTACTCGATCGTGGGGGCGGCCAGCCTCGCCACCCTGACCGAGAGCGGGGGCGCGGCCACCTGGCTCGGCGACGTGCCCGCGGGCATCCCCACGGAGGGCAGCCCGGTGGAGGTCCTGCGCGACACCGTGGAGGTGCTCGGCACCGACCCCGTCGCGGGCCTGCCGCCCCTCACCGGCGGGATGGTCGGCTTCGTCGGCTATGACGCGGTCCGCCGGTGGGAGCGTGTGCCCGACGGCGCCGAGGACGTCCTGCACCTGCCCGAGCTGGCCATGATGCTCGCCACCGACCTCGCCGTGATGGACCACGCGGACGGCTCGATCCTGCTCGTGGCCAACGCGATCAACGTGGACGACACGGACGAGCGGGTGGACGAGGCGCACGCCGGCGCCGTGGAGCGGCTCGACCGGATGGTGCGCGAGCTGGCTGCTCCGGCGCCGAGCACGGTCGCCGTGGTCGAGCCGCTTGCGCCGGGGGCGACGAGCAACATGTCTCCTGAGGACTTCCACGCGATGGTCGAGCAGGGCAAGGAGGCGATCCGCGCGGGCGAGGTCTTCCAGGTCGTGCTGTCGCAGCGGTTCAGCGTGCCGTGCCCCGCCGACGCCCTCGACGTCTACCGCGTCCTGCGCGCCTCCAACCCCAGCCCCTACATGTACCTCCTGCGCTGCCCCGACCCCGACGGCGGCAGCTATGACATCGTCGGGTCCAGCCCGGAGGCCCTGGTCAAGGTGACCGGGCGGCGCGTCATCACCCACCCGATCGCCGGGTCCCGTCCGCGGGGCGCCGGCCCCGAGGAGGACGTGCAGCTCGAGAAGGACCTGCTGGCCGACCCCAAGGAACGCTCCGAGCACGTGATGCTCGTCGACCTGTCCCGCAACGACCTGCAGCGCGTCTGCGACGCCGGCACGGTCGACACCGTCGAGTTCATGACGATCCGGCGCTACAGCCATATCATGCACATCGAGTCCACGGTCGTCGGTCGCCTCTCGGAGGGGCGGAGCGCGTATGACGTCCTGGCCGCCACGTTCCCCGCCGGCACGCTGTCAGGGGCACCCAAGCCCCGCGCGCTCAGCCTCATCGACGAGCTCGAGCCGAGCCGCCGCGGGCTCTACGGGGGGGTGGTCGGCTACCTCGACTTCCACGGGGACCTCGACATGGCGATCGCCATCCGCACCGCCCTCATCCGCGACGGGGTCGCGCACGTGCAGGCCGGCGGCGGCATCGTCGCGGACTCGGTGCCCGAGCTCGAGCTGCAGGAGTCCCGCAACAAGGCGGCGGCAGCCCTGCGGGCCGTCGCCGCCGCGACCGGCTTGCGGGCGCCGTGAGCCCGGCCCGGGTGGTCGTGCTCCCGGCCCTGCTGGGCGCCGGGACCGTGTTCGGGCTGGCGACCCAGCCCTGGGCCACCGGCAGCTCCGTGGACGCCCTGGTCGGGAGCCGGACCGTCACCGCGACCGGATCGTCGCTGGTCCCCCTCGCGGGGGCGCTGGCGCTCGCGGCCGCCGCCGCGTCGATCGTGGCCGTCACCGGCGGGCGGGTGGTGCGCCGCGTCGCGGCCGTCGTCCTGCTGCTGGCGGCGCTCGGCTGCGCCGTCGCCGTCGGGTGGTTCCTCGCGGACCCGGCCTCGCCGCTGGCCGCCGACCTCGCGACCCGCACCGGACGGACGTCGCCGCCGCGGGTGAGCGCCTCGGCGACCTGGGCCGCCTGGGTGGCGCTGGCGGCGACGCTGCTGCCCGCGGCCGCGGGCGTCGCGGCGTTGCGGCTGGCCGGCCGCACCCACGGCCTGTCGCGCCGCTACGACGCGCCGGTGGCGCAGGACGCCCGACCCGCGGCCGCGCGTGGGGCGTCCCTGTGGGACCAGGTGAGCCGCGGGGAGACCGAGGGCTCCGGTGACGACGGTGCCGACGGCGACACCGACGGCGACACCGACGGCGACACCGACACCGACGACGCCGGGCCGCGCCGGTCGCGTTGACCTGACACAATGGCGCCAGCGATTCCCCGACCCTCACGCCCCGACCAGGAGCCAGACCGATGATCGAAGACCGTCCCGACGCCGCACCCTCCGCCAACGAGCAGGCCACGCACGACACGCACGGCCAGTCGATCGCGGCCTGGGCCACCGTGGGCGTCATGCTCCTCGGGGCCGTGGTGACCTCCCTCGCGGTGGTCTTCGCCAACTGGTTCTGGATCATCGTCGGCGCCGTGATCGTCGTGGCCGGTCCGGTGCTCGGCAGCGTCCTCGTCAAGGCGGGCTACGGCGCCGGCGGGCCCAAGGACAGCTTCACCAACTCCCCGCACCACCGCTGACGCCTCGGCGTCGCTGTAGAACCGCGGCGCCACCCCGCATCCCCAAACGACAAAGATCGTGAGTGTTTGGTCCAAGAATCTTGGACCAAACACTCACGATCTTTTGGGTGGAGCGTGAGGTGGGGCGATCGGATCAGCGCTTGTTGAACTCGTCCTGGATGCACTGCTGCATCTTGGTCGGGTCCTGGTCGTACTGCTGGCACTTCTCGGCGACGTCCGCGAAGACCAGCGTGAAGACCAGCATCGCGATGCCCATGAGGGTGCCGATGATGCCGAGGATCAGGCCGGCCATCGACAGGCCCTTGCCGCCGACGAGGCCCTGCTTGGCCTTCTTGTTGCCCATCACGCCGAGCACGATGGCGACGATGCCGGCGATCAGGCCCGGCCAGCCGCCGCAGCACGCCAGCGGGATCGACAGGATGCCGAGGATCAGGGCGATGATGCCGAGCACGTTCGTGCCCTGTGGCTGCGGGGCGTAGCCCTGACCGTAGGGCTGGTTGCCGTAGGGCGGCTGGCCGCCGTCATACGGCTGTCCTCCACCGGCCGGCTGCGACGGCTGGCTCCCGTAGGGCTGGCTGCCGTAGGGCTGGCTCCCGTAGGCGCCGCCCGAGGCGGGACGCTCCGGCTCTCCGGCCGGCGGCGGCGGGTTCTGCGGGTTGTCGGTCATGGATTTCCCCTCTCGTCTGTGACAGAAGCGCCTGTCAAGGCGACGGTGCCACGCTAGCCGCCTGCTCGACGCGCCCCGGGGAGGTGTGCCGTGTGTCCGCCGGCCGTGGCCGTATCGTGGCCGTGTGCCGCAGACGTCCGCCCCGGCGCCCGCACGCTCGTCCTCCGAGCGCGGTCGGGTCGTGCTCGCCCTGCCGCTGGGGCTGCTGGCCGGCCAGGCGGTGGCCCTCGGTGCCCTCGCCGTCCGCGACCCGCACCGGCCGGGGTCCTGGGGCGGTTGCCCCTTCCTCGCCCTGACCGGGCTGCCGTGCCCCTGGTGCGGCGGGCTGCGCTCCGTCCACGACCTCGTCCACGGTGACGTCGTCGCCGCGCTGTCCTCCAACGCCCCCACCGTCCTCGCGGTCCTCGCCCTCCTGGCCGGCACCATCGCGTGGACGGTCGTGGCGTGGCGGGCCCGGCGGCGAGGGGCCGCCGACCCGGTCGTCATACGGCTCCAGGGGGCCCCCGTCGGGCGTTGGGTCGCGGCGGTGCTCCTGCTGTGGTGCGCCTTCGGCGTCGCCCGCTGGTGGGCGCCCCTGGCGTGGTGGCAGCCCTAGTCGACGCGTGGACGGATTGGGTGACCGCGCCGCGAGTGGCTAGCCTGAGCCCGTGGCTTCGGTACTCGACGACATCATCGGCGGCGTCCGCGAGGATCTCGCGCGCCGCCAGGCGCAGACCTCGCTGGACGCGCTGAAGGAGCGCGCCTCCCAGGTCGAGCCGGCCAAGGACGCCCGAGCCGCGCTGGCCCTGGGCCGCACCGCCGGGGTCCGGGTGATCGCCGAGGTCAAGCGGTCCAGCCCGAGCAAGGGGGCCCTCGCGCTCATCGCGGATCCGGGCGGGCTCGCGGCGGACTACGAGGCCGGCGGGGCCAGCGTCATCAGCGTCCTCACCGAGCAGCGCAGGTTCGGCGGCAGCCTGGCCGACCTCGACACGGTGCGGGCCGCCGTGGACGTGCCGGTGCTGCGCAAGGACTTCATGGTCGAGCCCTACCAGCTGTGGGAGGCGCGGGCGCACGGCGCCGACGTCATCCTGCTGATCGTGGCGGCGCTCGAGCAGTCCGTCCTGGTCTCGATGCGGGAGCGCGCCGAGTCCCTCGGCATGACCGCCCTGGTGGAGGTGCACGACGAGGACGAGGCCCGCCGGGCGCTGGACGCCGGGGCCAGGGTCGTCGGCGTCAACAACCGCAACCTCAAGACCCTCGAGGTCGACCGCTCCACCTTCGGACGCGTCGCCGCGCTGCTGCCCGACACGGTCGTGCGCGTCGCCGAGTCGGGGGTCCGCGGACCTCACGACGTCATGGACCTCGCTCGCGCCGGTGCCGACGCCGTGCTCGTGGGGGAGTCCCTCGTCACCGGGGGCAGCCCCCGGGACGCCGTCGCCGAGCTCATCGCCGCCGGCGCCCACCCGGCCCTGCGCCACTGACCCCCGGAGCCCCCATGGACGACTCGACCGAGACCCCCACCACCGCGCCGGACCAGCCGCGCGAGCCTCACCGCCCGCACCGGTCTCCCAGCGACGCCGGCCCGGGCGACCCGGTGGGCCGGTTCGACGACTTCGGCGGCCGCTACGTCCCCGAGGCGCTGGTCGCGGCGCTGGAGGAGCTCGACGAGCAGCGCCTCAAGGCCGCCCGCGACCCGGAGTTCCTCACCGAGCTCGAGCGGCTGCAGCGGACCTACACGGGCCGCCCGAGCATCATCACCGAGGTGCCGCGCTTCGCCGAGCACTGCGGGGGAGCGCGGGTCATCCTCAAGCGCGAAGACCTCAACCACACCGGCTCCCACAAGATCAACAACGTGCTCGGCCAGGCGCTGCTGACCCGGCGCATGGGCAAGACGCGCGTCATCGCCGAGACGGGGGCGGGCCAGCACGGCGTGGCCACCGCGACCGCGGCAGCGCTCATGGGGCTTGAGTGCGTCGTCTACATGGGGGAGCGGGACACCGAGCGGCAGGCCCTCAACGTCGCCCGCATGCGCCTCCTCGGCGCCACGGTCGTGCCCGTGACGCACGGCAGCCGGACGCTCAAGGACGCGGTCAACGAGGCCTTCCGCGACTGGGTCGCCAACGTCGCCACCACCCACTACGTCCTGGGGACGGTCACCGGGCCGCACCCCTTCCCGGAGATGGTCCGCGACTTCCACAAGGTCATCGGCGAGGAGGCCCGGGAGCAGGTCCTCGAGCTCGTGGGCCGGCTGCCCGACGCGGTCTGCGCCTGCGTGGGCGGTGGGTCCAACGCGATGGGCATCTTCCACGCGTTCGTGCCCGACCGCGACGTGCGGCTCGTCGGCCTGGAGGGCGGCGGCGAGGGCGTCGAGTCCGGACGTCACGCATCGCGGTTCGCCACCGGCACCCCGGGCGTGCTGCACGGCGCCTTCACCTACCTGCTCCAGGACGACGAGGGGCAGACCATCGAGTCGCACTCGGTCTCGGCCGGCCTGGACTACCCCAGCGTGGGACCCGAGCACGCGGCCCTGCACGCGTCCGGTCGTGCGGAGTACCACCCGATCACGGACGACGAGGCCATGGAGGCCTTCCGGCTGCTCACCCGCACCGAGGGCATCCTGCCGGCCATCGAGTCCAGCCACGCGCTCGCCGGCGCCATGAAGCTCGGGCGCGAGCTCGGGCCCGACGCCGTCATCCTCGTCAGCCTGTCCGGCCGCGGGGACAAGGACGTCGACAGCGCCGCCCGCTGGTTCGGGCTGATGGACGGCGAGGACTTCGCCCGCGCCGAGGAGATCAAGGCCTCCGAGCCGGTCGGCGACAACGAAGGAGTGGGCCAGTGAGCTCCCGCGTCACCGACGTCCTGCGGCGCTGCCGCGACGAGCACCGGGCCGCCCTCGTGGGCTACCTGCCCGTGGGCTACCCCGACGTCGACCGCTCGATCGAGGCCATGGTCGCCATGGTCGAGGCAGGCGTGGACATCGTCGAGGTCGGCATCCCCTACAGCGACCCGGTCATGGACGGCCCGGTCATCCAGGACGCCGCCGTGCAGGCCCTCGCGGGTGGGGTGCGGCTCGCCGACGCGTTCCGCGCGGTCCGGGCCATCACCGACGCCGGTGGCGCCGCGGTGTGCATGACCTACATCAACCCCGTGCTGCGGTATGGCGTCGACCGGTTCGCGGCCGAGCTCGCGGCGAACGGCGGCTCCGGGCTGATCACCCCCGACCTGATCCCCGACGAGGCCGGAGCCTGGATCGACGCCGCGGAGCGGCACGACCTGGACCGCATCTTCCTGGTCGCCCCCTCGTCCACCACCGAGCGCCTGGCGTCCACGTCCGCCGCCTGCCGCGGCTTCGTCTACGTCACCGCCCTCATGGGCGTCACCGGTGCGCGGGCGGCCGTCGGGCCCGAGGCGGCCCACCTGATCGAGCGCACCCGCGCCGTCACCGACACCCCGCTGTGCGTGGGGCTCGGCGTCTCCACCCGCGAGCAGGCGGCTCAGGTCGCGGCCTACGCGGACGGGGTCATCGTCGGGTCGGCGCTCGTCCGCGCTCTCGGCGAGGGTGTCGAGGAGCTGCAGGGCGTCGTCCGCGAGCTGGCGGCCGGCGTCCGGGAGGGCGGCCGATGAGGACCCGCGGCGTGAGCGAGTGGGTGGGCCTCGTGGCCCGCCTCGTGCTGGGCGTCGTCCTCGTCGTGTCGGGCTACCTGAAGGTCGGCTCCCTCGAGTCCTCCGCCGAGGCGGTGCGGGCGTTCAAGATCCTGCCCTACGACCTGGCCAACCTGGTGGGCTACGTCCTGCCGGTGCTGGAGCTCGCCATCGGTGCGTTGCTCGTGCTCGGGCTGTTCACGCGGATCGCCGGGATCGCCGGGGCCCTGCTCATGGTCGCCTTCCTGATCGGCATCGTGAGCGTGTGGGTGCGTGGCATCTCCATCGACTGCGGCTGCTTCGGCGGGGGTGGCGTCGTGGCGCCCGAGGACACCAACTACCTGTGGGACGTCGTGCGTGACGTCGGGCTGCTGCTCTGCGGCGTGTGGCTCGCCGTCCGACCACGCACCCCTGCGAGCATGGACCGATGGCTCTTCGGAGCCCCGACCACACACTGATCGAGGAGCACCACCGATGAGCACGAGCTACGAGGAGCGGCGCCGCAAGGCCCAGGCCGCGGCCCCCAGGAACAACAAGGGCAAGGTCGTCGCGGCCGCCGCGCTCGTCGCGCTGCTCGTCCTGGTCGCCGTCGGCTGGGCGATCTGGTCGCAGCAGTCCCACAAGAGCGAGGTGGCGCAGAAGATCGCCAACGCCTCGACGCCCCCCAACGCGACCGCGGACGGCGGCGGGATCGTCGCCAACCCCGGCAAGGCCAAGGCCGGAGCGCCCACCCTCGTGATCTACGAGGACTTCCAGTGCCCGATCTGCAAGCAGGTCGAGGACGCCGTCGGCCCGACGGTGACGAAGCTGTCGGACGAGGGCAAGATCAAGCTCGAGTACCACCTGCGCAGCTTCCTGGACGAGAACATCAAGCGCGCGATGCCCACCGTCCCCAACCCGGACTCCTCCCTGCGCTCCGCCGCGGCCGCGAGCTGCGCCGACGCGGCCGGGAGCTTCAAGGCCTACCACGACGTGGTCTTCAAGCATCAGCCCGAGGAGGGCAAGGGCTACACCGACCAGCAGCTGCGGGTCGACCTCGCCCAGGAGGCGGGACTCTCCGGTGACGCGCTCGACGGGTTCCAGAGCTGCGTGCAGGACAAGAAGATGATCGGCTTCGCGACCAAGATGGAGCAGGTCGGCCAGCAGAAGGGCAACACCGGCACGCCGCAGTACCTCCTGAACGGCAAGGAGATCCCCTTCCAGACCTTTGCCCAGGATCCGGCCAAGCTCGAGCAGGCCGTCGCCGCGGCGACCAAGTGACGATGCTCCTCCCGACCGAGATCCCCAGCCCCACCCAGGGCGTCTGGTACCTCGGGCCGGTGCCCCTACGGGCCTATGCCCTGTGCATCCTCGCGGGGATCCTGGTCGCGGTGTGGCTGACGCAGCGGCGTCTCGCGGCGCGTGGCGGGGACCCCGAGCGCGTCATCGACGTGGCGATGTGGGCCGTGCCGTTCGGCATCGTCGGCGGGCGGCTCTACCACGTGATCTCCTCGCCCCAGGCCTACTTCGGCGAGGGCGGCAATCCCGTCGACGCCCTCAAGATCTGGAACGGCGGCCTCGGCATCTGGGGCGCCGTCGCCCTGGGCGCGCTCGGAGCGTGGATCGGTTGTCGTCGCAGCGGCGTGTCCTACCTCGACTTCGCGGACGCCCTCGCCCCGGGCCTGATCATCGCCCAGGCCATCGGGCGGTGGGGCAACTGGTTCAACAACGAGCTGTATGGCGGACCCACCGACCTGCCCTGGGCGCTGCAGATCCACGAGTGGGACGCCACGACGGGGAAGGCCGTGCGGGACGCGGGGGGCCAGGCGGTCGTCCTCGGCAGCTACCACCCCACGTTCCTCTACGAGTCGCTGTGGTGCCTGGGGGTGGCGGCGCTGCTCGTGTGGGCGGACCGGCGGTTCCGGCTGCGCCCCGGCCAGGTGTTCGCGCTCTACGTCATGGGCTACACGCTGGGCCGGGTGTGGATCGAGATGATGCGCGTCGACCAGGCCAACCACGTGCTCGGGCTGCGGCTCAACGTCTGGACCAGCCTCCTCGTCTTCGCGTTCGGTCTGGCCTGGTTCGTCCTGGCTCGCCGACAGTCGCGGAGCGTCTCGACGGCCGACCCGATGGAATCTCATACTTCGGAATGAATAACGAGTCCCTCCCCGGTGGGGGGCACTCTTTCACCCGTGTCTCTGCGTGGCCACCGCCGTCCCCGCAGCGATGCCTCATGACCTGACGGCACCCGCCGTCCGGCCCAGCACGGAGGACGGTGATCACCTGATGTCCCAGTCGTCTGCGACGTCCGCGAACCCCCCAAGCACCCAGGTCCCCCCGACGTTCGCGCGCTTCGGCGCCCAGCCCGCGGACCAGGGTCTCTACCGCTCGGACAACGAGCACGACGCCTGCGGGGTCGCCATGGTGGCCACGCTGCGCGGCACCGCCGGTCACGACATCGTCGACCAGGCCCTGCTGGCCCTCACCAACCTGGAGCACCGCGGCGCCACCGGCGCCGACCCGCTCGTGGGCGACGGCGCCGGCATCCTCACCCAGGTGCCCGACGAGTTCCTCCGCGGTGTCGCGGGCTTCCCGCTCCCCGCCGCCGGCACGTATGCCGTGGGCACGGCCTTCCTGCCCCAGGACGAGGCCGAGCGGGCCGAGGCCGTCCGCACGATCGAGCAGATCGCCTCGGAGGAGAACCTCAAGGTCCTCGGCTGGCGCGAGGTGCCGGTCGAGCCCGGCTGCGTCGGTCAGGTCGCCCGCGACTGCATGCCCCACTTCGCCCAGCTGTTCGTCTCCGACATCACCGGTCGCCGCCAGGGCCTCGAGCTCGACCGGCTGGCGTTCTGCCTGCGCAAGCGCGCCGAGCACGAGGCGCACGTCTACCTGCCGTCGCTGTCCGCGCGCACCCTGGTCTACAAGGGCATGCTCACCACCGCGCAGCTCGAGCAGTTCTACCCCGACCTGTCGGACGAGCGGTTCGCCACGTCGCTGGCCCTGGTGCACTCGCGGTTCTCGACCAACACCTTCCCGTCCTGGCCCAAGTCGCACCCCTACCGATACATCGCCCACAACGGCGAGATCAACACCGTCAAGGGCAACCGCAACTGGATGCGCACGCGCGAGTCGATGCTGCGCAGCGACGTCATCCCGGGCGACCTCGAGCGCCTCTACCCGATCTGCACGCCGGACGGGTCGGACTCCGCGTCCTTCGACGAGGTCCTCGAGCTGCTGCACCTCGGTGGCCGGTCGCTGCCGCACGCGGTGCTGATGATGATCCCCGAGGCGTGGGAGAACCACGCCGAGATGGACCCCGCCCGCAAGGCCTTCTACGAGTTCCACTCGATGTTCATGGAGCCCTGGGACGGGCCCGCCTGCGTGACGTTCACCGACGGCTCGCTGGTCGGCGCGGTGCTCGACCGCAACGGCCTGCGGCCGGGCCGCTACTGGGTCACCGACGACGGTCTGGTCGTCCTGGCCTCCGAGTCCGGCGTCCTGCCCCTGGACGAGCAGCACGTGGTCCGCCGCGGGCGCCTGCAGCCGGGCCGGATGTTCCTCGTCGACACCGAGGCCGGCCGGATCGTCGAGGACGACGAGGTCAAGTCCACGCTCGCCGCCGAGAAGCCCTATGCCGAGTGGCTCGAGGCCGGCGTCATCAAGCTGTCCGACCTGCCCGAGCGCGAGCACATCGTGCACACCGCGGCCTCGGTCACGCGTCGTCAGCAGACCTTCGGCTACACCCTCGAGGAGCTGCGGATCCTGCTGACCCCCATGGCGATCAACGGAGCCGAGGCCCTCGGGTCGATGGGCACCGACACCCCCATCGCCATGCTCTCCAGCCGGCCGCGCATGCTGTTCGACTACTTCACGCAGCTGTTCGCGCAGGTCACCAACCCGCCGCTGGACGCGATCCGCGAGGAGCTCGTCACCTCCCTCGGCACGTCCGTCGGTCCGGAGGGCAACGCGCTGGTGCCGAGCGCCACCCAGGCCCGCCAGGTCGAGCTGTCCTTCCCCGTGATCGACAACGACGAGCTCGCCAAGATCGTCCACATCAACGCCGACGGCAACCTGCCCGGCTACGCCACCCACGTCGTCCGCGGCCTCTACCGCGTCGACGAGGGCGCCGAGGGCCTGCGGGCGCGGCTCGAGGAGATCTTCGCCGAGGTCACGGCGGCGATCCGTGGCGGCGCGCGGTTCGTCATACTGTCCGACCGCGACTCCGACCGCGAGAACGCACCGATCCCGTCCCTGCTGCTCACGTCGGCCGTCCACCACCACCTGATCCGCGAGAAGCTGCGCACCGAGGTGGGTCTGGTCGTCGAGGCCGGGGACGTCCGCGAGGTGCACCACGTCGCGCTGCTCGTGGGCTACGGCGCCGCCGCGATCAACCCCTACCTCGCGATGGAGTCCGTCGAGGTCCTGGTGCGCCAGGGCATCATCGAGGGCGTCACCCCCGAGCAGGCCGTCAAGAACCTCATCAAGGCGCTCGGCAAGGGCGTGCTCAAGGTGATGTCCAAGATGGGCATCTCGACCGTCGCGTCCTACCGAGGGGCGCAGGTCTTCGAGGCCATCGGCCTGTCCCAGGAGCTGGTCGACACCTACTTCACCGGCACGGTCAGCCAGCTCGGCGGCATCGGGCTGGACGTCGTGGCCGACGAGGTGGCCGCGCGCCATGTCACGGCCTACCCCGTCGACGGCGTCCGCCAGGCGCACCGCACCCTGCCCGTCGGTGGCGAGTACCAGTGGCGCCGCGAGGGCGAGCCGCACCTGTTCGACCCCGAGACGGTGTTCCGCCTGCAGCACTCGACGCGCGAGCGGCGCTACGACATCTTCAAGCAGTACACCCAGCGCGTCGACGACCAGGCCCAGCGCCTGATGACGCTGCGCGGGCTGTTCGACCTCGCCTCCGACCGGCCCTCGATCCCCGTCGAGGAGGTCGAGCCGGTCAGCGAGATCGTCAAGCGGTTCTCCACCGGGGCGATGAGCTACGGCTCGATCTCCAAGGAGGCGCACGAGACCCTGGCGATCGCGATGAACCGCCTCGGCGCCCGCTCCAACACCGGCGAGGGCGGCGAGGACGTCGACCGGCTGATGGACCCCGAGCGGCGCAGCGCGATCAAGCAGGTCGCGTCCGGCCGGTTCGGCGTCACCAGCCTCTACCTCACCGAGTCCGACGACATCCAGATCAAGATGGCGCAGGGCGCCAAGCCCGGCGAGGGCGGTCAGCTGCCCGGCCACAAGGTCTACCCGTGGGTGGCCCGCACCCGGCACTCCACCCCGGGCGTCGGCCTGATCTCACCCCCGCCGCACCACGACATCTACTCGATCGAGGACCTGGCCCAGCTGATCCACGACCTCAAGAACGCCAACCCGCAGGCCCGCGTCCACGTCAAGCTCGTCTCCGAGATCGGCGTCGGCACGGTCGCGGCGGGCGTGTCCAAGGCGCACGCCGACGTGGTGCTGGTCTCCGGGCACGACGGCGGCACGGGCGCCTCGCCGCTCACGTCGCTCAAGCACGCCGGTGCGCCGTGGGAGATCGGCCTGGCCGAGACCCAGCAGACGCTGGTGCTCAACGGCCTGCGGGACCGGATCGTCGTGCAGACCGACGGCCAGCTCAAGACCGGGCGCGACGTCGTCGTGGCCGCGCTGCTGGGGGCCGAGGAGTTCGGCTTCGCCACCGCCCCGCTGGTCGTGTCCGGCTGCATCATGATGCGCGTCTGCCACCTCGACACCTGCCCGGTCGGCGTCGCCACGCAGAACCCCGAGCTGCGGGCGCGGTTCTCCGGCAAGCCCGAGTTCGTCGAGACCTTCTTCGAGTACATCGCGCAGGAGGTCCGCGAGCTGCTCGCCGAGCTGGGCTTCCGCACGATCGAGGAGGCCATCGGCCAGACGGGCGTCATCAACACCCGCAAGGCGATCGACCACTGGAAGGCCAGCGGGCTCGACCTGTCGCCGGTCCTCGCGGAGGCCGTGCCGCTGGACGGCGCCGCGCGCCACCAGACCCACGAGCAGGACCACGGCCTGCAGCACGCGCTCGACAGCGAGCTGATCGAGCGGGCACGCACGGCGATCGACGGCGGCGAGCCCGTGTCCTTCGACGCGCAGGTCCGCAACGTCAACCGCACGGTCGGCACCATGCTCGGCAACGCGGTCACGCGGGCCAACCCGCACGGCCTGCCGGACGGGACGATCACGGTCCGGCTGCACGGCTCGGCCGGGCAGTCCCTCGGGGCCTTCCTCCCCGGCGGCGTGACCCTCCAGCTCTTCGGCGACGCCAACGACTACGTCGGCAAGGGCCTCTCCGGCGGCCGCGTGGTCGTGCGACCGGGGGAGCAGAGCGCGCTGGTCGCCGAGGACAACGTCATCGCCGGCAACGTCATCGGCTACGGCGGGACGACCGGCGAGGTCTTCCTCCGCGGCACGGTGGGCGAGCGCTTCTGCGTCCGCAACTCCGGCATCACCGCCGTCGTCGAGGGCGTGGGCGACCACGGCTGCGAGTACATGACCGGCGGCATGGCGATGATCCTCGGCGAGGCGGGCCGCAACTTCGCGGCCGGCATGTCCGGCGGCGTCGCCTACCTGCTCGACGCGCGCACCGACCGGGTCAACACCGAGCTCGTCGACGTGCTGCCGCTGCGCGACCTGGACAAGCCGGTGGTCGAGGGCCTGCTCCGCGACCACCTGCGCTGGACCGACTCCACGGTGGCCGCGGCCCTGCTGGAGGACCTCGAGGCGGCCTACGCCCGCTTCACCCTGGTGCTGCCCCGCGACTACCAGCGCGTGCTGGACGTCCGTGCCCAGGCCGAGACCGAAGGACTGGACCTCGAGGGCGACGAGGTCTGGGACCGCATCATGGAGGCTTCTCGTGGCTGACCCTCGTGGATTCTTGAAGAACCGCCAGCGGGAGCTGCCCCAGCGGCGCCCGGTGCCGGTGCGCATCCAGGACTGGAAGGAGGTCTACGAGGCGCAGCCCGTGGACCAGCTCCAGCGACAGGCGGGCCGCTGCATGGACTGCGGCATCCCCTTCTGCCACAGCGGGTGCCCGCTCGGCAACCTCATCCCCGAGTGGAACACCCAGGCCTGGCGCGGTGACTGGCGCGACGCCATCGACCGGCTGCACGCGACCAACAACTTCCCGGAGTTCACCGGCCGCCTGTGCCCGGCCCCCTGCGAGACGGCCTGCGTCCTCGGCATCAACCAGGACCCGGTGACCATCAAGCAGATCGAGGTCACCACCGTCGAGCGGGCCTTCGAGGCCCAGCGCGTCGACCCGCAGCCGCCGGAGCGGCTGTCGGGCAAGCGCGTGGCGGTCGTCGGGTCCGGCCCGGCCGGCCTCGCGGCGGCCCAGCAGCTGACCCGCGCCGGCCACACCGTCGCGGTCTACGAGCGCGCCGACAAGCCCGGCGGCCTGCTGCGCTACGGCATCCCCGAGTTCAAGATGGAGAAGGCCGTGCTCGACCGGCGGCTCAACCAGATGACCCAGGAGGGCACCGTCTTCCGCTCCGGCGTCAAGGTCGGCGAGGACCTGACCGGCCAGCAGCTGCGCGAGCGCTTCGACGCCGTCGTGCTGGCCATCGGGTCGACGGTGCCGCGCGACCTGCCGGTCCCGGGGCGCGAGCTCGGCGGCATCCACCAGGCCATGGACTTCCTGCCCCCGGCCAACCGCGTGGCCCTCGGCCAGCAGGTCCAGGGACAGGTCACGGCGGAGGGCAAGGACGTCGTCATCATCGGCGGCGGTGACACCGGCGCCGACTGCCTCGGCACGTCCATCCGCCAGGGCGCCCGCTCGGTCACCAGCCTGGAGATCATGGGCCGTCCCGGCGAGCTGCGCCCCGCCAACCAGCCCTGGCCGACCTATCCCATGCTCTACCGCGTCGCCAGCGCGCACGAGGAGGGCGGCGACCGCGTCTACGCCGTCAGCACCAAGGAGTTCGTGGGCGACGACGACGGCAACGTCGCGGGCCTGCGGATCACCGAGGTCGAGATGCGCGACGGGCGGTTCGAGGAGGTCGAGGGCAGCGAGCGCGTCATCCCCGCGCAGCTGGTGCTGCTGGCGATGGGCTTCCTCGGCCCGCAGCGCGAGGGCCTCGTCGACCAGCTGGGCGTGGCCCTGGACGAGCGTTCCAACATCCGTCGCGACGCCAGCTTCATGACCTCGGTGCCCGGGGTCTTCGTGGCGGGCGACGCGGGCCGCGGCCAGTCGCTCATCGTCTGGGCGATCGCCGAGGGACGCAGCGCCGCGCAGGGCGTCGACGCCTACCTCACCGGTGGGATCTCGCGCCTGCCGCGGCCGGTCGAGCCCACGGACCGACCCCTGGTGGTCTGACCTCCTCCGCCACAGGGACAGCCGTATGCCGCCCGCCCGGTTCACGCCGGGCGGGCGGCATACGGCTGTCCGTGGGGTCTTGCGCGGACCGCGCCGGCCACCTCGCCGCCCGCCGCGGGATGGCTCTGTGGCGCACGCCACTGCACTAGGATGGAGGTCATGCGCCGAGCCAAGATCGTCTGCACCATCGGGCCGGCCACATCCTCCATCGAGCAGATGCGCAAGCTGGTTGCTGCCGGGATGGACGTGGCTCGCCTCAACTTCTCCCACGGGTCGCACGAGGACCACCAGCAGGTCTACGCCAACGTCCGGGCCGCGTCCGACGAGGTCGGCCGCGCCGTGGGCACGCTGGTCGACCTGCAGGGCCCCAAGATCCGCACCGGCCGGTTCGCCAACGGCCCCATCCTCCTGACCAAGGGTGACCGGTTCACGATCACGACCGACGACGTCCAGGGCGACCAGGACCGCGTCGGCACGACCTACAAGGGCCTCCCGGGCGACGTGTCCGTGGGGGACCGCCTCCTGATCGACGACGGCAAGGTCGGCCTGCGCGCCGTCGAGGTCACCGACACCGACGTGGTCACCGAGGTCGTCGAGGGCGGCTTCGTCTCCAACAACAAGGGCATCAACCTGCCCGGCGTCGCCGTGAGCGTCCCGGCCCTGTCCGACAAGGACGAGGCCGACCTGCGCTTCGCCCTGCGGCTGGGCTGCGACATGGTCGCCCTGTCCTTCGTGCGCTCCGCCGCCGACGTCGACGACGTCCACCGCATCATGGACGAGGTCGGCCGGCGCGTCCCCGTCATCGCCAAGATCGAGAAGCCCCAGGCGATCGACAACCTCGAGGAGATCGTCCAGCGCTTCGACGCCGTCATGGTCGCCCGCGGCGACCTCGGCGTGGAGCTGCCGTTCGAGGAGGTCCCGATCGTGCAGAAGCGCGCGATCGAGCTGTGCCGCAAGTATGCCCGCCCCGTCATCGTCGCCACCCAGGTCCTCGAGTCGATGATCGAGAACTCCCGGCCGACCCGCGCCGAGGCCTCCGACTGCGCCAACGCCGTCCTCGACGGCGCCGACGCGATCATGCTGTCCGGCGAGACCTCGGTCGGCAAGTGGCCGATCGAGACCGTCCAGGCCATGGCCCGGATCATCGAGTCGACCGAGGAGCACGGCCTGTCCCGCGTGCTCCCGACGCCCGAGCCGCGCTGGCACGTGGGGGACGCGGTCACGCAGGCCGCTGTCGACGTCGCGCGTCACCTGGACGTGCGCTACCTGGTCACCTTCACCCAGTCCGGCAAGTCCGCGCGCCTGCTGTCCCGCCTGCGCTGCAGCATCCCGGTGCTGGCGTTCAGCCCGGAGCAGGCGACGCGGTCGCGGCTGTCGCTGTCGTGGGGCGTCGAGACGTTCCTGGTGCCCGACGCGAGCCACACGGACGAGATGGTCATGCAGGTCGACCTGGCCCTGCTGGCCGCCGGCCGCGTCGAGGAGGGCGACTACGTCGTCATCGTCGCCGGCACGCCGCCGGGCGTCCAGGGCTCGACCAACTCCGTGCGCGTGCACCGCATGGGCGACTCCATCAACCACCGGATGGGCCGCACCCTCGACGAGACGCCCGCCTGACGGCGGGGCGCCGCCCGCCCGTGCCGGCCGACGACCCTCGGCCGGTAGCATGGGCGGGCACCTCGCCGGGGTGGTGGAATGGCAGACACAGAGCACTCAAAATGCTCCGCCCGCAAGGGCGTGCGGGTTCGAGTCCCGCCCTCGGCACCAGCCCTCGTCGACGGGGACTCCCAGGTCGCCCCGGTCGCCTGCGTACGACTAGAGTGACGGGGTGACTGAGCACCCCATGACGACCGGCCGCCGCATCCTCGTCGCCGAGGACGAAGCCCTCATCCGACTCGACCTGGTGGAGATGCTCCGCGACGCGGGCCACGAGATCGTCGGCCAGGCCAGCAACGGCGAGCAGGCCGTGGAGCTCGCGGCCGAGCACAAGCCGGACATCGTCATCATGGACGTCAAGATGCCTGTCCTGGACGGGATCTCGGCGGCGGAGCAGATCGGCAACGCCAAGATCTGCCCGGTCGTGATGCTCACGGCGTTCAGCCAGACCGAGCTCGTGGAGCGCGCTCGTGACGCAGGTGTCATGGCCTACATCGTCAAGCCGTTCACCGCGGCGGACCTCGCCCCGGCGATCGACATCGCGGTCTCGCGCTGGGCCGAGTACCAAGCGCTGGAGTCCGAGATCGCCGACCTGTCCGAGCGGCTCGAGACCCGCAAGTCCGTCGACCGGGCAAAGGGCGTGCTGATGGCCAAGCTCAAGCTCAGCGAGGCCGACGCCTTCCGGTGGATCCAGAAGACCGCGATGGACCGCCGCATGGGCATGAAGCAGGTCGCCGACGCGGTTATCACCGGCATGGGCGACGACAAGGCCAAGAAGTAGCCCCACGACCTCAAAGATCGTGAGGGTCTGGTCCAAGATTCTTGGACCAAACCCTCACGATCTTGTGGTTCTTAGGGGAGGGGACGGGCTGCCGGGTCAGCGGAGCGCGACCACCAGCTGGGTGAGCAGCGGGGCGACCACGAGGGCCGGGAGCAGGTCCCCGACGGGGATCTCCCGGATCCGCAGCAGCCGCAGCGCGATCGCGACCAGCAGCAGGCCGCCCGTGGCGGTGAGCGCCGCGATGTGGGCCTCCGGCAGGACCGAGCCCAGCAGGACGCCGACGATCGTCAGGGCGCCCTGCACGACCGCCACGGAGACGGCCGACAGCAGCACCCCGATCCCGAAGGTCGAGGCGAACGCCAGCGCGGCGAAGCCGTCCAGGACGGACTTGAGGGCGAGCTGGTCGATGCCCCGGCCGAGGCCGTCGTTGAGCGATCCCAGGATGGTGAGCGGCCCGACGCAGAAGAGCAGGCTCGCCGTCAGCCAGCCCTCGATGAACCGCTCGCGCTCCGCGTGGGCCTGAGCGCCGTCGCCGTCCGCCGCCGGAGTGCTGCGGTGGACGCGACGCTGGACCGCTCCGGCCAGGCCCTCCAGGCGCCGCTCGATGTGCAAGGCCGAGCCCAGGATCGCGCCCAGCAGCAGCGAGCCGAGGACGATGAGCATGGGGGCGCCAGACCCCACGGCGTCGGTCAGGCTGGCTGAGGTGACCTCCCAGGCCGACAGCAGCGCCATCAGCAGCGTCGTGAGGCCGAGGCAGTCCGTCACGATCGACCGGGTGCGCTCGGGCAGCCGGTTGCCGATCATCATGCCGAGGGTGGCTCCGAGGACGACGGCGACGACGTTGACGACCGTGCCGAGGCCGGGAAAGGCAGCGTTCATAGGCGCAGAGTAGGCGTCCGGTCGCAGGCGGTGGGCGACGGACCGGCCTCTGGGCCCGGCAGAATCGATCGGGGCCACCCCGGCTATCCAAACCACGAGGGGCCGTGCCATATTCTCCGTGGAGAGTGCTTCGGGGGAGGCATGAGCCACCTGTTCGTCCCGGCGATTCCCTGGAGGTTTCTCATGGCACGGTCGTGGACCGTCGCGCGGCTGGTCGGGCCCGAGGACTGGGCCGGTGTGCACCGTCTGTGGACCGAGGCCCTGGCCGACGCAACGCCGACCGGCGACGCCACCGGTCGCCAGGTGGGTGCGGAGCGCCTCGAGCAGGTGCTCAGCCGCCCGGGGGTCACGACCCTCGTCGCGGAGCATGACGACGACCTGGTCGGGCTCATGGTCGCCACGAGCGATCCCCTCAGCGCGCTGACGGACTCGGCCTGCGTCACGGTCGAGATCCTCTACGTCACCCCGGCCCGTCGGGGACGCGGCGTCGGCCACCTGCTCCTCGCCAAGGCGGCGCTGCTGGCCGAGCAGACCGGCGCCACGCACGTCGTGTGCAACGTCCCCAGCCAGTCGCGCGACCTCAACCGGTTCTTCGCCCGCATGGGGTTCGCCTCGACCGTCACGCGGCGCATCACCTCACCGGCAGCCCTGCGTCGGCGCCTGAGCGGCGAGGAGGGCCGCCCCTTCGACAAGGTCCTGGCCCGGCGCCGCTCGCTGCGGGCCCGGACCGGCCTCACCCAGCCGCTCGAGATCGTCCAGCCCCGCGCCAGCGCGTCCTGATGCATCCGTCCTGACGGGCGATCCCTGACGAGGTGGGCGTGACGCGGCTCAGGCCTCGTCGCGCAGGGCGCAGGTGATCCGCGAGGTGCAGACGCGTCGCCCCTGCTCGTCGCTGATCACGACGTCGTAGCACGCCGTCGTCCGGCCGACGTGCACCGCGGTGGCGACCCCGTTGACCGCTCCCGATCGCACCGACCGGTGGTGCGTGGCGTTGATGTCGACGCCCACGGCATACCGGCCCGGTCCTGCGGCCAGCATGGCCGCGATGCTGCCGAGGGTCTCGGCAAGGACCACCGAGGCACCCCCGTGGAGCAGGCCGTAGGGCTGCGTGTTGCCCTCGACGTCCATCGTGCCGCAGCAGCGCTCGGCCGACGCCTCGGTCAGCTCGATCGCCATCCGCTCGATCAGCGTGCCGCGACCCGCGTCCCGGAGCTGGTCCAGAGGGGTGGGCTGGTCGGACTCGGTCGCTGTTGCCGGTGTGTCGGTCATACGGCCTAGGCTGCCATGCGTGACGCGACTTCTGCTCCTCGACGGACACTCCCTGGCCTACCGCGCGTTCTTCGCCCTGCCGGCCGAGAACTTCTCGACGACGACGGGCCAGACCACCAACGCCGTCTACGGCTTCACCTCGATGCTGATCAACCTGCTGCGTGACGAGGAGCCGACGCACGTCGCCGTCGCCTTCGACCTGTCCCGCCAGACCTTCCGCACCGAGGCCTACGCGGACTACAAGGCGGGCCGCGCCAAGACGCCGGACGAGTTCAAGGGCCAGGTGTCGCTGATCCAGGAGGTGCTGGACGCGATGCGCATCCCGCACGTGCAGGTCGAGGGCTTCGAGGCCGACGACATCATCGCGACCCTCACGACGCAGGCGGCCGCCGCCGGCCTCGACGAGGTGGTGATCTGCTCGGGCGACCGGGACGCCTTCCAGCTCGTCGACGAGCGCACCACCCTGCTCTATCCCGTGCGCGGCGTCTCCGAGGTCTGGCGGATGGACCCCGCGGCCGTCGAGGCCAAGTACCTCGTGACCCCCGAGCGCTACAGCGACCTGGCGGCCCTGGTGGGTGAGACCTCCGACAACCTCCCGGGCGTGCCGGGGGTCGGGCCCAAGACCGCGGCCAAGTGGATCACGCAGTATGGCGACCTCGCGGGGATCGTCGAGCACGTCGGTGAGATCAAGGGCAAGGCGGGGGAGTCGTTGCGCGCCCACCTCGACCAGGTCCTGCGCAACCGGCAGCTCAACCAGCTGGTGCACGACGTCGACCTGCCGTTCGGCATCGACGACCTGCAGCGCGCCAACTGGGAGCGCGACGAGGTCCACCAGGTGTTCGACGGCCTGGAGTTCCGGGTGCTGCGCGACCGGCTCTTCGCCACCGTGGAGTCCGCCGAGCCGGAGGCGGAGTCGGGCTTCGACCTCGACGGGGCCGTCCTGGACACCACCGAGGTCGCGGAGTGGCTGCAGAGCCACGGCCGGTCGGGGACCGTGGGTCTCGTCGTCGACGGACGGTGGGCCCGCGGCACCGGAGACGTCGAGGGGGTGGCGCTCGCCGCGGAGGACGGGGCCGGCGCCTACCTCGACGTGGCGTCGCTCACCCCGGACGCCGAGGGCGCCCTCGGCGCCTGGCTGGCCGACGCGTCGGTGCCCAAGGTCCTGCACGACGCCAAGGGCCAGCTCCACGCCCTGGCGGCCCGCGGCTTCACGGACCTCGCCGGGGTCCAGCTGGACACCGCTCTGGCGGCCTACCTCGTGCGGCCCGACCAACGGTCCTACGACCTGGCCGACCTCACCCTGCGGCACCTGCAGCGCGAGCTGCGGGTCGAGGGTGCGGGCGACGGCCAGGGCATGCTCGACTTCACGGCGGACCAGGACGCCGAGGCCCAGGCCTCCATGGTGCGGGCCCGCGCGGTCCTCGACCTGTCCGCCGTCCTCGACCGCGAGCTCGTCGCCACGGGGCAGCGCGACCTCCTCGCCGACGTGGAGCTGCCCCTGCTCGGGGTCCTCGCGGAGATGGAGCGGGTGGGCATCGCGGTCGACGAGGAGGGCCTCGCCCGGCTGGAGTCGCACTTCGCCGACATGGTGGCCCAGGCCCAGGCGGACGCCCACACGGCCATCGACGACGACAGCATCAACCTCGGCTCGCCCAAGCAGCTGCAGGTCGTGCTGTTCGAGCGGCTGGACATGCCGCGGACCAAGCGCACCAAGACGGGCTACACCACCGACGCCGAGGCGCTCGCGGACCTGTTCGTCAAGACCGAGCACCCCTTCCTCGAGGCGCTGCTGCGCCACCGCGACGCGGCCAAGCTCCGGTCGACGATCGAGGGGCTGCGCAAGTCCGTCGCCGAGGACGGGCGCATCCACACGACCTACCTGCAGACGGTGGCCGCCACGGGGCGGCTCAGCTCCACCGAGCCCAACCTGCAGAACGTCCCCATCCGCACCGAGGAGGGGCGCCGGATCCGCTCGGTGTTCGTGGTGGGGCACGGCCGCCACGGCGACGAGCCGGTCGCCTACGAGTCGCTGATGTCGGCCGACTACAGCCAGATCGAGATGCGCATCATGGCGCACCTGTCCGGCGACGCGGGTCTCATCGAGGCCTTCCGCACGGGAGAGGACCTCCACCGGTTCGTCGGGTCCCGGGTCTTCCAGGTGGAGCCCGAGGACGTCACGTCCGCGATGCGGTCCAAGGTCAAGGCGATGAGCTACGGCCTGGCCTACGGGCTGTCGGCGTTCGGCCTGTCCAAGCAGCTGCGCGTCTCCACCGCCGAGGCCCAGGGGCTGATGGACGGCTACTTCGAGCGGTTCGGCGGGGTCCGCGACTACCTGCGCGAGGTGGTCGCCGAGGCGCGCGCCACCGGCTACACCGCGACCATCCTCGGGCGCCGCCGCTACCTGCCCGACCTCACGAGCGACAACCGCAACCGTCGCGAGATGGCCGAGCGGATGGCGCTCAACGCCCCGATCCAGGGCTCGGCCGCCGACATCATGAAGGTCGCGATGCTCGGCGTCGACCGGGCGCTGCGCGCCGAGGACCTGCGCTCCCGGATGCTCCTGCAGGTGCACGACGAGTTGCTGCTCGAGATCGCGCCGGGGGAGCGGGACACGGTGGAGGCGCTGGTGCGTCGCGAGATGGGTGGGGCGGCCGAGCTCGACGTGCCGCTGGACGTGCACGTCGGGGTGGGACGTTCGTGGCAGGACGCTGAACACTGATGCGGGCACTGAGCGGGCATTGAGAGGGCACTGAGCTGGCACTGACGGGGGCTCTGACGGCCCGCTGATCGGCACCGACCGAGGGGCGGGCAACCAGTTCCGGTCCAGCGAACTCTCGTAGAGTTCTCTGCGTCCCCCGCCGTCAGACCCCCGCAGACCCGTCTGGGTGGGTCCGCCTCCGCCTGGCACCCACAGAATCTCAGGAGCTCGATGCTTGCCCTCGTCGGTCTGCACGTGCTCGCGGCCGTCTGTGCCCCGTTGCTCGTGCGGCTCTGGGGACCCCGGGCGTTCTGGCTCCTCTCCCTGCCGTCGGTCGCCACCGCGGGACTCGCGCTGGCGCGCACGACGGCAGCCACGTCCGGGACGGCGCCCCGCGAGGACGTCACGTGGGTGCCCTCCCTGGGGCTGTCGGTCACGCTCCGGATGGACGCTCTCGCGTGGCTGATGTGCCTGGTCGTCGGGGTGGTGGGCACGCTCGTCCTCGTCTACTGCGCGGGCTACTTCGAGCCCGACGAGCCCGGCCTGGACCGCTTCGCCGCCCACCTCACGGCGTTCGCGGGCGCGATGACCGGTCTGGTCCTCAGCGACAACCTCCTCGTGCTCTACCTGTTCTGGGAGCTCACGACCGTCCTCTCGTACCTCCTGGTAGGTCACTCGTCCCACCTCGAGGACAGCCGCAACGCCGCCACCCAGGCCCTCGTCGTCACCACGGCGGGCGGTCTGGCGATGCTGGTCGGCATCGTCATGCTGGGCCAGGCCGCGGGGACCTACTCCCTCGAGTCGATCCTGGCGCAGCCGCCGTCGGGCACGACGGTGGCGGTGGCCGTGGCCCTCCTCCTCGTCGGCGCGATCACCAAGTCCGCCCTCGTGCCCTTCCACTTCTGGCTCCCGGGGGCGATGGCCGCGCCGACCCCCGTCAGCGCCTACCTGCACGCCGCCGCCATGGTCAAGGCCGGCATCTACCTCGTCGCGCGGCTCGCACCGGGCTTCTCCGACGCCGCCACGTGGCACCCCGTCGTCCTCGTCCTGGGCTGCACGACGATGCTCGTCGGCGGCTACCGTGCCCTGCGCCAGGTGGACCTGAAGCTCCTCCTGGCCTACGGCACGGTGTCCCAGCTCGGCTTCCTCGTGGTGCTCGTGGGGACCGGGTCCGCCGAGGCCGCCGTGGCCGGCCTCGCCATGCTGGTCGCGCACGCCGTGTTCAAGGCCGGGCTGTTCCTCTCCGTCGGGGCCATCGACCACGCCACGGGCACCCGGGACATCCGTGAGCTGAGCGGACTGCGCCACCGCATGCCGGTCGTCTTCGCGGCGTCGGTCGCCTGCGCCCTGTCCATGGCGGGCATCCCGCCGACGCTCGGCTTCGTCGGCAAGGAGGCCGTCTACGAGACCTACTGGCACGGCGCCCAGGCCTGGAGCCGACCCGTGCTCGTCGTGCTCGTCGTCGGCTCCATGCTGACCCTCGCCTACAGCGCGCGCTTCCTGATCGGCGCGTGGAGCGACGTGCCCGGGCGCGAGGACACGGCCTACCACTCCCTGCACCGCCCCGTCGTGTGGGTCCCGGCGGTCCTCGGGCTCACGAGCGTGCTCGCGAGCCCCTTCCTCGGTGCCGCGCAGCACCTCGTCGAGCCGTATGCCGAGAGCTGGCCGCCCTCAGCGCACCCCATCCACCTGGCGCTCTGGCACGGCTTCACGCCGGCCCTGTGGCTGAGTGTCCTCACGGTAGCCTTCGGCCTGGCCCTGGTGGCGGTGCGCAGCCGGGTCGAGTCGGTCCAGCGACGGCTGCCTCACCCACCGGCGGCGGTCTCGGCATACCGCTGGGTGATGCGCGCGCTCGACCGCGGCTCCATCGAGGTCACGGGCGTTGCGCAGCGAGGCTCGCTCCCGCTGTCGCTCGGCCTGATCCTGGTCGTCTTCATCGGCCTGACCGCGGTCGGGCTCCTGGGGGTCGGCTCGGCGCCCGAGACCCGCTGGTGGGACACCCCCGCCCAGGCCGGCGTCGCGCTGGTCGCCAGCCTGGCCGCCGTGATGGCGGTGCGCTCCCGCCGCCGTCTGCGCGGCGTGTTCCTGGTCGGGGTCACGGGCTACGCGCTGGCCGTGCTGTTCCTGCTGCACGGCGCCCCCGACCTCGCCCTCACCCAGGTGCTCGTCGAGACCGTCTCCATCGTCGTGTTCGTGCTCGTCCTGCGGCGGCTCAGCGGCAAGTTCAACGACAACCCCTCGCGTGCCAACCGCAGCCTGCGCGTCGCCCTCGGCGTCGTGTCCGGCGTGCTGGTGAGCGGGGCAGCTCTCGTCGCCGCCGGAGCACGCACCGCGCCGCCCGGGTCCGCCGGCTGGCCGGTCGGGGCCACGAGCTTCGGCGGCGGCGAGAACGTCGTCAACGTCGCCCTGGTCGACATCCGGGCCTGGGACACCATGGGCGAGATCGCCGTGGTGCTCGTCGCCGCGACCGGCGTCGCCAGCCTCGTCTACCTCAGCCACGACCGGGTCGTGGCGACCCGCAAGCGGCTCGACGAGGCGCGGCGCCTGCGCAACCGCACGCGCGAGGAGCGCCCCAGCTGGCTGGCCGTGCCCGCCGGGGAGCGCACCGAGGAACCCTCGCTGATCTTCGCCGTCATCACCCGCCTCATCTTCCCCGCCATCATGGTGTGGTCCCTCTACCTGCTCTTCGCCGGGCACAACAACCCCGGGGGCGGCTTCGCGGCGGGGCTCGTGGCCGGCCTGGCCCTCACCGTGCGCTATCTCGCCGGCGGCCGGGTGGAGCTGCGGGCCGCCCTCCCACTCATGCCGGGTGCGCTGCTCGGGACCGGGCTGTTCCTGTCCGCCGGCTTCGGCCTGGTCTCCATGCTGGTCGGTGGTGACGTCCTGCAGAGCTGGGACGCGGACGTGGAGCTGCCCCTCGTCGGGCACCTGCACCTCGTGTCCTCGGTCTTCTTCGACCTCGGGGTCTACCTCGTCGTGATCGGTCTGATGCTCGACATCCTCCGGTCCCTGGGCGCCGCGCTGGACCGGCAGATCAGCGAGAGGTCGGACGCATGACCGTCAACCTGACCCTGGTGGTCCTCGCCGGGGTGCTCTTCGGCTCGGGCGTGGTCCTCGTCATGGCGCGCAGCATCGTGCGAGCCCTGCTCGGCGTGCTGCTCATGGGCAACGGCGTCAACGTCGTGTTCCTGATCGCCTCCGGCGCGCCCGGCCGCGCACCCATCGTCAGCAAGTCCTCCGCCGAGGGCGTGGTCGTCGGCGCGGACGGCATCTCCGACCCCCTCCCGCAGGCCATGGTGCTCACCGCCATCGTGATCACGCTGGCGGTGACGGCCTACTGCCTCGCGCTCGCGCACCGGTCCTGGCAGCTGTCGTCCAGCGACAACGTCGAGGACGACCCCGAGGACGCCCGGATCGGTCACCTGGCCGACACCGACCAGGTTCCCGACACCGACTACGCAGACACCACCGACCCGCACGCCCTCGCCGACACGGCGACCGACGACCAGGGAGGCGCCCGATGATCGACCCAGGTCTGCTCGTGCCGCTGCCCGTGGTGCTCCCCCTCGTCGGTGCCGGGCTGACGGTCGTGGCGTCGGGACGCCAGGCGATCCAGCGCCTCGTGAGCACCGTCGTCCTCACCACGTCCGTGATCGTGTCGGCCGTCCTGCTCTGGGGGGCCCACACCCGCGGCACCCTCGTCGTCCACGCCGGAGGCTGGTCGCCGGCCGACGGCATCGTCCTCGTGGTGGACCGGCTGTCCGGGCTGATGCTGCTCGTGTCCTCGACCGTGACGCTGGCGGTGATGCTCTACTCCATCGGCCAGGGCCGCGCCTCGGACGACAGCGAGCACGACGGGGGAGCCCCCCTGCCGATCTTCCACCCCACCATGCTCGTCCTCTCGGCCGGCGTCTCGACGACCTTCCTGTCGGGGGACCTGTTCCACCTCTACGTCGGCTTCGAGATGCTGCTGTTCGCGAGCTTCGTGCTGCTCACGCTGGGTGGCACCGCCTCCCGGGTCCGGGCCGGCGCCAACTACGTCGTGGTCAACCTGCTGTCGTCGCTGCTGTTCCTGGTCGCGATCGCGCTCGTCTACGCCGCCACGGGGACGGTCAACCTCGCGGAGCTCGCCGGTCGGCTGGACGCCCTCCCGCCGGGTCAGCAGGGCCTGCTGCACGGCATGCTGCTCCTCGGCTTCTGCATCAAGGCCGCGGTGTTCCCCATGTCGGGCTGGCTCCCCGACTCCTATCCCACCGCGCCCGCGCCCGTCACCGCCGTGTTCGCCGGACTGCTGACCAAGGTGGGGGTCTACGCGATGATCCGCACCCAGACGCTGCTGTTCCCCGACGGTCGGCTGGACGCCCTGCTGATGTGGGCCGGCCTGCTGACCATGCTCGTCGGCATCCTGGGCGCCGTCGCCCAGGACGACATCAAGCGACTGATCTCCTTCACCCTGGTGTCGCACATCGGCTACCTCGTCTTCGGCATCTCCGTCGGCAACGAGGCGGGGCTGTCGTCGGCGATCTTCTACACCGCCCACCACATCACCATCCAGACCGCGCTGTTCCTGGTCACAGGCCTGATCGAGGCCCGCGGCGGGTCCACCTCGCTCAGCCACCTCGGGGGCCTGGGGCGGCTCGCCCCCGGGCTGGCCCTGCTGTTCTTCGTCCCCGCGATGAACCTCGCCGGCATCCCGCCGTTCTCGGGCTTCCTCGGCAAGGTCGGCCTCATCCAGGCCGGGGTCGCCTCCGGCACGTGGCTCGCCTACCTGCTCGTCGCCGGGTCCGTGATCACCAGCCTGCTCACGCTGTACGCCATCAGCCGGGTGTGGGGCCGTGTCTTCTGGAGGTCGCCCCGTGCCGCCGTCCCCGACGACGACGGGGGTGACGACGACGTGCTCGTCGTCACCGGGGACGACGCGGCCCAGGTCGTCGCCGAGCGACGCCTGGCTCTCGGCACGGTGCTGCCGACCACGCTGCTCGTCGCGGTGAGCGTCGCCATCACCGTCGCGGCCGGGCCGCTCTACGAGATCACCGACGCCGCAGCGGGTCAGCTCGGCGACCGCTCCGGCTACACGACCGCCGTGCTGCAGGGGGTGCCTCGATGAGCAACCGCGTGCGCCTCACCCCGACCGTCGGGCTCGCCGTCGTCTGGGTCCTGCTGTGGGGCAACTTCTCCTGGGGCAATGTCCTCGCGGGACTCCTGGTCGCCCTCGTGGTGCAGGTCTTGTTCCCCCTGCCGCACGTGATGTCCGGCGTCCGGGTGCACCCCTGGGGACTACTCGTCCTGCTCGGCACCTTCCTCAAGGACCTGGTCACGGCCAGCGCCGCGGTGGCCTGGCTCGCCGTGCGGCCGCGGCCCATCGGCCCCGGCACCGTCATCGAGGTGCAGCTCACGGTGGAGGACGACCTGCTGCGCACCGTCGTCGCGGAGCTCACGTCGCTGGTCCCCGGCACGGTCGTGATCGACCTCGACCCCTCCACGGGCGTGCTCACCATGCACGTCCTGGACCGCACCGACCCCGCGGACCTGCAGGCCGAGCGTCTCCGGGTCGCAGCGCTGGAGGACCGGGTGCGCCGTGCCCTCGGCAAGGACACGGGTCAGCCGGAGCGGCATACCCACGAGCACGAGAAGGCCGACCGATGAACGTGCTGGTCTGGGCGATCGTCGCCATGCTCCTGGCCGCGGCGCTGCTCGTGCTGTGGCGCATGGTGACCGGCCCGACGGTGCTCAACCGCACCCTCGCGAGCGACGTGCTCGTGGCGGTGATCATCTGCGCGCTGGGGGCGGAGGCGGTCGTGCGCGACCACTCGACGACGCTGCCCGTCCTCGTGTCGCTGTCGCTGGTCGGCTTCGTGGCGACCGTCGCGGTGTCGCGCTTCGTCGCCGGGGACTCGGACCTGGGGCTGCGCCAGGCCGGGCAGCCCGGGTCGGACGTGCCCGAGCCCACCGAGGTCAGCGGCTTCGACGAGGACCGGGGCGTGGTCGACGACGACGGGGGCAACCGATGAGCTGGACCTCCGTCGCCGACCTCGCCGCGCTCGTCTGCCTGGCCCTCGGCTCGTTCCTGTGCCTGTGCGCCGCGATCGGTCTCGTCCGCTTCCCCGACCTGCTCTCGCGCATGCACGCGGCGACCAAGCCGCAGACCCTGGGGATCCTGCTGGTGCTGCTCGGCGTGGGCATCGGACGGCACTCGCCCCTCGACATCGGCATGCTGCTGCTCGTCGCGATCTTCCAGATGGCCAGCGCGCCCGTGTCCTCCCACCTGCTCAGCCGCGCCGCGATCCGCACCGGCCAGGTGCCGGGCGTCCGGGACGACGAGAGGGTCGACCGGCCGTAGCCGATCGACCCCCGTCTGCTGGCCCGACCCCGGGTCAGCGTCTCAGAACAGCCCGACCGTGTTGCCGTCCTCGTCGATGTCGATGCGCATGGCGGCCGGCGACCTCGACAGGCCCGGCATCGTCATCATCGACCCGCAGATGGCATAGACGTAGCCGGCTCCCGCGGCCAGGCGGACCTCGCGCACCGGCAGGGTCCAGCCGCGCGGCGCACCCTTGAGGGCCGGGTCGTGGGACAGAGACATCTGGGTCTTGGCGATGAGCACGGGCAGGTGGCCGTAGCCCTGGTCGGTGTACATCGCCAGCGCCTTGGCCGCGGCCGGCTCCAGGGAGATCCCGTTGGCGCCATACACCTTGGTCGCGACCTTGCGGATCTTGACCTCGAGGGAGTCCTCGAAGTCGTAGGTCGGGGTGAAGTGCACCTCGTCGTCGCACGCCTCCACCACGGTGCGGGCGAGCTCCTCGGCGCCGGCGCCACCGTCCTTGACGTGGGTCGACACGGCGCAGCGCGCCCCCATCTCCTCGGCCACGCGCCGGATCACCTCGTGCTCGGACGGGTGGTCCGTCGGGAAGGCGTTGATGGCCACCACCGGCTGCACGCCGAAGTCCTGGATGATCTGGATGTGCTTGCGCAGGTTGTCGCACCCGGCCTCGACGTCCTGCGGGCTCTCGAGCAGCATCCCCTCGGGCAGCGGCTTGCCGGCCTTGACCTCGAAGCGGCCGGAGTGGGACTTGAGCGCCCGCACGGTCGCGACCAGGACCGCCGCCTGGGGAGTGAGCCCGGCCGCGCGGCACTTGACGTTGAAGAAGCGCTCGGCGCCCATGTCGGCCGCGAAGCCCGCCTCGGTGAGCAGGATGTCGCCGGCCTTGATGCCGACGCGGTCGGCGATGATCGAGGAGTTGCCGATCGCGATGTTGCCGAACGGGCCGGCGTGGATGAACGCCGGCGTGTGCTCCAGCGTCTGCATGAGGTTGGGCTTCAGGGCGTCCTTGAGCAGGACGCACATCGCGCCGGCGCAGCCGATCTGCTCGGCGGTGACGGGCTTCTTGTCCTTGGTGAAGCCGACGACGATGCGGCCGAGGCGCTCCCGCAGGTCCCGCAGCGAGGTGGCCAGGGCGAGGATGACCATGACCTCGGACGCCGCGGTGATGTCGAAGCCCGCCTGACGGGTCACGCCGTCGGTCTTGGCGCCGCAGCCCTCGATAATGTTGCGCAGCGAGCGGTCGTTCATGTCCATGACCCGACGCCACTGGATGTCGTCGAGGCCGAGCTCGTTGCCGAAGTGCAGGTGGTTGGACACCATCGCCGCCAGCAGGTTGTGCGCCGCCGTCACCGCGTGGAAGTCGCCGGTGAGGTGCAGGTTGAGCATCTCCATCGGGACGATCTGGCTGTAGCCACCGCCCGCCGCGCCACCCTTGACGCCGAAGACGGGCCCGAGCGAGGGCTGGCGCAGGGCGAGGACGGGCTTGCGGCCGATGCGGGCCAGGCCCTGGGCCAGGCCGACGGCGGTCGTCGTCTTGCCCTCGCCCAGCGGGGTCGGGGTGATGGCGGTGACGACGACGTACCTGGCGTCGGGGAGGTCGGCCAGCTCGTCGATGACCTCGAGCTCGACCTTGGCGACGTGCCGCCCGTAGGGGATGAGGTACTTCTCGTCGATGCCGACGGTGGCGGCGACCTCGGGGAGGGGGGCGAGATCAGCGGATCGCGCGATCTCGATGTCTGAGGGAAACGGCTTTGTATCCACGAGGCGAGTATGCCGGACGTCCTCCGGCGTCCCGACGGTGGGGCCGGACGTCCTCCCGTCCTCACCCCGTGCGGGGCGGACGCTCGCAGACGTAGATCGCCGTCCCCGGCACGAGCCTTCCCCGCAGCGGGCTCCACCCGCCCCAGGTCTCCTCGTGGTCCTCGGGCCACTCCGGCTCGACGAGGTCGACGAGCCGCAGGCCCGCGGCGGTGATCTCGCGGACGCGATCGCCGAGGGTGCGGTGGTGCTCGACGTAGAGCGCCCGTCCCTGGTCGTCCTCCTCGACGTACGGCGAGCGGTCGAAGTAGGAGCTCGTGACGGTCAGGCCCGCCTCTCCCGGCACGTCGGGCAGGGCCCAGCGGATCGGGTGGGTGGTGGAGACGACGAACCGCCCGCCGGGGCGCAGGACGCGGGCGGCCTCGCGCATCACCGCGGCGGAGTCGGCCACGAAGGGCACCGCGCCGTAGGCGGTCATCACGAGGTCGAAGCTCTCCTGCGCGAACGGCAGGGCCGCCGCGTCGCAGGCGAGCAGGGGGAGCCGGGGGTGCTGGGGGTGCTGGGGGAGCGGGTGAGCAGGGGAGGCCGACGGCTGTCCCGCCCGTATGCCGTCCGTCCGCCCCTCGTCGATCCGGCGTCCCTGCGCGAGCATCCCCGTCGACAGGTCCGTCGAGACGACCACCGCCCCCTGGGCCGCCAGCCACCGTCCGCCCTGGGCGGCGCCACCACCGATCTCCAGGACGCGGAGCCCGGGGAGGCGGTCCGCCGGCGCCAGGATCCGAGCCGTCTCCTCGCGCAGCCCCTCCGGACCCCAGACGAGGTCGGCGTCACCCAGGAACGCGCCGTGCTCGGCGTAGTAGTCCACCGCCTCGGCGTCCCACCAGCCCTTGTTGGCGCGCGCCGACTCGGCCTGGTCGGTGCCGCGCCGCGTGACGGCGGCGAAGGAGCCGCGCTCGGCGGTCGTCATACAGCCTCCTGCTTTGACCCGTGCGTGACAGGACCGTTAGGGTGGACGAGCACGTTCGTGCGCGGACTCGACCCGACGAGGTCGGCGAGACCCCACGGCGGGCATGCACGATCCCACCTATTCAACCTGTCCACCATCGGAGTTCCTACTACATGACTGCCAGCCCGGTCGAAAAGACCGCCCCTCAGGTCGCGATCAACGACATCGGATCTGAGGAGGACTTCCTCGCCGCGATCGACGAGACCATCAAGTACTTCAACGACGGAGACATCGTCGACGGTGTCATCGTCAAGGTCGACCGGGACGAGGTCCTGCTCGACATCGGTTACAAGACCGAGGGTGTCATCCCGAGCCGCGAGCTCTCCATCAAGCACGACGTCGACCCGTCCGAGGTCGTTTCCGTGGGTGACGAGGTCGAGGCCCTGGTCCTCCAGAAGGAGGATAAGGAGGGTCGTCTGATCCTGTCCAAGAAGCGCGCCCAGTACGAGCGCGCCTGGGGCACGGTGGAGAAGGTCAAGGAGGAGGACGGCGTCGTCACCGGCACCGTCATCGAGGTCGTCAAGGGCGGCCTCATCCTCGACATCGGTCTGCGCGGCTTCCTGCCCGCCTCCCTCGTCGAGATGCGTCGTGTGCGCGACCTCCAGCCGTACGTCGGCAAGGAGATCGAGGCCAAGATCATCGAGCTCGACAAGAACCGCAACAACGTGGTCCTGTCGCGCCGCGCGTGGCTGGAGCAGACCCAGTCCGAGGTCCGCACCACCTTCCTCAAGGAGCTCGGCAAGGGCCAGGTCCGGTCCGGCGTCGTGTCCTCGATCGTCAACTTCGGTGCGTTCGTGGACCTCGGTGGCGTCGACGGTCTCGTCCACGTCTCCGAGCTGTCCTGGAAGCACATCGACCACCCGTCCGAGGTCGTCGAGGTGGGCCAGGAGGTCACCGTCGAGGTGCTCGACGTGGACATGGACCGCGAGCGTGTCTCCCTGTCGCTGAAGGCGACGCAGGAGGACCCGTGGCAGCACTTCGCCCGCACCCACGCCATCGGCCAGGTCGTGCCGGGCAAGGTCACCAAGCTCGTCCCGTTCGGTGCGTTCGTGCGCGTCGAGGAGGGCATCGAGGGTCTGGTCCACATCTCCGAGCTGGCCGAGCGCCACGTGGAGCTGCCGGAGCAGGTCGTCAACGTGGGCGACGACATCTTCGTCCGTGTCATCGACATCGACCTCGAGCGTCGCCGCATCTCGCTGTCGCTCAAGCAGGCCAACGACGCGTCCGTCGTCTCCGACGACTTCGACCCGACGCAGTACGGCATGGCCGCCGAGTACGACGAGCAGGGGAACTACAAGTACCCCGAGGGCTTCGACCCCGAGACCAACGAGTGGCTCGAGGGCTTCGAGACCCAGCGCGAGAAGTGGGAGAAGCAGTACGCCGAGGCCCACTCGCTGTGGGAGGCCCACAAGACGCAGGTCGAGGAGGCCGCCAAGGCCGACGCCGAGGCAGCCGCCAACCCGGAGGCCGCGACGTCCTACTCCTCCGGTGGCAGCGCCACCGAGAGCGTGTCGACGTCCTCGTCGTCCTCCTCGTCGTCGTCGTCCTCCTCCTCGTCCAACGAGGGCACCCTCGCCTCCGACGAGGCGCTGGCCGCTCTCCGCGAGAAGCTCACCGGCTCCAACTGAGCCCACTGACCAGGCGCACACGGCCTGATCACGTCGAAAGCCCCGTCCACCCCTGCGGTGGGCGGGGCCTCGTCGTGCCCGCCCGGGTTGAGCGCCTCTGGTGGCCCCCGGTGCGTCGCCCCGTGCGTCGCCTGGTGCGGCGCCCGGTGCGTCGCCCGGTGCGTCGTCAGGGCCCCGGCGGGTGCCCGGGCCCCGGCGCGAGTAGCCTCGGTGCATGGTTCGCATCGGTCTGACAGGTGGCATCGGGTCCGGCAAGTCGACCGTGTCGCGTCGTCTCGGCGAGCTGGGGGCGGTGGTCGTGGACGCCGACCAGCTGGCGCGTGAGGTCGTGGCTCCCGGCTCGGAGGGTCTGCAGGCCGTCCAGGAGAGGTTCGGCGACGGCGTCGTCGGTCCCGACGGTGCGCTCGACCGCGGGGCGCTCGGTGGCATCGTCTTCGCCGACGAGCGGTCCCGCCGAGACCTCGAGGCCATCACGCACCCGTTGATCGCGCGGCGGACCGCGCAGCTCATGGCCGAGGCGGGGGAGGACGCCATCGTCGTGCACGACGTCCCCCTGCTGGTCGAGAAGCACATGGGACCGGCCTACCACCTCGTCGTCGTGGTGGAGGCCGACCACGACTCGCGGGTCCGCCGGCTCGAGGGACGCGGCCTCAGCGAGCAGGACGCGCGGGCCCGCATGGAGCACCAGGCGACCGACGAGCAGCGGCGCGCGGCCGCGGACGTGCTGATCGACAACAACGGCACGGCCGACGACCTGTTGGCCGAGGTGGACCGGGTCTGGCACGAGCGGTTGCGGCCGTATGCCGACAACGTGCGCACCCGCACGCGCGCCCGGCGGCCCGACGTCCCCACCCTGGTCGCCTACGACGAGACCTGGCCCCAGCAGGCCGACCGCCTCATCGCCAGGATCAGTGCCGCGATGGGCACCCGCGCCCCGGAGATCGAGCACATCGGGTCCACCGCGGTGCCCGGGCTGGCCGGCAAGGACGTCATCGACCTGCAGATCGGCGTGCCGGACCTGCACGACGCCGACGACCCCGAGTTCGTCCGCATCCTCGAGGACCTCGGTTTCCCGCGGTCCAAGGACAACACGATGGACAACGTCAAGGACGAGCTGCCCGACCCCTCGCTGTGGGTCAAGCGCTTCCACGGGTCCTGCGACCCGGGCCGGATCGTCCACGTCCACGTGCGCGAGACGGAGGGTGCGGGTTGGCAGTACGCCCTGCTCTACCGCGACTGGCTACGGTCCGACGCGGACGCCCGCGCGGACTACCTGACCGAGAAGCGACGGCTGGCCGGCACCTGCGCCACGACCAGGGAGTATGCCGAGGCGAAGGAGCCGTGGTTCAACCACATCTGGCCGCGCATGCAGTCCTGGGCCCGCCGGACCGGCTGGCACTCCTGAGCGGCAGCGGGACGGTCGGCAGGCTCCTTGGGAGGCTCAGGAGGTGGCCGGCTGGGGGCGTCGTCCGAACGCCAACCAGCCGCCCCAGCGGGTGCGCCCCACCGTGCGCTCAGCAACGACCGGGACGGCGATGGCGACGGCGATCCCGAGGACGAAGAGCAGCGCCGTCGACGTGAGCCCGAGCTTGGTCAGCACGATGCGGCTGCCCGCGGCCCCCAGGACGTGCCACAGGTAGATGCCATAGCTGTAGGCCCCGAGGCGAGCGAGCGTCGAGGCGTGCAGCCGGCCGCGGACGAGGTAGACGAGCAGCAGGGCGCAGAGCCCGGTGGCCAGGCCGTGCAGCCGCACGACGGCGGAGGGCAGACCCTCGGCGAGGCCGAGCGCGCCCGTGACCAGCAGGAGGGTGGTCACGGCGGCCAGCGCCCCGACTCGCGGGGCCGTCGTCCTGAGGCCGAAGCGCTGCAGGCCCGCGCCGACGAGGAAGAAGGGCCACAGCCAGATGGCCTGGTTGAGGGCGAAGACGTTGCCCTGGGCCGGGACCTGGACGAACAGTGCCAGGGCGAAGGCGCCGGTGACGAGGCAGGCGTGGGACCGCGCGGTCCACTGCGGCGCGTGGGCGTCGAGGAGGGCGGTGAGGCTGAAGATCACCATGGCCGCCAGCAGGAACCACAGGTGCTGGTAGCCGAAGACCACGAGCTGCAGGAAGGACTCCGCGCCGGGCTTCTCGTTGGTGCCCGGGACTGCGGCCTGCACGGCCATGGTGGTGAGCCCGACGAACAGCAGAGGAACGAGCAGGCGATCGACCTTGCGGCGCAGGAAGCCGGGCACCGCGTCGGTCCCGCGGACCGGTCGCAGGGCATAGACGTAACCGGACAGCAGCGTGAAGAACGGCATGCGGATGTCGTCGAGCAGCAGGTAGGCGGACCGCCAGAGCGAGTCGTCGGCGACCTGGAGCCCGCGGCCCCCGTCGTCGCCGATGACGTGGCCGGCGACCATGAGGATGACCGCGAGGCCGCGCAGCGACTGCACCGAGAGGTCGGCGCGTGGGCGCGGCGCAGCGGGCGTCGCGGGGGCGGACGTGCGCGGGGTGAGCCGGGTCGCACGGAGGGAGGTCGCAGGCACGGGTCGTCGGAACCTTCGGATCGGGGTCGGGCGGACGGGGCATGCGGCTTCGGATGCCAAACCACCCTAACCGGGATCATTGCCGCATCCGAACGCGTCCGTTGCGTCGCGATGAACAATCGGGGACAGGTTGTCGTGTCCTGCCGCCTCAGCTCTCGGGGCGGCCCAGGCTCCAGTAGCCCATGAAGGCGACCCGGTCCCGCGGCCAGCCTCGCTCGCCCACCAGGTGCCGGCGCAGCCGCCGGATGAGGCCGCTCTCCCCGGCGAGCCAGGCGTAGTGGTCCGCGCTGACGTGCTGCGGCTCGTCCCACAGGATCTCCTCCGGGCCGGTGGAGAGCGCCTCCCGCCGAGCCACCTCGGACTCCTCCAGCGGGCTCCAGGCCGTATGCCGGACCGCCTCCTCCAGCGCCTCCCCGTGCGGGCGGGCGCCCCTGGGGAGGACGGAGACGGTGACGCCGGGGGGCGCGTCCAGGGCGAGGTCGCCGTCACTGCTGGCGGTGCTGTCGCTGGTGGAGATGTCGCTGTCGCTGCTCGGCACCTCCAGGAGCACCTCGCCCGTCACGTGGTCACCGAGGCTCTCGAGGATGGAGGCGATGGCGGGCAGCGCCGTCTCGTCGCCGGCGAGCAGGACCTGCGTCGCCCGGCCGGGGTGCCAGGCGATGCCGCAGCGGTCGGCGCCGGGGGCTCCCGCCACGGGGCACACGGCCACCAGGGGATCGCCTGGTCGCGCCGTCGTGGCCCAGCGGCCGGCGGGCCCGGGGTGGTCGTGGAGGACCAGGTCGACGACGAGGGCGCGGTCCTGCGGGCGGACGGCCCGGGCGGTGTAGGTGCGCACCGCAGGTCGAGCGTCGTCGGGCAGCGCGCGCCAGGCGTCGTACCACCTCGCGTCCCTCGGGAGGTCCTGCAGCGTGTCCCCCTCGGCGCGGGGGAGGACGAGCTTGATCCGGCGGTCCAGCGTGGTCGGGTGGACGCGATCCAGGTCGGGTCCCGTGAGCACGACCCGCCGCAGGTAGGGGGTGAGGTCCTCGACGGACTCGACCACGACGTCGCGGGGCAGGTAGAGGTCGGCAGCCACGGGGCGACCCTAGCACCGAGTAGGCAAGGCTTGCCTAACCCGGCGCGACCGCCTGGGTCGAGCGAGGGCCGCGGGTCGCATCGGCGAGGGGGTATGTCGGACCCGAGCCCTAGGCTGGGTCGCATGCGACCGACGACCGACCTCCAGCGCAGCGTGGCCCCCTTCCACGTGGTCTCCGACTTCTCCCCGTCCGGCGACCAGCCGACGGCGATCGCCGAGCTGACCCGGCGGATCAACGCGGGGGAGCAGGACGTCGTGCTGCTGGGCGCCACCGGCACCGGCAAGTCCGCGACGACCGCCTGGCTCATCGAGCAGGTGCAGCGACCGACCCTGGTCATGGCGCCCAACAAGACCCTGGCGGCCCAGCTGGCCAACGAGTTCCGGGAGCTGCTGCCGGACAACGCGGTCGAGTACTTCGTCAGCTACTACGACTACTACCAGCCCGAGGCGTACATCGCCCAGACGGACACCTACATCGAGAAGGACTCGTCGATCAACGACGAGGTCGAGCGGCTCCGGCACAGCGCCACCAACTCGCTGCTCACGCGGCGGGACACGGTCGTGGTCGCGTCCGTGTCGTGCATCTACGGCCTCGGCACCCCGCAGGAGTACGTCGACCGGATGGTCCGCCTCAAGGTCGGCCAGGAGATCGAGCGGGACGAGCTGCTGCGCCGCTTCGTGACCATGCAGTACGCCCGCAACGACCTGTCGTTCACCCGCGGGACCTTCCGGGTCCGGGGCGACACGGTCGAGATCATCCCGCAGTACGAAGAGCTGGCCATCCGCATCGAGTTCTTCGGCGACGAGGTCGAGCGGCTCTACACCCTGCACCCCCTGACCGGCGAGGTCGTGCGCGAGGAGGAGGAGATGTACGTCTTCCCCGCGACGCACTACGTGGCCGGCGAGGAGCGCATGGAGCGGGCGATCGGCGGCATCGAGCGCGAGCTCGAGGCGCAGCTGGCGACCTTCGAGCAGCAGGGCAAGCTCCTGGAGGCGCAGCGGCTGCGCATGCGCACCACCTACGACATCGAGATGATGCGCCAGGTGGGCTCCTGCTCGGGCATCGAGAACTACTCGATGCACATCGACGGGCGCGCCCCGGGGTCGGCGCCCAACACCCTCCTCGACTACTTCCCCGAGGACTTCCTCCTCGTGATCGACGAGTCGCACGTGACCGTGCCGCAGATCGGGGCGATGTTCGAGGGCGACATGTCCCGCAAGCGCCAGCTCGTCGACCACGGCTTCCGCCTGCCCAGCGCGATGGACAACCGGCCGCTCAAGTGGGAGGAGTTCCTCGAGCGGATCGGGCAGACGGTCTACCTGTCGGCGACCCCGGGGCCCTACGAGCTGGCCAAGGGCGACGGCGCCGTGGAGCAGATCATCCGCCCCACCGGGCTGATCGACCCCGAGATCGTCCTCAAGCCCACCAAGGGCCAGATCGACGACCTGCTGCACGAGATCGGGGAGCGCACGGCCAAGGACGAGCGCGTGCTCGTCACGACCCTCACCAAGAAGATGGCCGAGGACCTGACCGACTACCTCCTCGAGAAGGGCGTGCGGGTCCGCTACCTCCACTCCGAGGTCGACACGCTGCGCCGCGTCGAGCTGCTGCGCGAGCTGCGCATGGGGGAGTACGACGTCCTGGTGGGCATCAACCTGCTGCGCGAGGGCCTGGACCTGCCCGAGGTGTCGCTCGTCAGCATCCTGGACGCCGACAAGGAGGGCTTCCTGCGGTCCGCCCGGTCCCTGATCCAGACGATCGGTCGTGCCGCCCGCAACGTCTCCGGGCAGGTGCACATGTACGCCGACACGATCACCCCGTCCATGGAGGAGGCGATCGGCGAGACCAACCGTCGCCGCGAGAAGCAGGTCGCCTACAACCGGGAGCACGGCATCGACCCCCAGCCGCTGCGCAAGCGGATCGCCGACATCACGGACCTCATCGCCAAGGAGGAGGCCGACACCGAGGCGCTCCTCGGCAGCGGGCGCGGTCAGTCGCGGGCCAAGGGCAAGGGCCGCGGCGCCGTCGCGGGTGCTGCCGCCGGCGACAAGGGCGCGCTGCTCCAGCAGGCCCAGTCCATGCCCGCGGCCGAGCTCGCCGAGCTCATCCAGGAGATCACCCAGCAGATGCACCAGGCCGCCGCAGAGCTGCACTTCGAGCTCGCGGCCCGGTTGCGCGACGAGCTCGGGGACCTCAAGAAGGAGCTGCGCCAGATGACGGAGGCCACCAAGTGACCGGGGACGAGTCCCGGCGGCGCGAGGCCAACGCGGGCGACGAGGGCGTGGACGAGGAGCCGGGCACGTCGGAGAGGGTGGCGATGGCGCGGGGCTGATCGGCTACTGCCTCGCCAAGCCCGGCGCCTGGCGTGACGAGCCGTGGGAGGGCGACGTCGTGGCCAAGGTCGGCGACAAGATCTTCGCCTTCCTGGGCGCGGGCGACGCCGTCGGCCTCAAGCTGGGGCGCAACCGCGACGAGGCCGACGAGTGGCTGCGGCGCTACCCGCAGGACGCCTCGGTCTCGGCCTACATCGGCCGTCACGGGTGGAACGTCCTGCGCGTGGGCGCGGGGATCCCGGCGGACGAGATCCGCGAAGCGATCGACGAGTCCTACGACCGCGTGGTGTCCGCGCTGCCGAGGAGCAGACGGCCGGCCTGAGCGGGCACGGCGCGAGGAACACCCGTGACTGTGAAAGAATCACGCGATCGACCACGGAGGGGAGTATCCCCAACGCGGTGGCCTCGTCAGCACGGACCTGGGCGGACACGTCGTCCCAGGGGCCCGGGGCACCGGTCCGCCTCGGGCGGGAGAGACCTCCGACGAACGGCCTCCCCCTCCCCACCGAAAGGCCTCGTCCAACCGTGAACATCCCCACCTGGGTCTGGATCGCCTCCGTCGGCGTCACCGTCCTCTTCCTGGTCTTCGACGTCATCCACATGGCCCGCAACCCGCACACGCCGACCATGAAGGAGTGCCTGCGCCACCTGGCCTTCTTCGTCGGCTCGGCGATCGTCTTCGGCATCGGGGTGTGGTCCTTCGCCGGCGCCGACTACGGCCTGCAGTTCTTCGCCGGGTGGTTGACCGAGTACTCCCTCTCGATCGACAACCTCTTCATCTTCCTGATCATCATGAGCAAGTTCGCGGTGCCGGAGAAGCTCCAGCAGACCGCCCTGATGATCGGCATCATGATCGCGCTGGTCCTGCGCGGCATCTTCATCGCCGTCGGAGCCACGCTCATCAACCAGTTCGCCTGGATCTTCTACCTCTTCGGTGCCTTCCTCATCTACACCGCCGTCAAGCTGGCCTTCGAGGGTGAGAGCGACGACGACGAGTACGAGGAGAACGCCTTCACGAAGTGGGTGACCCGTCGCTTCCCCGCCACCTCCGAGTGGCACGGCCCCAAGATGTTCGCGCACGTCGACGGCAAGAAGGTCATCACGCCGATGTTCCTGGTGATCCTCGCGCTGGGCACCACGGACCTGCTGTTCGCCCTCGACTCGATCCCGGCGATCTTCGGCCTCACCAAGGAGCCCTTCCTGGTGCTGATGGCCAACATCTTCGCGCTGATGGGTCTGCGACAGCTCTACTTCCTCATCGGTGGCCTGCTCAAGCGGCTCGTCTACCTCGGGCTCGGCCTGGCGGTCCTGCTGGCCTTCATCGGCGTCAAGCTGATCCTGCACGCCATGCACGAGAACACCCTCCCGTTCATCAACGGCGGCCACCACATCGAGTGGGCCCCCGAGATCCCGATCGGTGTCTCCCTGGGTGCGATCGTGCTGATCCTCGGGGTCACGACGGTCGCGAGCCTGTGGAAGTCCAAGAAGGACGAGAAGGCCGGTCTCGAGCACTGACCGGTCGACGGGCTCCTCGGGCCCCGGGTCAGCCGATGTCGGCGGCCCGGGGCCTGCTCGTGCCCATGACGATCGCGCTCGCGACGACCACGAGCGTCATGCCCACCAGCTGGAGGCCGTCGAGGGTCTGGTGCAGCACCAGGAACCCGGCGAGCGCGGCGGTGGCCGGCTCGAGCGACAGGAGCACCCCGAACACCCGGGCGTCCAGGTGACGAAGCGCGAGCAGCTCGAAGGAGTAGGGGATCACGCTCGACAGCAGGGCGATGCCGACGCCGGCGGCGACGATCGTCGCCGTCACCCGCGAGAGGTCCACGGTCGCGACACCGACCGGGATGACGAGCACGGAGGCCACGACCATCGCGAGCGTCAATCCCTCCAGCTGCTCGAAGTGCCGGCCCACCCGTTGGCTGCAGACGATGTAGGCCGCCCAGAACGCTCCGGCGGACGCCGCGAACGCGATCCCGACGTGGTCCAGCTCCGCCCACGGCACGGTGAGGGCACCGGAGATCAGGGCCACCCCACCCAGCGCGGCCAGGACGGCCACCGAGTCCGTCCAGCGCCGTGACAGCGCCGCGGACAGCGCCAGCGGACCGACGAACTCGATGGTGACCGCGACGCCGATGGGGAGGCGCTCGAGGGAGGCGTAGAAGGTGGAGTTCATCAGCGCCAGGCTCACGCCGAACGCGAGGACGGCCCACCAGGCCCGTCGGCTGTGGCCACGAAGCCGGGGGCGGGCGACGACCAGCAGGATCAGGACGGCGAGGCCGAGTCGCAGGGCCACGGTGGCGATGGGCCCGATCACCGGCACCAGCAGGGCGGCCAGGGCGCCGCCGAACTGCACGGAGACGATGGCGGCGAGCACGAGGAGCAGGGGAGTGCTGCGGCGGGTGGGGGTCGTCATACGGCAGCCTCCAGGCGTCCGACGGCGGTGAGGGTCGCGCGGCGGTCGTCGTCGAGCCCTTCCTCCACGACCACGGCGCCGCGCTGAGGTGCGTGCAGCATGACGCCGGGGCGCACGACCAGGCCGACGTGGTGCGCCGGCTCGTCCGCCCGCGCGAAGAAGTAGAGGTCACCGGCAGTCTCCGCCCCGAGGGCCACGGGCGTCGTGACGGCCTGCTGGTCGTGGGCGTCGCGGGGGACCACGACGCCGAGGCTGCGCGCGGCCAGGTGGACCAGGCCGGAGCAGTCCAGCGCACCGGGGGAGGTCCCACCCCAGACGTATGCCGTGCCCAGGTGCGCCCGGGCCTCCTCCAGGAGGGCCTCGCCGCTCCAGGGGATCGCGGGCCTCGGGGGCTGCGGCAGGACCAGGACCGGGTCCGGCGCGACGTCGGCGACCCGCACCCAGCCGGGATAACCACGAGGGTCGAGGCTGCTGGGCTGCCAGGGCGCCACGACGTGAGCCCAGCCGGCGTCCCGCCCCGTCACGAGGACGGGCTCGGCACGGACGACCTGGGTGGCTCGGGCTGAGTCCTGCTCGTCCAGGTCGGCCTGGTCGGCGTACTCGTCCAGGTCGGCCTGCTGCGGACGGGTCCAGACGTCGGCCACGTCGGTGCGGACGAGGTGGAGTGCGGTCACCCGCGTCATACTGCCTGCATGCAGCCGATCGACGCGAGCCAGACCCTCCAGCGCGACCTCAAGGACATCGTCCGTCACGCCCCCGGGAGGCTGAGCATCCAGGTGGTCGGCCCGGCGGGGGTCGTCGCCGGCTGGGACTCCGACCGCGAGGTGCCGGCCGCCAGCCTGGTCAAGGTGCTCGTGCTGGTGGCGACGCTGCGCGAGGTCGAGGCGGGCCGGCTGAGCCTCGACCAGACCCTCGAGATCCCCGAGGCGCGCGTAGGCGGGGCGGGGGCGCTCAGCCTCCTGCCGTCGGTGGCCGAGCTGTCGGTGGTCGAGCTGCTGCGCCTCATGGTGACGCTGTCCGACAACGACGCGGCCAACCTGCTGCTGCGGCTGCTGGGGCACGACCGGGTCACCCGGTGCGGTGTGGAGCTCGGGCTCCGGCACACCCACGTCCGGCGTGACCTGATGGACGACGGATCGGCCAGGGAGGGCCGGGACAACACGACGACGGCGACCGATCAGGCGGGGCTGCTAGCGGTCCTGCGATCCGGCGAGGCGCTCGGGGAGCAGCAGACCCGGCTGGCGCTCGCCCTGCTGTCGGAGCAGCAGCACGCCTACGGCGTGACCGCGCTGCTGCCCGACGGGGTGGTGCGCGGGTCCAAGCCCGGAGACCTGCCGGGCGTCCGCCACGACGTCGCCCTGATCGAGGCCGGTGGGGCCTGGGCCGCGGTGGCGGTGACAGCCACGGGGATGTACGACGAGCGCTACGGGCAGGACTACTCGGTGAGCGTGCTGCCGGCGCTGGCCGCCGTCGGCGAGGCCGTGCTCGGCTGGCTCACCCCTGCGGAGCAGCCGGCCTGACGCCGATCTCCTCGCGGGCCGCGACGAAGGCCTCGACGCAGGAGCGCACGTCGTCCTCCGAGTGCGCCGCCGACAGCTGCACCCGGATGCGGGCGCGTCCCTGCGGCACCACCGGATAGCTGAACGGGATGACGTAGACACCTCGCTTGAGCATGGCGTCCGCCACCTGGCCCGCCTCGCGGGCGCCGTCCTCGCCGGGGAACATCACGGGGATGATGGCGTGCTCGCCCGGCAGCAGCTCGAAGCCCGCCTCCGTCATCAGCCGGCGGAAGAGCTCGGCGTTGCGCTGCAGCACCTTGCGGGGCTCGGCGGAGTCGCGGGCGATCTCGAGGGCCTTGAGCGACCCCGCCACGACCGAGGGCGCCACGGCGTTGGAGAAGAGGTAGGGGCGCGACCGCTGGCGCAGGAGGTCGACGATCTCCTGGTGCGCGCTGATGTAGCCGCCCGAGGCGCCGCCGAGGGCCTTGCCGAGGGTGCCCGACAAGATGTCGACCCGGTCCATCACGCCGAAGTGCTCGGGGGTGCCACGACCGCCGTCGCCCACGAAGCCGACGGCGTGCGAGTCGTCGACCATGACCATCGCCCCGAACTCCTCGGCCAGGTCGCAGATGTCGCGCAGGGGGGCGAGGTAGCCGTCCATGGAGAACACGCCGTCGGTGACGACGACGACCCGCCGCGCATCCTGGTCGCGGGCGGTCTCCAGCTGGGTGCGCAGGTCGGCCATGTCGGCGTTCTTGTAGCGGAACCGACGGGCCTTGGACAGGCGGATGCCGTCGATGAGGGAGGCGTGGTTGAGCTCGTCGCTGATGATGGCGTCCTCGGCGCCGAAGAGCACCTCGAACACACCGCCGTTGGCGTCGAAGCACGAGCTGTAGAGGATCGTGTCCTCCGTCCCCAGGAAGTCGGACAGCGCGGCCTCCAGGTCCTTGTGCTGGCTCTGGGTGCCGCAGATGAACCGGACGCTGGCCATCCCAAAGCCCCACTCGCGCAACGCCTCCGCGGCGGCCCGCTCCACCTCGGGGTGGTCGGCCAGCCCCAGGTAGTTGTTGGCGCAGAAGTTGAGGGCCTCTGCGCGGTTGGTGGTGACGTGCGCCGACTGGGGGCTGGTCAGCTGCCGCTCGGACTTCCACAGACCCGCGTCCTTGATCTCCTGCAGGGTGGTGGCGAGCTCGTCCTTCGTCGTTCCGTACATCGGGTCTCCTTGGGTGCGTGAGGGATCGGGCAGCAGCTCGGGTCGGGGGCGGGTCCGGCCGGGACGGACGGCGCGCGAGGGTCAGTCGGCGATCTCGAGGACGACCTTGCCGCACTCGCCCGAGCGGGCCGCCGCCCAGGCCTCGGGCCACTGCTCCAGCCCGACGCGGTGGGTGATGACCGACCGCACGGCGTCGCGCAGGGCGGCGCTCGTCTGCAGCATGAAGGTCATGTGGTACCACGTCTCGAACATCTCGCGGCCGTAGATGCCCTTGATCGTGAGCATGTGCGTGATGACGGTGCCCCAGTCGACGGGGAAGCCCTCCTTGGGCAGGCCCAGCATCGAGATCTTGGCGCCGAAGTTGCAGTTGTCGATCATGGCCTTCATCGCGGCGGGGGCGCCGGACATCTCCATGCCGAGGTCGAAGCCCTCGGTCATGCCGAGCTCGCGCTGCACGTCGCTCAGGGACTCGCGACCGACGTTGACCACTCGCGTCGCCCCGGCCCCGGAGGCCAGCCCGAGGCGGAAGTCGCTGAGGTCGGTCACCACGACGTGGCGGGCGCCGGCGTGCCGGGCGATCGCCGCGGCCATCACCCCGATGGGTCCGGCGCCGGTGATGACCACGTCCTCCCCGACCATGGGGAACTGCAGGGCCGTGTGCGTGGCGTTGCCGAAGGGGTCGAACAGCGCACCCAGCTCGGGGTCGATGTCGTCGGGCTGCACCCAGACGTTGGTGGCCGGGACGACCACGTGGTCGGCGAACGCACCGTCGCGGTTGACGCCGATGCTGCTGGTGTGGAGGCACATGTGTCGCCGCCCGGCGCGGCAGTTGCGGCACATCCCGCACACGACGTGGCCCTCGACCGAGCAGCGCTGGCCGACCTGGAGGTTGCCCGACCCGTGGGCCGTCACGACGTCGTCGGCGATGTCGACGATCTCGCCGTAGAACTCGTGCCCCAGGGTCATGGGTGGGCGGACCATCGACGCCGCCCAGTCGTCCCACTGCTCGAGGTGCAGGTCCGTGCCGCACAGACCGGCCCGCAGGACCCGGATCTTGACCTCGCCCGGACCGACCTGGGGCTCAGGGACCTCTCTCAGCTCGAGACCGGGACCGGCGTGGGGCTTGACGAGCGCGCGCATGAGGACACTTCCTTGAGAGATTCTCCGTCGAACACCGAGGACGGCGCCAAACCTAACGGCTGGACCGGGCAGGTCCCACCGCGGGGTGGGGCCGGCCGGCCGTCACCAGCGGCGGGCGCGCCACTCGTCGAGGTTGGGACGCTCCGCGCCCAGGGTGGTGTCGCCGCCGTGGCCGGGATAGACCCAGTCCGCGTCGTCGTACTCCTCGAAGATGCGGGCCTCGACGTCGTCGATGAGCTGGTCGAAGGACTGGCCGGGGTTCTTGGTGTTGCCGACGCCACCGGGGAACAGGCTGTCGCCCGTGAACAGGTGCGAGTCGCCCTCGGGGTCGTCGTAGGCGAGGGCGATCCCGCCGGGCGTGTGGCCGCGCAGCTCGATGACCCTGAGGGTGCTCTCGCCGAGGGTGATCGTGTCACCGTGCGCGAGCTCGCGGTCGGGGCGGACCGGCAGCGCCGCGCCGTCCGCCGCGGAGGCGGCGGTCTCGACGCCGGTGTCCTCCACGACGTCCTTGAGCGCCCGCGTGTGGTCCCAGTGCTGGTGGGTCGTGACGAGCAGGTCCAGCCGGCCCGTGCCCTCGGCCACCAGGGCGGTGATCCGGCCGGCGTCGTCGGCGGCGTCGACCAGCAGCTGCCGGCCGGTCGCCCGGTCGGTGAGCAGGTAGACGTTGTTGTGCATGGACGACACCGCGGCCTTGCGGATGGTCAGGTGCGGCAGCTCGCGCACGTCGCTGGGGCCGCCGGGGGCGACGTCGCCGGTGTAGGTCACGGAAGGTCCTCCATGGGTGTGAGGTCGGGGAGCTGGTCGGGGGAGGGAGCAACGATCTGGTCGGGTCGTCCACGGACGAGCCACAGGAGCAGGCCCGCCCGAGGCCCGCTGACGGTGGGGCGGCCGTCACCGACGGCGACGACGTCGCGCTCGTCGGTGCGCAAGGTCATCGACGGGCAGCGCGCGTCGGCCCGCAGGTCCGCGACGGCCTCGTCGAACCAGCGCCGCACGGCCTGGGGCGGGGCGTCCGCGAAGGTGTGGCCCGCGTCGAGGTCGACGTGGTGCCACACGACCTCGCGGAGCCGGTGACCGGGGAGGTCGGCACCCGCCAGCCTGGTCATGGCCGCGGGGTCGTTGCCGGCCTGGGCGGTCTGGGTCAGCGCGGCCTCGGGCATGGCCGCGAGGGCGTCGACGATCTGCTGGGAGGTGTCGCGCAGCTCGGTGAGCAGGTCGTCGTACGACGACGCCGCGCCCCGCTCGATGTCGGCGTCCCGCTCCTCGCGCGAGGGGTACATCGGCGTCGGGTCGCCCTCGACGGTCGCCACGAGGTTGAGCATCGCCCGCGCGTTGCGGCTGACGTGGCTGATCACGTGGGCCCGGCTCCAGCCCTCGCACAGCGACGGGTGCCGTATGCCGTCCGCGCCCAGCGCCTCGACGGTGGCGACGAGGCGCGCCGACTCCACCCGCAGCAGCGCGAGGTCGGCGGCGTGCTGCTGGGCCGGGGCGTCCGTCATACGGACAAGACTAGACGAGCCGGGGGAGAGGTGCCTGCCAGCGCGCGATCGCCCGGGGCGAGGTGCCGCGGTGTCAGGGAGGGGGTATGTCGGTGGTGGCACCTAGCATTGCGGACGTGCCTGATGCTTCTGTCGCCCCTCGCCGCGCCCACGACCGCCTGATCGTCCGTGGAGCGCGCGAGCACAACCTCCGCAACGTCTCGGTCGACCTGCCCCGCGACTCCCTGGTGGTCTTCACCGGGCTGTCGGGCTCGGGCAAGTCGTCGCTGGCGTTCGACACGATCTTCGCCGAGGGCCAGCGTCGCTACGTCGAGAGCCTGTCCGCCTACGCCCGCCAGTTCCTCGGCCAGATGGACAAGCCCGACGTCGACTTCATCGAGGGACTGTCCCCGGCGGTCTCGATCGACCAGAAGTCGACCAACCGCAACCCGCGCTCGACGGTGGGGACCATCACCGAGGTCTACGACTACCTCCGGCTGCTGTTCGCCCGCGCCGGGCACCCGCACTGCCCCGTGTGCGGCGAGCCCGTCGGCCGCCAGAGCCCGCAGCAGATCGTCGACCAGCTGCTCGCCCTGCCCGAGCGCACGCGCTTCCAGGTGCTCGCGCCGGTGGTCCAGGGCCGCAAGGGCGAGTTCGTGGACCTGTTCGCCGAGCTGCAGACCAAGGGCTTCTCCCGCGCGCGGGTGGACGGCGAGACCGTGTCCTTGACCGAGCCGCCGACGCTGGAGAAGCAGCGCAAGCACACCATCGAGGTGGTGGTCGACCGCCTCGTCGCCAAGGGTGACGACAGCACCAGCAAGCGGCGTCTCACGGACTCCGTCGAGACGGCGCTGCGGCTCACGGGCGGGATCCTGATCGTGGACTTCGTCGACGTCAAGGCCGGCGACGTCGACGACGACGGCCAGGCCCTCCCGCAGCAGCGGCGGTTCTCCGAGAAGATGGCCTGCCCCAACAACCACCCCCTGTCGATCGACGAGGTGGAGCCGCGGTCCTTCTCGTTCAACTCACCGTTCGGCGCCTGCCCCAAGTGCACCGGGCTGGGCACCGAGCTCGAGGTGGACCCGGACCTGCTGATCCCCGACGACGAGCTGAGCATCCGCGACGGCGCCATCGCCCCGTGGGCCCAGGGCTCCGGGGCCCAGGACTACTTCCTGCGCGTCATCGACGCGCTGGCCAAGGACCTGTCGTTCAGCCTGGACGCGCCCTGGCGATCCCTGCCCGAGCGGGCCAAGGAGGCGCTGCTGCACGGGCAGGACTACAAGGTCCACGTCAAGTACCGCAACCGCTACGGCCGGGACCGGTCCTACACCACCGGCTTCGAGGGCGTGGTGCCCTTCGTGCGGCGGCGGCACGCCGAGACGGAGTCCGAGTGGTCGCGCGAGCGCTACGAGGGCTACATGCGCGAGATCCCGTGCCCGGCCTGCAACGGGGCGCGCCTCAAGCCCGAGATCCTATCGATCCTCCTCGGTGGCAGGTCCATCGCCGAGGTGTGCGCCCTGTCCATCGACGAGTGCGCGGCCTTCCTGCGCGACGTGGAGCTCACGGCCCGCGAGCAGCAGATCGCCGAGCGGGTGATCAAGGAGATCCACGCGCGGCTCGGCTTCCTGCTCGACGTCGGCCTCGACTACCTCTCGCTGGACCGTCCGGCCGGCACGCTGTCCGGCGGCGAGGCGCAGCGGATCCGCCTCGCGACGCAGATCGGGTCCGGGCTGGTGGGTGTGCTCTACGTCCTCGACGAGCCCTCCATCGGCCTGCACCAGCGGGACAACCACCGGCTGATCGAGACGCTGACCCGGTTGCGGGACCTCGGCAACACGCTGATCGTCGTCGAGCACGACGAGGACACCATCGCCACCGCGGACTGGGTCGTCGACATCGGCCCGGGCGCCGGCGAGCACGGCGGGCACGTCGTCCACAGCGGGTCGGTGGCCGACCTGCTCACCAACGACGAGTCCCTCACCGGGCGCTACCTGTCGGGCCGTCGCGAGATCCCCATGCCGGCCGTCCGCCGCCCGCAGGAGCCGGGACGCGAGGTGTCCGTCGTCGGCGCCAAGGAGCACAACCTGCACGGCGTGGACGTGTCCTTCCCGCTGGGCAACCTCGTCGCGGTGACCGGCGTGTCCGGCTCGGGCAAGTCGACCCTGGTCAACGACATCCTCTACACCGTGCTCGCCAACAAGCTCAACGGTGCCCGTCAGGTGCCCGGGCGGCACCGCACGGTGACGGGTCTGGAGCACCTCGACAAGGTCGTCCACGTGGACCAGTCGCCGATCGGCCGCACGCCGCGCTCCAACCCGGCGACCTACACCGGGGTGTTCGACCACATGCGCAAGCTCTTCGCGCAGACCACCGAGGCCAAGATCCGCGGCTACCAGCCGGGACGGTTCTCGTTCAACGTCAAGGGCGGTCGCTGCGACAACTGCAACGGCGACGGCACCATCAAGATCGAGATGAACTTCCTCCCGGACGTCTACGTCCCCTGCGAGGTGTGCCACGGCGCCCGCTACAACCGCGAGACGCTCGAGGTGCACTACAAGGGCAAGACGATCGCCGACGTGCTGGACATGCCCATCGAGGAGGCGTCCACCTTCTTCGAGGCCGTGCCGGCGATCTCCCGCCACCTCAAGACCCTGGTCGAGGTGGGCCTCGGCTATGTCCGCCTCGGGCAGCCGGCCACCACGCTGTCGGGCGGCGAGGCGCAGCGCGTCAAGCTGGCCGCGGAGCTGCAGAAGCGCTCCTCGGGCCGCACCATTTACGTCCTCGACGAGCCGACCACGGGTCTGCACTTCGAGGACATCCGCAAGCTCCTGCTGGTGCTGCAGGGGCTGGTCGACAAGGGCAACACGGTCCTGGTGATCGAGCACAACCTCGACGTCATCAAGAACGCCGACTGGATCGTCGACATGGGGCCCGAGGGCGGCAACCGTGGTGGCACGGTCGTCGCGACCGGCACGCCCGAGCAGGTCGCCGAGGTGCCGGGCTCCTACACCGGTCGCTTCCTCGGGCCGGTGCTGGCCAAGACCACCGAGCGGTCCGACGTCTCCATGGCGGCGCCGGTGGAGCGGCCGGTCAAGGGTGCGGCCAAGAAGGCAGCCAAGGCCGCCCAGGCCGCCGCGAAGAAGGCCGCGTCAACGACCTCCGGCAAGGCGGCCTCCACGACCAGGGGCAAAGCAACCGCCAAGAAGGCCGCCGCCACGACGACAGCACCGCGCAAGGCCGCAGCCCCGCGCTCCGCCTGATCCTCCGCGCCGCGTCGGTACGAGGCTGGGGGTCACCTGGGTAGGCATACTCTGGGCGGGGCGTCGGGTCCTGGCCAGCATGTGCTTCATGGCCAGGTTCTTCGACCCCCAGTCCTGCCCCGTCTGCAGCGCCGACCTCCCCACCTCCGTCACCCGGTGTCCCGGGTGCCGCCTGCGGCTGACCCACCCGACCGTGGGCCGGCTCGCGTGGCTCCTCACGGAGGCGGACCGCACCCGAGGCGCCCTCATCGCCGACCCGACCGCCTTCTGCGCGGACGAGCACGTCGGGTCCGCGGCGCCCTCCGCCCACGCGGCCACGTCGGGTCAGGCGACCGTTTCGGCTCAGGCGACCGCGTCGGCTCAGGCGGCTGCTTCCGCGCACACGGCTCCCACGGGCCTGGCCCAGGCAGCTCCCGCCAGGCAGGGCGACCTCGCTCCGGGCTCGGAGCCCGTCGGTCACACCACCGTGCGCAGCACCCTCCTGCTGGTGGGGGCACTGTGCCTGCTGGGGGCAGGCAGCGTCTTCGCCCTGGTCACCTGGATGCTCCTGCCGTGGCAGGCCCGCCTGGTCGTCATGCTGGCGCTCGCGGTGAGCGCAGCTGGGGCCGCGGGTGTCCTGCGTCGCCGGGGGCTGCCCGGATCGGCCGAGACCGCAGGTGCGCTGGCCACCGGCTTCCACCTCATCGGTGTGGCCGTCGCCGCACCCCGGGCGTCGGAGCCACGGATCGTCCTGGCTGTCGGGTTCGCCGCGCTGTGCCTGGTGGGCTGGTGGGTCCTGGGCCGGGGTCTGACGCACGGGTTCCAGTGGCGCAGCGCCGACGCGGCCGGTGCGCTCGGGCTGGGTGGCCTGGGGCTGCTGCTGTCGGAGCAGGTGCACGGGCACGCGCCGTGGCTCGGAGCACTGGCGGTCGTCGGCATCCCCGTGGTGGTGGCCGCGCTGGTGCGGCGACCCGTGCTCCTGCGGCGGTCACCGGCCACCGTCGGGGCCGCGATCCTCGTCCTCGTCCTGGTCTCGTTCGGCACGATGGGGGAGGCCGTCGACGCGATGCGGTCCGAGCGCGTCACCGGCGCCGCCCTGCTGGTCGGATGGACGCTGCCCTGGCTGGCGCTCGTGCTGCTGGCGGGTGCGCGCACCGAGGCCGGCCGAGCCACACCGGTCGGCCGGTTCATGGTGCCCGGCCGGTCCATGGTGCCCGGCCGGTCCACGGTGCCCGGCTGGGCCAGGGTCGGTCTGGCCCTCGATGTGGCGGCCGGCATCGTGCTCGCCGGATGGTGGCTGTCCGCCGCACGGCATCTCTCGCTCGCGGGGAGTGCCTGGACGTCGCTGGCCGTGGTCGCGGCGGTCGGTCTGACCGGGGCGGCCGTGATGCGACTGACGGGTGACGGACGCACCCTGCTCGCGATGGCGCCGGGGTTGACCGTCGCCGCGAGCGCCGTCGCGCCGGGTCTCGCGGTCGGGCTCTGGCGGGCCGCGCGTCCCGTCCCCGAGCCGGGCTCGCTGGTCTGGACCTGGCCCGCGTCGGCCCTGGCGCTGACCGTGATCGTCGTCGTCTCCGGCGCGTTCCGTGGCGGGCGCGTCGATCTGCCGCGCCTCGTCGGGCTCCGCCCGGCGACCCCGGTCCTCGCGGCGCTCGTCGTGCCCTGGTGCGCGCACAGCGCCGCCGCGAGCGGCTGGGCCACCGGGTGGGACACAGGGTGGGACACCGGATGGATCCCGTCTGTCGGTGCCGCTGTCGTGGCGGCGGTCGTCGTGGCGGGCGGAGCGCTCCACGCCCGACGCTCCGCCCCCGATCCCTCCGCCATCGTCTGGTGGGGAGCAGCGCTGGCCCTGAGCCGAGGTGACACCGAGCAGCTGGTGGCGGTGCTGCTGGTCGGCGCGGTGGGCTGCGCCGTCTGGTCCGTCGTGCGGCGGCGGCGGGCCCTGGGCATGGTGGCGACCGGTCAGCTGCTCGTGGCCTGCTGGCTGCTGCTGGCGAGGGCCGACGTCACGACGCCGGAGGCCTACACGCTGGCCGCCGCGTGCTGCCTCGGCGCCTGGTCGCTCCCGCAGACGCTCACGCTCCGCACCCCGTCGATGCCGGCCCTCCCTGCCCTGGTGGTGGCTCTCGCGCCCACGACGATGATGGGGGTGGACAACACGACGTCCGTGCGGGCGCTGGTCGGCATCGTGGCCGCCGTGGCCCTCACCGCGATCGGCGCTGCTCGCCGGAGGGCGGCCCACCTCTACGTCGGCGCCCTGGCCGCGGGGGCTCTCGCCCTGGCCCTGTGCGCACCGGTCGTCAGCCTGCTGCCGCCGTGGCTGCCGCTGGCCGTCGGTGGCGCGGTCCTCGTCGCGCTCGGCGTGACCTGGGAGGCCCGTCTGGCCGAGCTGCGGAGGGTGAGGTCCTATGCCGCTGCGCTGCGGTGAGCGCCGTCACCCCGCGAGCACGTCGTCCATCTGGCCCATGGCCTGGCGCGTGCCCTCCTCGACCCCCATGTCGAGGACCTGCTGCAGGCCCTCCTGGCTGGCGAAGGTCGTCACGGCCGTCAGCGTCGTGCGCCCCGACTCCTCCGCGAGCGCGATGCGCATCGAAGAGGTCGGCAGAGCGCTGGACGGGTTGCCCTCGGCGTCCGCGAAGCCGTCCTCGACGACGAGGAGCTGCGGTTGCTCCACCTCGCGCACCGACCAGTAGCCGTGGTGCTTCTCGCCCTCCGGTCCGGTCATGACGTAGCGCACGGCCCCTCCAGGGACGAGCGAGTGCTCCGTGACGGTCGTGGGGTGGCTCGGCGGGCCCCACCAGCGCTCCAGCTTGCGGGGGTCGGCATACAGGTCCCACACGGCGTCGACGGGCGCGTCGAAGGACGCGGTCACCGTGATGGTGCGCGCCTGCAGGTCCTTGGTGATGTCGGTGACGGTCATGACGACTCCTTGCTGTCGTGAGGGGCGTGCTGAGCGTGTGCGTCCTGGGCGAGGATCTCGCCCATCCGGTCGATCCTGCCGCGCCAGGTCTCCTCGAGCGCCTCCAGCGCCGCCCTGGCGGTCCTGAGCGTCTGCACGTCGGCGCTGACGAGCTGCTCCCGCCCTCGCCGGGTCTTGGTGACCAGGCCGGCCGACTGCAGCGTCGCCACGTGCTTCTGGACGGCGGCGAAGCTCATGGGGTAGTCGCGGGCCAGCTCCGAGACCGAGCAGGGAGCGGCGAGGGTGCGGCTCACGATGTCGCGGCGGGTGCTGTCGGCCAGCGCGCGCAGGACACGGTCCGTGGCTGCGCCGGCGGAGGCCGCGCCCGCAGGTGCCTGCGTCAGGGGGGCCACGGGTCAGCGCCGGACGTCGGCGACGATCTTGGTGATCCCGTTCCGATAGGTCTGGGACTCCACGACCTCGAGGGGCTGCTTGTCCTTGTCGGCGTCGCTGAACAGCCGCTTGCCCGCGCCGAGGAGGACCGGGAACACCAGCAGGTGGTAGCGGTCGACCAGGCCGGCGTCGGCGAGGCCGTGCCCGAGGGTCGCGCTGCCGTGGACGATGATCGGGCCGCCGTCGGACTCCTTGAGGGCGGCCACCTCGTCGAGCGAGCGCAGGATCGTGGCGGGCCAGCGGGGGTCCTCCTGCTCTAGCGTCGTGGACACGACGTAGCGCGGCATCACGTTGTAGCCGGGGAACTCCTCGGTCATGGACGGCCACACCGGGGCGAACGCCTCGTAGCTCGTGCGACCGACGAGCAGGGCGCCGGCCTCCTCCTGCTCGCGCCCCTTGAGCTCGTAGGCGGCGGGGTCGAGCTCGATGTCCTTGAAGGTCCAGCCGCTGCTGCGGTGACCGGGCTCGCCACCCGGGGCCTCCATGACACCGTCGAGGGACATGAACGCGGTGACGATGATGGGGCGCACGGCTTCTCCTCAGATATACAACAGAATGGTTGTACGTTACGCCCGACCGGACCGGTACCGCAAGGGTCGAGCGGGTTCCGCGCGCGATGGCCCGGGTCCAGACTGGGGGAGGGCGCACCGGCATACGGTCGGGCACGCGACGAGAGGGGCACCGCCGTGCAAGGAGTCACCCCGGTCTTCTGGTTCGACGGCGACGCGGTGGACGCCGCCCGGCTGTGGACGTCCGTCATCCCCAACTCACGCATCCTCACCGACATCCCCTATCCCCAGGACGTTGACAAGGGGGAGCCGGGGTCGGTCATGGTGGTGGAGTTCGAGCTCGACGGCAGGCCGTATGCCGGGCTCAACGGCGGGCCTCAGTTCCCCTTCAGCGAGTGCGTCTCCCTCCAGGTCGTCTGCGAGGACCAGGCCGAGGTCGATCGCGTCTGGGAGGCGCTGCTCGTGGGCGGGCAGGAGTCGCAGTGCGGCTGGCTGAAGGACCGGTTCGGGTTCAGCTGGCAGGTCGTGCCGCGACGGCTCTTCGAGCTGTTCTCCTCGCCCGACCCGCAGGTGGTGTCGCGGGTCAACGCGGCCATGATGACCATGGTGCGCCTCGACGTGGCCGCGCTCGAGGCGGCGGCCGCGGGGTGACGGCACGACGGTGGGCCCCGAACCCCGGGCGATGCGGAGTCGGAGCCCACCGTCAGGGCCCACCGTCAGGGCGACGGAGCGGTCACTCCTCGCCGAGGTAGGCCTTGCGCACCTCGTCGGAGGTCAGGAGCTCCTGGCCGGTGCCGCGCAGGACGATCTTGCCGACCTCGAGGACGTAGCCGACGTCGGAGATCTTGAGCGCTGCGTTGGCGTTCTGCTCGACCAGCAGGATGGTCGTGCCCTGGGCCTTGAGGGTCTGGACCGTCGACATGATCTTCTTCATCATGAGCGGCGACAGCCCCATCGACGGCTCGTCGAGCAGCATCAGGCGGGGGCGGGACATCATCGCGCGTCCCATCGCCAGCATCTGCTGCTCACCGCCGGAGAAGGTCCCGGCCGGCTGGGCGCGGCGCTCCCGCAGGATCGGGAACAGCTCGAAGGCCGCCTCCAGGTCCTGCTTGACCGCGGGGGAGCCGTCCCTGCGGGCGAAGGCGCCGAGCATGAGGTTCTCCTCGACCGTCATGCGGGGGAAGATGCGGCGACCCTCCGGCGACTGGGCCAGGCCCAGCGTGACGATCTTGTGCGCCGGGACGTCGTCGATCCGCTTGCCCTCGAAGGAGATCGAGCCGCGGGCGGGTCGCAGCAGCCCGGAGATGGTCCGCAGCGTGGTCGTCTTGCCGGCGCCGTTGGTGCCGATCAGCGAGACGACCTGACCCTCCTCGACGTCGAACGAGATGCCCTTGACGGCCTCGATCTTGCCGTAGGCGACCCGCAGGTCCTTGACCTCGAGCATGCTCATCGGCCCTCCTCCTTGTCGGCGTGGAGCTCGTTGCCGATCTCGGCGTCGATCTCGGCGTCGGACTCGTCCGTGTCCGGGCTCCCGATGTAGGCCTCGATGACCCGCGGGTCGGACTGGACCACCGAGGGCGCGCCCTCGACCAGCGCCTCGCCGCGGACCAGGCAGAGCACCCGGTCGCAGAGGGTGAAGATGAAGCGCATGTCGTGCTCGATGACCACGACCGCCATCCCGTTGTCACGGATCCGGAAGATGAGCTGCTGCGCCTGCTCGGTCTCGCGCGGGTTCATGCCGGCCGTCGGCTCGTCGAGCAGCACCACCTTGGGGTCCGTGGCCAGGGCCCGGGCGATCTCGAGGCGGCGCTGGTCGCCATACGGCAGGTTGCGGGCCAGCAGCTCGGCCGAGCCGCCCAGTCCCACGAACTCCAGCAGCTCCTGGGCCCGCTCGCGGGTCTCGCGCTCCTCGCGGCGGTACTTCGGGCCCCGCACGATGGAGGTGAACGGGCCCGCCGAGGTGCGGCAGAACCGACCCACCATGACGTTCTCGAGGGCGGTCATGTTGCCGAAGAGGCGGATGTTCTGGAAGGTGCGGGCCATCCCCTCCTTGACGACCAGGCCGGGCTTCGGCGGAATCTCCTTGCCCGACAGCGCGACCCGGCCCTCGGTGGGCTTGTAGAGCCCGGTCAGGCAGTTGAAGAAGGTCGTCTTGCCGGCACCGTTGGGGCCGATGAGACCCATGATCTCGCCCTCGTGGACGACCATGTCGACCTGGTTGACGGCCGTGAGGCCACCGAAGCGCATGGTGACGCCGCGGGCCTCCAGCAGGACGGCACCGCCGGGGGTGGGCGCGCCCGAGGGCTGGTCGCCCGGGCGCTCGTCGACTCGCGTGCTCATGACACCTTCTCCACGTGAACGTGCTGGACCTCGTCGGCCAGCTCTTCGTCCTCCTCGTGGAACTCCAGCTGCCGACGCTTGTTGGCGACCAGGCCCTCGGGCCGGAAGCGCATCATCAGCACGAGCAGGAGCCCGAACATCAGGAGGCGGTACTCGCTGAAGAACCGGAGCTTCTCGGGCAGCAGCTTGAGCACCACGGCACCGAGCAGGACGCCGCCGATGGTCCCCATGCCGCCGAGGACGACGGCGGCGAGCAGGAAGGCCGACTCGAGGAACTGGTACTGGTCCGGGGTGACGGACTGGTCGTGGTGGGCCTTGACCGTGCCCGCGAGGCCGGCCAGGAACGCGCCGCCGGCGAAGGCCAGCAGCTTGAGCCCGAACACGTTGACGCCCATGGCCTCGGCGGCCTTCTCGTCCTCGCGGATCGCGATCCACCCACGTCCGATGCGGCTGTCGTTGAGACGGCTGAACACGAGGGTGATCAGGCCGATCAGCAGCAGCAGCAAGAAGTAGTAGTTGGCGAACCGTGGGATGTCCACGCCGAAGATGTTGTGCGTGGTCCCGAAGTTGAAGCCGAAGAACTCCAGGTCGGGGATGGCGGGGATGCCGTTGGGCCCGCGCGTGAGGTTGGGCCCGTGGGTGCCGTCGAGGTTGTTCATCGCCAGGCGGAAGATCTCGCCGAACGCCAGCGTGACGATGGCCAGGTAGTCACCCGACACCCGCAGGGTCGGCGCACCGATGATCAGGCCCATGACGGCCGAGAAGCACGCGCCGATCAGGACGACGACCAGGAACGGCGGGTGCCACCCGATCGTGGCGAAGGTCGACTCCGACAGCATCGCCGCGACGTAGGCACCGGCGCCGAGGAAGGCGATGTAGCCCAGGTCGAGCAGCCCGGCCAGACCCACCACGATGTTCAGGCCGATCGCCGTGGCGGCGAAGATGATGACCTGGGTCGCGATGGACATGTTGGCGTTGGACCCGCCCTGCGTGAACGGGAAGGCGAACGCCGCCATGAAGGTCGCCAGGAGCAGGACCCGGCTGTGGTGCGCCGCGACGACCGACAGCCAGTCGAAGAACCCGCCGCCGGACAGCCCCGCTCCGGCCGCGAAGACGAAGGTCAGGAACAGCACGAACACCCAGGCGTCCTCGATGCCGAGGCCGTAGGCGGCGCCGAAGAGCACCAGCGCGACGAGCGCCACGATGATCAGGATCTCGACCCAGCCGGCGAAGCGCTGGTGCGGCTCGGCCCGAGCCTTGTGCACCGGCAGCAGGAAGCCGGCGGCGGCGATCAGGGCGGCACCCACCACGCCGATCCACAGGCCGGGGTCGGCGGCGGCGATCAGGGCCGGGTCGGAGGTGGCGACACCGACGAGCACCAGCAGCATGAACACCAGGGCGCCGATGCCGAGGCGCTTCAGCCCCGACGGCGAGCCGAGGCGCCGGCCCAGGCGTGCCAGGGGCCCCTTGCGGACCAGCGTCATGAAGAGCGCGAGCAGTCCGAGGGCGACGGCCATCAGCTGCACGGGCGCGGGGTAGCCGACGAGGGTCACGTTGCCCAGCAGGGACGCGTCGTAGGTCCAGGGCAGGAAGGCGCTGGCGATCAGCAGGAGGGACCCGACGATGCCGACGATCCACGCACGGGTCAGTCGGGGCTCGAGGTCCGCCGGAGTGGCGGCGGCCCCGCGTCGCGACATACGGGCGTCGCCCGAGGGAGAGGTGACGGTGCTCATGCCCGGTCCACCACCCGAGCGCCCATGATGCCCTGGGGGCGGAAGACGAGGAACACGATGAGGAGCCCGAAGGCCCACACGTCCTTCCAGTCGGAGGGGAACAGGTTGGTGGCGAAGGCCTCGACGATGCCGAGGGCGATCCCACCCACGACGGCGCCCTGGATGTTGCCGATGCCTCCCAGCACGGCGGCGGTGAACGCCTTGAGGCCGTAGAGGAAGCCCATGCGGAAGCCGATGGTGCCGTCCTGCAGGCCCTGCGCGACGCCGGCGATGGCCGCCAGGGCCGCGCCGAGCGCGAAGGACACGACGATGATGCGGTCGACGTCGACGCCCATGAGGCGGGCCGTGTCAGGGTCCTGGGACACGGCCTGCATGCCGCGGCCCGTCCGGGTGCGGTTGACGAACCACCACAGGAAGGCCGCGGACACCAGCAGCGACGCGATCGTGAACAGGGCGGGACGGGCGAGGCTGACGCCGCCGAGGCTCCAGGCCGCGCCGGTCACGCCCTCGATCTGCGGGAACGAGATCTTGGACTTGGCGCTGGGGAACTCGAGCGGGTTCCAGTCGACGAAGAGCCCGGGCCGGTCGTAGAAGAGGCGGACGGCCTCCTGGAGGAGGACCGAGATGCCGATGGCGGTGATGAGCGGGGCGAGCCGGGGTGCGTTGCGCAGCGGCCGGTAGGCCACGCGCTCCATCAGGACGGCCGTCAGGACCGAGGCGAGGATGGCGCCGATGATCAGGACGGGCAGGATCCAGATCGAGGTCTGGCCCTTGAACAGCAGCAGGTAGGTCGACATGGCGCCGAACGCGCCGATCATGAAGACCTCGCCGTGCGCGAAGTTGATGAGCTGGACGATGCCGTAGACGACGGTGTAGCCGACGGCGATCAGGGCGTAGAGGGAACCGAGGGTCACTCCGTCCACCAGGTACTGCAGGAAATGCATGCGGGCACCTTCGATCGAGTGATGACAGGGGTTGGAGGCGGGGAGGGTTGGCCTCCCCGCCTCCGATGGAGCTCGTCAGGCGATCTCCCGATCAGGCGGTGCCGGTCTTGGCGGCGACCCACTTGCCGGCCTCGACCTTGTACGCCGTCAGGGTGCGCGTCTTGGTGTCGCCGTACTCGTCGAACTCGACCTTGCCGGTCACGCCGTCGATCGCGACCTTGCCGACCGCGTCGGCCATCTTGGCGCGGGCGTCCTCGACCGACGTGGCGTCCTTGAGGGCCGTCTTGGCGCCCTCGATGATGGCGTTCGCCGCGTCGTAGGAGTACGCGCCGTAGGCCTCGGAGGGCTCCTTGTAGCCGGCCGTCTTGTAGTCCGCGAGGAAGGTCTTGCCCTTCTCGAGGGTGTCGGTCGGGGCGCCGACCGAGGTGGCGAGGTCACCCGTGGCCGAGGCGCCGGCCAGCTTGATGAAGTCGGCGGCGAAGATGCCGTCGCCACCCATCACCGGGACCGCGAGACCGGCCGACTTGGCCTGCTGCGACAGCGGGCCGGCCTGCGGGTACTCACCGCCGTAGTAGATGGCCTTGGGGGCCGACGGCTTGATCTTGGAGATGACCGGGCCGTAGTTGGAATCGTCCGGGTTGATCGTCTCGGCGGCCACGACTGTGCCGCCGCCCTTCTTGAACTCCGCGGTGAAGGCCTCGACCAGGCCCTGGCCGTAGGTCTTCTTGTCGTGGATCGTCGCGACCTGCTTGATGCCCTGGTCGAGGAGGTACTTGGCCGCGAACGGGCCCTGGACCGAGTCGGTGGTGCAGGTGCGGAAGTACGAGGGGTACATCCGCTGCGGGGAGTCGGCGAACTTGGCTCCGCGGGTCAGCGAGGGGTTGGTGTTGGCGGGCGAGATCTGGACGATCTTGGCCGTCGAGAGCACCGGCTGGACGGACTGCGAGGTCGAGGAGTTGAGCGTCCCCACGACCCCCAGGACGTCCTTGTCGGCGGCGATCGCGGTCGCGGCGTTCTTGGCGACGTCGGGCTTGGCCTCGTCGTCCTTGGTCACGACCTCGAACTTCCAGCCGGGGACGGCATTGCTGTCGTTGGCCTTCTTGGCCGCGAGCTCGACCGAGTGCTGGATGCCGAGGCCCAGCGCGGACAGGTCGCCCGAGACGGGGGCGATGACGCCGATCTTGGCGGTCTTGGTGGCGCCCGAGCCGGAGCCCGCGGAGCCGGTGTTGGTCGTGGATGCCTCGCGCGAGCCGCAGGCCGACAGTGCGAGGGACGCCGCCAGTGCTGTGGCACCGAGGGTCATCCAGGATCGCTGCTGCACGTTTCCTCCCAGAGGGTGTGGGGAGCCGCCGTCATCGTCGACGACCGCTTCAAGTGCGGCTGACAATAGGGCGGCTGGGCAGGTCCTACCAGGGTCCGGTCGAAGCCGCAGCGTGACTGTGACCTCCCCGTGACCAGTGACTTGGCGCGTCACCCCGTGCGTTTGGCTGTGTTTGCCTCCGTATGCCGCCCGGCTAGCGCCGGGTCATGGTCCCGGGTGACCGTTCGTCGCCGCAGAGCGACCGCTTGCGGCAAACCCGGGCGCAGCCGCAGGCCACTCGGGTCGTTTGGGCCGAACGGATGACGGGCGCGGGCGGCTGTCGTCGCCGGCAGTGTCGTGCAGGTCGTGGTGGAGTCGTCGTGGAGGGCCTGTCGGTGCTGCGACATAGGGTTGTCGGGTGGCTGATCCTTCCTCCTACCGACCCCGCCCGGGGGAGATCCCGGTGGACCCGGGCGTCTACCGCTTCCGTGACAAGGAGGGGCGGGTCATCTATGTCGGCAAGGCGAAGTCCCTGCGGTCGCGGCTGAGCTCCTACTTCCAGGACATCGGTGCGTTGCACCCGCGGACGCGACGCATGGTGACGACCGGGGCCTCGGTCGAGTGGACCGTCGTCAAGACCGAGGTCGAGGCGCTGCAGCTGGAGTACTCCTGGATCAAGGAGTTCGACCCTCGGTTCAACGTCAAGTACCGCGACGACAAGTCCTATCCCTACCTCGCGGTCACCATGGGCGAGGACTTCCCCCGGGCCCAGGTCATGCGCGGCGCCAAGCGCAAGGGCACGCGCTACTTCGGGCCCTACGGCCACGCCTGGGCGATCCGCGAGACCCTCGACCTGCTCCTCAAGGTGTTCCCCGTGCGGACGTGCAGCTCGGGGGTCTTCAAGCGGGCCGCGCAGGTCGGACGGCCCTGCCTGCTCGGCTACATCGACAAGTGCTCGGCGCCCTGCGTCGGCCGGGTCAGCCCGCAGGAGCACCGCGAGATCGCCGAGGAGTTCTGCGAGTTCATGGCCGGCAGCACGACCAGGTTCGTGCGCCGCGTCGAGCGGGAGATGCAGGCCGCGTCGTCCGCCCTGGAGTTCGAGCGCGCCGCCGTGCTGCGCGACAACCTCGGGGCGATGACCAAGGCCCTCGAGAAGTCAGCGGTGGTGCTGGGCGACGCGACCGACGCCGACGTCTTCGCGGTGTCCGACGACGAGCTCGAGGCCGCCGTCCAGGTCTTCTACGTCCGCGGCGGGCGCATCCGCGGCCAGCGCGGCTGGGTGGTGGAGCGCGAGTCCGAGGACGTCGCGTCCCTGCCGCTGCTCATGGAGCGGCTGCTGCAGCAGGTCTACGGCGGGGAGAGCAGCGAGGGCGTCCCCCGCGAGGTGCTCGTCCCCGTCCTGCCCGAGGACGCCGAGGCCGTCGAGCAGTGGCTGACCGAGCTGCGGCAGGCCCGGGTCGAGGTCCGCGTGCCGCAGCGGGGCGACAAGCGTCAGCTCATGGAGACGGTGCGGCGCAACGCCGACCAGGCGCTCGCCCGCCACAAGGTCACGCGCGCCGGTGACCTCACGGCCCGCAGCCAGGCGCTGCAGGAGCTGCAGGACGCCCTCGAGCTCGACGAGGCCCCCCTGCGGATCGAGTGCTACGACGTCTCGCACGTGCAGGGCACCAACGTCGTGGCGTCGATGGTCGTGTTCGAGGACGGGCTCCCGCGCAAGGGCGAGTACCGCCGGTTCATCGTGCGGGGGGACGAGACGTCGGGCGCCACCGTCGACGACACGGCCGCCATGCGCGAGGTCCTCATGCGCCGCTTCCGCCGACACCTGGCGCAGGCGGAGGCGCAGGGCGAGACGCTCACCGAGGGGAGCACCACCGCAGAGGTTGCGGGGGAGGTCGCCGCGGGTGGCACCGCCGCGGAGTCGGCCGGGGACCCAGGGGCCGGGCTCCCCGACACGCCCGCGGGGATCGACCCCGAGACGGGCAAGCCCCGCCGCTTCGCCTACGCCCCGCAGCTCGTCGTGGTCGACGGCGGCCTGCCTCAGGTCAACGCGGCGCAGCGGGTCCTCGACGAGCTCGGCATCGACGACGTGGCCCTCGTGGGGCTGGCCAAGCGGCTCGAGGAGGTGTGGGTCCCGCACCAGGACTTCCCCGTGATCCTGCCGCGGTCGAGCGAGGGGCTCTACCTCCTGCAGCGGCTGCGCGACGAGGCCCACCGCTTCGCGATCACCTTCCACCGGCAGCGGCGGTCCAAGGCGATGACGACGAGCGCGCTGGACGGCATACCGGGGCTCGGCGAGGCCCGCAAGAAGGCCCTGCTGCGGACCTTCGGCTCCGTCAAGCGGCTGCGCGGGGCGAGCGCCGAGGAGCTGCAGGAGGTGCAGGGCATCGGCCCGGCGCTGGCGCAGGTGGTGCACGCCCGGCTGGCGGGGGAGCAGGCGGAGCCGGCAGTGAACCTCACGACCGGTGAGGTGCTGGAGTGACGACGAGAGCGTGAGGACCCGAGCGAGGGACGAGCGAGGCCCGGAGCGCCGAGGAGTCGCTCCGGAGGGAATGGAGTGACGACGAGAGCGTGAGGACCCGAGCGAGGGACGAGCGAGGCCCGGAGTGGCGACGAGAGCGTGAGGACACGAGCGAGGGACGAGCGGGGCCGGAGTGGCGACGAGAGCGTGAGGACACGAGCGAGGGACGAACGAGGCCCGGAGCGCCGAGGAGCCGCTCCGATCGGGAGAGGAGCGCCGAGGAGTCGCTCCGAAGGGATTGGAGTGACGACGACGGCGTGAGGACACGAGGGAGGGACGAGCGAGGCCCCTCGCGCTGCGTCGACGGGACGTCTCCGCTGGCTAGACTGACGCCGACCCGCCCACCCGACAAGGAGCCCACCTGTGGTCGAGCCGACCGAGCAGCGCGAGTCCGACGCCCGCCCGGGCGAACCCTCCCGGCGGTCCGGCGATCCTGACACCGCGGACATGCCGCTCGTGTCGCGGCGCCACGAGTTCGTCGTGGTGACGGGTCTGTCCGGCGCTGGACGGTCGACGGCCTCCAACGTGCTGCAGGACACGGGGTGGTACGTCACGGACAACCTGCCGCCGCAGATGCTGGCGCCGATGGCGACCTTGCTGCGGGACAAGCAGCCGGAGGTGCTGCGGGTCGCGGCCGTCGTCGACGTCCGGTCGAGGGACATGTTCGAGTCGCTGTCGGAGGCGCTGCAGGAGCTGCGCGACCTGGGCTGGCAGCCGCGGGTCGTCTTCCTGGACGCGACCGACGAGACGCTCGTGCGCCGCTTCGAGAGCGTGCGCCGTCCGCACCCGCTGCAGGGTGACGGGGGACTGCTGGAGGCGATCCAGGAGGAGCGGCGCCGGCTGGGCGACATCCGTTCGGTGTCCGACACGATCGTCGACACGAGCGGCTTCAACGTCCACCAGTTCTCGGCCAAGATGGCCCAGATCTTCGACTCCGAGCGAGGGCCGCGCCTGCGGGTGGCGGTCATGTCCTTCGGGTTCAAGTACGGCATACCCCTGGACGCCGACATCGTCCTCGACATGCGCTTCCTGCCCAACCCCTTCTGGGTGCCCGAGCTGCGCAGCAAGACCGGCCGTGACCCCGAGGTGGCCGGCTTCGTCTTCGACCAGCTGGGCGCCGACGAGTTCGTGGAGCGGGCCGTGGCGATGATGGACGCGATGATCAGCGGCTACGTCCGCGAGGGACGCCGTTATGTCACGCTGGCGGTGGGCTGCACGGGCGGCAAGCACCGTTCGGTGGCGGTCGCCGAGCGGTTGTCGCGCGAGCTGTCCGGCCCCGAGGTGGGCACCATCACCGTCCACCGAGACCTGGGGCGCGAGTGAGTCGCCCCCGGGTCGTGGCGCTGGGGGGAGGCCACGGCCTGGCGGCGACCCTGTCTGCCCTGCGCCTGGTCAGCGACCAGATCACCGCGGTCGTGACGGTCGCCGACGACGGCGGTTCCTCGGGCCGGTTGCGCGAGGAGTTCGACGTCCTTCCCCCCGGTGACCTCCGTATGGCGCTGGCGGCGCTCTGCAACGATGACGAGTGGGGCACCACGTGGGCGGCGGTGCTGCAGCACCGGTTCGCGGGGGAGGGGCCCCTCGGCGGTCACAGCCTCGGCAACCTGCTGATCCTGTCGCTGTGGGAGCACTACGGCGACACCGTGCGTGGTCTGGACATGGTCGGCCGGCTGCTCAGCGCCCGCGGACGGGTGCTGCCGATGGCCGCCGTGCCACTCACCATCGAGGCGGTCGTCCGGGGGCTGGACCCGGCGGAGCCCGATGCGCTCAGCACGGTGCGGGGTCAGGCCTCGGTCGCCAAGACCCCGGGCCAGGTCGCGTCGATCGCGGTGGTCCCGCAGGACCCTCCCGCCAGTCCGGAGGCGGTGCAGGCCATCGACGACGCGGAGTGGGTGGTGCTGGGGCCCGGGTCGTGGTTCACCTCGGTCATCCCGCACCTGCTCGTGCCGGAGCTGCGCGAGGCCCTGGTCCGCACCCGGGCGCGACGGCTGCTCAACCTCAACCTCGAGCTGGACACCTCGGAGACGTCCGGCTTCACCGCCGAGCGGCACCTCGAGGTCCTCGCGGCGCACGCCCCGGGGATGCGGCTGGACGTCGTGCTGGCCGACCCCTCGGTCGTCGTCGACGAGCCGGCGCTGCGGCGCGCGGCCGCGACGCTCGGCGCGGAGCTGGTCGTGGCCAAGGTGGCGACGGCGGGCAACCCCGGCCAGCACGACTCGCTCCGGCTCGCCGCCGCCTACCGTGACATCATGAGCTGACTACATTGCGCTGTCACCTTTGTACGAAACGTGCCGAATTCGCCCACTCAACGTGCGGCCTACTGTCAGGATGGAACTCATGTCGATGACGGCCATGGTCAAGGACGAGCTCAGTCGGCTCCAAATCACCAAGCCCTCGTGCCGCAAGGCGGAGGTCTCCGCCATCCTGCGGTTCAGCGGTGGTCTGCACATCGTCGGTGGACGCATCGTCGTGGAGGCCGAGCTCGACACCGGCTCCGTCGCGCGGCGCCTGGTCAAGGACATCGCCGATGTCTACGGCTACACCAGCGAGATCGGGGTGCTGTCCGCCGGCGGGCTGCGCAAGGGCAGCCGATACCTCGTGCGTGTCGCCCAGGACGGCGAGGCGCTGGCTCGCCAGACCGGTCTGATCGACCCCCGCGGCCGTCCCGTCCGCGGCCTCCCGCCCAAGGTCGTCTCGGGCGCCACCGACGACGCGGTCGCCGCCTGGCGCGGCGCCTTCCTCGCGCACGGCTCGCTGACCGAGCCCGGACGGTCCTCGGCGCTCGAGGTCACGTGCCCCGGCCCCGAGGCCGCGCTCGCCCTCGTGGGAGCGGCCCGGCGCTTCTCCATCGCGGCCAAGGCGCGCGAGGTGCGAGGCATCGACCGCGTGGTCATCCGCGACGGCGACGCGATCAGCCAGATCCTCACGCGCATGGGCGCGCACGACGCGGTGATGGCGTGGGAGGAGCGGCGGATGCGTCGCGAGGTGCGCGCCACGGCCAACCGCCTGGCCAACTTCGACGACGCCAACCTGCGCCGCTCGGCGCGCGCCGCCGTCGCCGCCGGCTCGCGGGTCGAGCGAGCTCTGGAGATCCTCGGCGAGGAGGTGCCCGACCACCTGCGCCAGGCGGGGACGCTGCGCCTCGAGCACAAGCAGGCCAGCCTCGAGGAGCTCGGGCAGCTCGCTCAGCCGCCGATGACCAAGGACGCCGTCGCGGGCCGGATCCGGCGCCTGCTGGCGATGGCGGACAAGCGGGCCCAGGATCTCGGCATGCCGGGCACCGAGGCCAACCTGACCCCGGACATGCTCGACCTGTGAGCTGACCGGCCCACATCTCGGACCGGTCACGGCCCGACCACGCGTCCGGCAGCACTTCCGACTAGGGTGGGCAGCGCCAAGTTGAAGACCCTCTAGGAAGGCTCAAGACGTGACTGTTCGCGTTGGGATCAATGGCTTCGGCCGCATCGGCCGCAACTTCTTCCGCGCCGTGGTGGCTTCCGGTGCCGACATCGAGGTGGTCGCCGTCAACGACCTCACCGACAACAAGACGCTGGCCCACCTGCTCAAGTACGACTCGATCCTCGGCCGCTTCCCCGGCGAGGTCACCTACGACGACGAGTCCATCACGGTGGACGGCAAGAAGATCCTGGCCTTCGCCGAGAAGGACCCCTCGGCCCTGCCGTGGAAGGCCAACGAGGTCGACGTGGTCGTGGAGTCCACCGGCTTCTTCACCGACGCCACCAAGGCCAAGGCGCACATCGACGCCGGCGCCAAGAAGGTCATCATCTCCGCCCCGGCGAAGAACGAGGACATCACCATCGTCATGGGCGTCAACGACGACCAGTACGACGGCTCCCAGACGATCATCTCCAACGCCTCGTGCACCACGAACTGCCTGGCCCCCATGGCCAAGGCGCTCAACGACGGCCTGGGCATCGTCAAGGGTCTGATGACCACCATCCACGCCTACACCCAGGACCAGAACCTCCAGGACGGCCCGCACAAGGACCTGCGCCGCAGCCGCGCCGCCGCCCTCAACATGGTCCCGACCACCACCGGTGCCGCCAAGGCCGTCGCCCTCGTGCTCCCCGAGCTCAAGGGCAAGCTGGACGGCTACGCCATGCGCGTGCCGACCCCGACCGGTTCCGCCACCGACCTCACCTTCGAGGCCTCGCGCGAGACCACCGTCGAGGAGGTCAACGAGATCATCAAGAAGGCCGCCGAGGGCGCCATGAAGGGCAAGCTCGTCTACACCGAGGACCCGATCGTCTCCAAGGACATCGAGACCGACCCGGCCTCCTGCGTCTTCGACGCGGGCCTGACCAAGGTCATCGGCAACCAGGTCAAGGTCGTCGGCTGGTACGACAACGAGTGGGGTTACTCCAACCGCCTCGTCGACCTGACCGCCCTCGTCGGCTCCAAGCTCTGATCGGAGTCCCGAGATGAAGACCATTGCCGACCTGGGTGACCTGCGCGGCAAGCGAGTCCTCGTCCGCTCGGACCTCAACGTGCCGCTCGACGGTGATCGCATCACCGACGACGGCCGGGTCCGGGCCTCCGTGCCCACCATCACGGAGCTGACCGACCAGGGTGCCCGCGTCGTCGTGGTCGCCCACCTCGGTCGCCCCAAGGGTGCCCCGGAGGACAAGTACTCGCTCAAGCCCGTCGTCGCCCGCCTGGGTGAGCTGCTCGGCCAGGACGTCGCCTTCGCCACCGACACGGTGGGGGAGTCGGCCAAGGCCACGGTCGAGGGGCTGCAGGACGGCCAGGTGGCCCTCCTGGAGAACCTCCGGTTCAACCCGGGCGAGACCAGCAAGGACGAGTCCGAGCGCCAGGCCTTCGCCAAGGAGCTCGCGTCGCTCGCGGACGCCTACGTGTCCGACGGCTTCGGCGTCGTGCACCGCAAGCAGGCCTCCGTCTACGACGTCGCGCAGATCCTGCCGGCGGCCATGGGCGGCCTGGTCAAGACGGAGGTGGACGTCCTCAAGCGTCTGACCGAGGACCCCGAGCGGCCGTATGCCGTGGTCCTCGGCGGGGCCAAGGTCGCCGACAAGCTCGCCGTCATCGACAACCTCCTCGGCAAGGCCGACCGCCTCCTCATCGGCGGCGGCATGGCCTTCACCTTCCTCAAGGCCCAGGGCCACGAGGTGGGCAAGAGCCTGCTCGACGAGGACAACGTCGAGACCTGCAAGGGCTACCTCGAGCGGGCCGAGGCGTCCGGCGTCGAGATCGTCCTGCCGGTCGACGTCGTCTGCAACGCCGAGTTCAGCGCCGAGGGCGAAGTCACGACGGTCGACGCCGACAAGATCCCGGCCGACCAGATGGGCCTGGACATCGGTCCGAGGTCCGCGGAGCTCTACGCCTCCAAGGTCGCCGACGCGAAGACGGTGTTCTGGAACGGCCCGATGGGTGCGTTCGAGATGGCGCCGTTCGCGGACGGCACCAAGGCGGTGGCCCAGGCCCTGGTCGAGGCGACCGCCAAGGGCGCGCTGACCGTCGTCGGCGGTGGCGACTCCGCTGCCGCCGTGCGGCAGCTGGGCTTCTCCGACGACCAGTTCGGCCACATCTCCACCGGTGGCGGCGCGAGCCTGGAGTACCTCGAGGGCAAGGACCTCCCGGGCATCTCCATCCTCGGCTGACGCCGGCTGCACGACACGAGGCGGCCCCGTGACCCCGACCCGGGTGGCGGGGCCGCCTTCTCGTGATACGACCCAACACTCTTGACTCCCAAGGAGACCCACATGGCATCCCGCACGCCGCTCATGGCCGGCAACTGGAAGATGAACCAGGACCACCTGCAGGCCACCCACCTCGTGCAGAAGCTCGACTGGACCCTGCGCGACGCCAAGCACGACTACGCCGCCGTCGAGGTCGCGGTGCTCGCGCCGTTCACCGACCTGCGCTCGGTGCAGACCCTGGTCGAGGGCGACAAGCTGGACCTGCGCTACGGCGCCCAGGACCTGTCGCAGCACGACTCCGGCGCCTACACCGGCGACATCTCCGGCGCGTTCCTGGCCAAGCTCGGCTGCACCTATGTCGCGGTGGGTCACAGCGAGCGCCGCGAGGGGCACGGCGAGACCGACGAGCTGCTCAACGCCAAGGTCAAGGCGGCCTACAAGCACGGCCTGACCCCGATCCTGTGCTGCGGCGAGGCCCTCGACGTCCGCAAGGAGGGCCGTCAGGTCGAGCACGTGCTCGCCCAGATCGAGGCCGACCTCGCGGGTCTGCCCGAGGAGCAGGCCAAGAGCATCGTCATCGCCTACGAGCCCATCTGGGCCATCGGCACGGGCGAGGTCGCGACCCCCGAGGACGCGCAGGAGGTTTGCGGCGCGATCCGCGGCAAGCTCGCCGAACTCTACTCCGCCGAGCTCGCGGACGGCGTCCGCATCCTCTACGGCGGCTCGGTCAAGTCCGGCAACGTCGCGCAGATCATGGCCAAGGAGGACGTCGACGGCGCCCTCGTCGGCGGCGCGTCCCTCGACCCCGAGGAGTTCGCCAAGATCGCTCGCTACCAGGCCCACAACGCCTGACCCGACGTATGCCGAGGCCCCGGGGCCGGTCGCCTGACGGTGACCGGCCCCGGGGCCTGGTCGTCATGTCAGTGAGAGCAGCCGGGGGCGCCGCCGTCAGAGGAGCGGCAGGAGGGGGTCGGACGAGGGGAGCCGCCCGGTCGCGAGCCGGATCCAGTGCAGGGGCCGGTCGGGGTCGGACACGTCCGCGCTCGTGGTGGCCCGCACGGCGTAGGCCTCGGCCAGGGCAGCGGCCACCGACGAAGCCGCCTGCGCCAGCACGGGGGACGGGCCTGGGTCGGCGACCGACCGGTGCAGGTCGTCGCCGTGCACCACCAGCTCGATGAGGCGGGTCAGGAGGAAGTCGTCCCAGGTCAGCGGGCCACGACGCCCCAGCACGACGGGTGGCGCGATTCGGGACGTGGCGGTCCAGGCTCGGGCCGCGAGCCGGTCGACGCCCTCGAGCTCGTCGCTCATCGTCGCGGCCACGCTCGAGGTCGCGGCGGCGATGACGGGAGCCGCCGGGCGATATCCGGCGACATAGTCACCCACCGAGAGGGGGGCCGTCCCGGGCGGAGCCGCCGGCACCTCGTCGAGCATGACCAGGCCCACCCCCAGATGAACGACGAGGTCACGGACGGTCCACCCGGGCAGGATGCTCGGCGAGGACCCGTGTCGTCGCACGTCGCCCCGGTCGAGCCACGCGCGCAGCTCGGTCCACTGGCGTCGCAGCAGCTCCTGCATGCCGTCATCATCGCGCGTGGGTGCGGGCCTGGAGGGCCCGCAGGACCGCTGCCATGTCCTCGTCGCCGTGCCCGAGCTGCTCGGCCTCGCCGAAGAGGTCGCGGGCAACGTCCATGAGCGGAGCGGACACGTCGGCCCCGGCGGCGGCGCCGGCGACGAGCCTGCTGACGTAGTGGACGTCGCTGACGGAGGCCTGCGGGACGAAGTCCCCCTCGACGAGGACGCGCAGCTTGGCCCGCGACACGGCGCTCGGCATGGGGCCGGCGTCCAGCACCGACCTGAAGACCGCCAGGTCGAGGCGGAGCCGCTCGGCGAGGTGGTAGGCCTCGACCAGACCGACGACCTGCGTCACGAGGAACAGGTTGACGGCCAGCTTCATCCGCGTCGCCGCGGGGACGGCACCGCAGCGAAAGACCATCGAGCACACCGGGTCGAGCAGGGGCGCCACCAGGTCCACCGCGTCGTCGGGCCCGGCGAGCATCCCGACGAGCTCGCCGGCCGCCGCGGGTCCCCGTGAGCCCGAGACGGGTGCCTCGACATACCGTCCTCCGGCGGCGACCACGTCGGCCTGGAGCCCGTGGGAGTAGTCAGCCGGCGTCGTCCCCATGTGGACGAGGACCCGTCCCGCCACCATCGGCGCGAAGCGGTCCGTGCCGCGCTGCAGGACGAGGTCGATGGCCGGGCCGTCCGCCAGCATGACGACGACGATCTCCGCGTGGCCGAACACCTCCGCCGGCGTCGCCGCCACCGTGGCCCCCAGCTCGCGCAGGGGAGCGCAGGGCGAGGACGACCGGTTCCACACGATGAGCGGTGTGCCCGCGCGAACCAGGTTGAGCGCCATGGGGAGTCCCATCTTGCCCAGGCCGATGAAGCCGACTGTCATGTCTCCGCCTAGGGCCGTGGGAAGGGGCCGAGCACCGGCCTGTCCCGACGGTGACCCTCGGCGCTGACAGGGTCCTGATCGGGTGCCGACCGACGCAACGCACCCAGCGCGCCCTGCTGGACCTCGCGAGGCAGGGCATCGCCGAGGAGGTCGTCCAGCTCGTGCCGCCGCCGCACGAGCGGTTCTCGCAACGGAGCGGGCAGGGGCGCCTCCGCCCGACGCCGCAGCGCCCACGCCCCACCCAGGGCTCTCGCGGACCGGACCGGGTCCTCCTCGACGAGGGCGAGGGCCTCGAGGCCGTGCGCGATCGCCCGTGGGTCACCCGTCCGGACGGCGAGGGCGACCGACGCCGTCGCGAGGGCCAGGGCCGCGTCGGGGTCGGGGCTGGAGCCGGCCAGCCGGCCCGAGGTGTAGCTGACCCCGGCCAAGGACCGCTGCGTCTCGTACCAGGCGAGCGCGCGCCGGTGCGCGTCCGCCGCGCGCTCGGGGTCACCGGCCAGGGTCGACGCCAGGCCGAGTCCGTTCAGGGCCAGGGCCAGACCGGCGTCGGAGCCCGTCGCAGCGGCCAGCGCGACGGCGGACTCGAGGATCGGCAGCGCCCCGTCGCGACCCGTCAGGGCGAGGACGGAGCCGAGGCGGGTCAGCTGCGAGGTCTCCCACTCGGGGGCCTGCACCCGCCGCGCGAGGTCGAGGGCCCGCTCGTGCGTCCTGGCGGCGGACCGCAGGTCTCCCTCCACCTCGGCGCAGTAGCCAGCGACATCGAGGGCGAGGACCTGACCTGCCTCGTCGCCCAGCGCCTCGAAGTCGCGGACCAGCCGGCCTGCCTGAGCGGCAGCGGCCCGCACCTGCCGCGCAGCAGCAGCGCCTTGGTCTCGACGACCGCGGCGAGGGCGCGACCCCAGGCGTCGTCACCGGCCTCGAAGGACGCTCGTCCGGCCCGCACCAGCCCGTCGCCCCTCGCGTGCTCGCCGCGCTGGAACAACCGCTCCGCGAGCAGGAGCGCGGCGAGGGCGTCGTGCTGCGACCAGCCCAGCGCGCTCGCGCGGTACAGGGCCTGCTCCCCGCGCCCCAGTGCCGTCGCGGCATCGGCCTGCACCGCGTCGAACACCGCGAGCCAGGCCGACGCGCTCAGGACCTGCCGCTCGTCGAGGACCCCGGTCGGCGTCGAGAGCAGGTCCGCCATCAGGTCTCGACCCGCGGAGCGACGACCTCCCAGCCACCACCACCAGGAGCCGCGCAGCGCGAGCTGCAGGGCGGCCGGCGTCTCACCCTCCCGCGCCAGCCACCGTGCGGTGTCGAGCGCCCCGTGCGGAGGGGCGCGGGTCACGGCATACGGCCGCGGACCGAGCGAGGTCTCCCGCTCCTCGGCCAGGAGGGCTGCGAAGGCCGCGCGCAGCTCGACCGCCGGCTCCAGCCCGGCCTGGTCGGCCAGGAGACGTCGACCGTGGTCGTAGACGGCGATGGCCTCGGCGCGTCGGCCCGACCGGTCGAGGGCGTGCATCAGCAGCAGGCGCGCCCGCGGACGCAACGGGTCCTCGGCGAGGAGGTCCCGCAGCCGCGCGATGACGTCGGGCGGTGGTGACCCGATCGCCAGGGCGCACGCGGCGAGCAGCTCGTGGGCGCAGCGCCACTCCTCGTCGAGCCGGGTCCGGGCGGCGACCAGACGGGGATGCTCGTCGAGCTCGGCGAGCGGCGGGCCGCGCCAGAGCGGCGTCGCCTGGACCAGGAGGGACCGAGCCCGCTGGTGGTCGCCCGCCGCGGAGCAGGCCTCGGCCTCCCGCACCAGGAGCGAGAAGGCGCCGGCATCGACCTGGTGACGCTCGAGGGCGAGGCGGTAGCTCCCCTGCGCGTGGACGAGGGCGCGGCCGTGCTCGCCGAGCCGTCCGCGCAGGCGGGAGACCTTGACCTGCACCGCATTACGGGCTCGGCGGGGTGGGTGCTCGCCCCAGAGGGCCTCCACGAGGTCGTCCATGGTGACGGCCCGCCCCTCGGCGAGCGCCAGGTGCGCGAGGACGACCCGGTCGAGGCGCGCGGGCACCTCGGCCGGCTCGGGCGGTCCGGCTGGTCCGGGCGGTCTGGCTGGTCCGGCTGGTTCGGCCGCTCCGGATGGTGGGTGGCGGAAGACCACGATCGGCCCGAGCAGCCCGACGACGGGCCGGGGAAGGCTGCCGCTGGTCATGGCGCTCGTCCCACGCGGGGGACACCGATGCCGTTCGGGTGGGGCACGCCGCCGCCCGCGACGACGGCCTGCACCAGGTCACCCAGCACGTCGGTCAGCAGGGCGAGCTCGTCCTCGCCCACCCCCGCCCATGCGTGGTCGACGAGGCGGTCGGTGACGAGCTCGACCTGGGCGCGCCGACGCCGACCCTCGAGCGTGACGTCCCCGTCGGCCGTGAGCCAGCCCCGCGCCCGCAGCGAGTCCGTCGCGTCGGCCCACTCCGTCTCGGTCCACCCGCGACGCGTGCGCTGGTCGCCGGGGGTGAGCCGCAGGGCGGTCATGAGGACGTTGGAGGCGGCGGGCGACAGGTCGGTGGCCTGCAGCGCCACGACGTGGGCGTCGCCGCGGAGCTCGCGCAGCGCCGTAGCCGCCCAGAACAGCGCGAGGTGAGGCGCGTCAGGACACGGCAGGTGGGCGTGCGCGGCGAACATCGGCCGGCCGTGGGGAGCCGCTGACCCGACACCGCGCACCAGCAGCTCGGCGACCGCGGCGACCCGGGGATCGCGCCCGTGGGGGCCCAGCAGACGGGTCGCGGCGGCGTCCACCACGTCATACCTCGCCGCGAGCGCGTCGGCCGGGGTCGTGCGCGTCCAGGCGTCGGGCAGCGCGCGGGCCACCAGACGATGGGCGAACCCGTAGAAGCAGGCAGTGACGACGCTCGGGGGCACGGTGCCGAGGGCCGCCGACCGGGTCGCGAAGTAGCCCATCCACCCTCCCGCCAGGCCCAGCCGGGCGTAGCGGTCCGCGCGCTCCGGCGCGTAGTAGACGAGGGAGTGGTAGGTCTCGAGCAGCTGCCACAGCGTGCGCAGCGGCGGGACCGGGCCCTCGGCCCCCATCTCGGACCGGGTCGTGATCACGCCCATCGGCTCGTCGTGCTCCACGGGTCCTCCGGTCTGCCGTCGGTATGTCGTCCCCACCGCCTCGCAGGGTGCCCCGAGGCGCTGACGGACCGCTGACGTGGTCGGCGGCTCAGCCGACCACGTCGATCAGCTCGCGCAGCGCCGCGACGTGGTCGAGCAGCGCTGCCCGTCCGGTGTCGGTCAGGGCCACCCAGGTCGTGCGGCGGCCCGCGCGGACGCCCTTGCGGGAGCGGACGTAGCCCGCGCCGGCGAGGGCGGCGACGTGCTTGGACAGCACCGAGTCGCTCACGCCCAGCACCTCTCGCAGGGTCGCGAACTCGGCCTCGGTGACGGTGGAGAGGGTCGTGAGCAGCTGGAGCCGCGCGGGGGCGTGGACCAGCGGGTCGAGCGTCGCCATCAGCCGACCACCACCAGGGCCGCGATGCCCAGGGCGAGGGCCAGCGCGTAGGCGGCGAGCAGCCGCGGCGAGGCGCCACGGGCGCGGGCGACCGGGTCCTGCCGGTAGGCGTTCCACCACTGCCAGGTCCCGAGGGCGTAGCCGGCCCCGCCCACGAGCGAGAGGGCCGCGACCAGGAGCCACTGCGAGGCGAAGGCCGCCCAGATCGCCCCGGCCAGCCCGGCGAGGTAGAGGAGGCTCGACGGAGAACCCGAACCGAGGAAGACCTGGTTGGCGAGCCCGTCCACCCGCACGCCGTTGACCCGGCGGAAGTGTCGGAGCAGGAGAGCTCCGGCAGCGCCGAAGGCCACGAGCCCGCCGAGGACGACCACCATCCCCGTGGCCGTCTGCTGGGCGATGCCCCAGGCGGCGCTCCCGACCTGCACGGCGGTGGCCGCGACCAGAGCGGCAAAGACTCCCGCGGGGATCCTCAGGCGGCCGGTGAGGTTGTCGCGGGCCGCGTCGGCACTGGCGAGCAGGGATCGGATGTCGTCGGGGTCGGGGCGAGCCGCGTTGGTTTCCATGTTGGAAAGTATGCGCTCAACTTTCCACTATGGCAAGCAGCTCGAGGGGAGCAGGATGGCAGACATGCCGCACCTCGCCCGGCTCGACGTCGTCGCCCTCGTGGCCTCGGCGGCTGCCCTGGGTCTCGTGGCCTGCTCCTCCACGCCGCAGGGCGGGGAGCGGTCGACCACGCCGACCTCGATCAGCGCCTCCGCAGCCACCACCGCCGGCGCCGGAGGGGCTGGGGGTGCCGGGGGTGCCGTCGAGGACCTGGAGACTGCCTGCTCGAGGCAGGTCACCTATTGGGTGGGCCAGCAGCTCCGGCGGGCCCCCGACCAGGGGTTCGATTACCAGGAGATGGGGTTGTCCGGGCGCACGTACGACGTCGTGCGGGCGGTGACGTCCGCCGCCCGCGCCGCCCGCCGCAGCGACGACGACTGGGTCGCGCAGCGCTCCCGGTCCGCCTGCCGCGAGGCGGTCGCGCGGTGGACCAGCGCGCCGGCGCCCGAGGGCGGTGGGTGGCCGTGACGAGGCGCCCCGGTGCTCGCTCAGCCGCGTCGGCGTGCCCTGCGCCGGCGCCACCACAGGACGAGGGGCACGACCACCACGGCGAGCGGCAGGACCAGCGGGAGGCTGAAGCCCAGCAGCGCTGCGAGGGCGGTGAGCAGGCCGAGGAATGCGCGCCACCCCGCGTGCCAGCCGGCCTGGAACCCGGACCGGTCCTCGGCGGCGCGGGCCTCGGCAGCGGGCTGGGTCAGCGACAGGGTGATCGTCGACATGGCGGCCTGCGACCGCAGCGTCGCGAGCTGCGCCTGCAGCCCCTCCAGGTCGGCCTCGCGACGGGTGAGCTCCGACTCGAGCCGGGTGATGTCCTCGATCGACGCCGCGCGGGCCATCAGGGCCCGGGTGCGGTCGAGGCTGGCCTGCATCGTCTTGACGCGCCCGGCCGTGTCGGCGACCTGGCCCGTGACGTCCTCGGCGCGGACGGTCCGCGCCGTGACGGTGCCGACCTTGGCGAGGTCCTCGACCGCCGCGTCGAACCTCGCCTCGGGCACCCGCAGGGTGAACGTGTCGGTGGAGGAGGAGCCGGGGCCGGTGGAGCGGCGCAGCTCCTCGTTGGCGACGACCCCGTCGTAGGACGCCACCAGCGTCCGCACCCGCGCCGCGGCCGCGCCGAGATCGGTGACGGTGGCCTCAAGGGTGCCGGTCCGGACGACGTCGCGCTTCTGGACGGCCCGCGCTCCGGACGACGCCCCGGGTGCCATGGCCGCGACGGAGCCCGTGGGGGTGGCCCCGGGCGTGGCCGCCGAGGAGGCGAGCTGTTCCTGGCCGGGGTCGCCCGGTGCGGCTCCGGAGGTGGACGACCCGGACCCGCTGGTGCAGGCGGTCATCGCGATCAGTGCGGCGACCCCGAGAGCGAGGGGTGCGGCATACGGCCTGGGAGCTGCGTTGCGCCTCATGCCAGGTGAGACCGGACGGCCGGGCGAGAGCGTTCCGACCTGCGCGGTCACGGTCGGGTGACGATCCCGGTGCCGGGCTGTCAGTCCCGGATGGGATGATGCGGGCATGAGTCTGAAGCCCCAGCAGCACCGCCGTCCGTCCCCCGCCGAGGTCCGCGCGATCAACGACTCGATCCGCTACACCATGTGGTCCGTCTTCCAGGTCACCGACTCCGTGGGTGACGAGGCGGAGCGCGAGGCGCTGCTGGCCGAGGCGCAGCAGTTCTTCGCCGGGCTGGCCGAGGCCGGTCAGGTGACGGTGCGCGGGATCTACGACGTGGCGGGGCTGCGGGCGGACGCCGACTTCATGGTCTGGTGGCACGGCGAGTCGGTCGAGGCCGTGCAGCGCGCCTACCACGCGTTCCGCCGGACCGGACTGGGCCGCGCGTGCGACCCGGTCTGGTCCAACGTCGCGATCCACCGCCCGGCCGAGTTCAACAAGAGCCACATCCCGGCGTTCATGGCCGACGAGACCCCGCGCGCCTACGTCTGCGTCTACCCCTTCGTGCGGTCCTACGAGTGGTACCTCCTGGCCGACGAGGAGCGTCGCGACCTGCTCGTCGAGCACGGCAAGATGGCCCGCGACTACCCGGACGTGCGCGCCAACACCGTCGCCAGCTTCGCCCTCGGCGACTACGAGTGGCTGCTGGCCTTCGAGGCCGACGACCTGCACCGGATCGTGGACCTCATGCGTCACCTGCGCGGCGCTGCCGCCCGTCGGCACACGCGCGAGGAGGTGCCGTTCTTCACCGGCCCGCGCGTGGAGCTCGAGCAGCTCGTCGCCGACCTGCCCTGACCTACCTCAGGTCGTCACGTCCGCCTGGGCTGGCACCCCAGGTGGATGTGTCGAAGGCGGGTCGATCTCGTCATACCGCAGGAGGAGGTATGGCGGGGCCGAACCATCCTCACGGGGGATGACCCACGCCGCCGGCCCGCCTAGCGTCGTGGGTATGACGACGAACCAGCCCACCACGACGACCTCACTGTTCCTGCTGGTCCTCAAGGACGACGGCAAGCCCGAGTCGATGGGGCAGCAGACGGGCTACGGCCTCGCCGGGGCACTGCTCTCCGACCTCGTCGCGGCCGGACGGCTCGGCGTGAGCGACGACGGCAAGAAGCTGCGGGTCCTCGACGCCGGACCGACCGGGGACGACCTGCTCGACGAGGGTCTGCGCAGGTTCGGTGACAAGGACGGCAAGCCTCTCTCCTCGGTGATCCCCGGCGCCGCCCGCAAGCTCGAGCGTGAGGTCGGCGACTACCTCGCGCGGCGCGGGGTGGTGCGCGTCGAGGAGGGCGGGATGCTGGGCCTCAAGCCGCAGCGCTACCCGATCGTCGACACGAGCCGCGAGGCCGAGCTGCGCCGCGGGCTGGTCGAGGTCCTGCGCGGAGCCTCGCCGACGGTCGAGCGGCACGCGCTGATCGGGCTGGTCCACGGCCTGGAGCTGGGCACCAAGGTCTTCGATCCTGACGAGGTCGGCCTGGACAAGAGTGACCTCAAGCGACGGATCAAGGCCGTCGCGGAGTCCGCGGGGCCCGGCGCGGACGGCGTCGCCCGGGCGGTGCAGTCCGCCAACACCGCGATGATCACGGCGATCACGGTGGCGACCGTCTCCTCCACGAGCGGCTCCAGCTGATCTCGGAGGCGCGACGGGCCTGGCGGGCGATCGCTAGGCTCGCCGCATGATCACCGCCGTGCACACCCTCATCTACTCCGACGACCCCGACGCGACCAGGGCGTTCCTGCGCGACGTGCTGCAGCTGCCCAGCGTCGGCGGCGACGAGTGGCCGATCTATTGGACCGGACCCTCGGAGCTGGGCGTCCACCCGACGGTGTCGGACCAGGACGGTCAGGCCTGGACCACCGGTACCCATCACGAGATCGCGCTGATGTGCGACGACGTCGCCGCCACGCGCGCCGAGCTGGAGGCGCGCGGAGCGACCTTCACGGGCGACACCCAGGACATGGGGTGGGGGATCGGCGCGACGGTCGAGGTCCCCGGCGCGGACGGGATCCTGATCTACCAGCCGCGCCACGAGGTCGCCCACTCCTGACGGAGCAGGAGCCCCGGTCGGTGTCGGGGGGCGGGCGGGGACGGCATACGGGCACGACCACGAGATCCGCCTGGGTTCGACACATCGACCTGGCGTGCGAACCCAGGTCGATGTGACTACCTGAGGTAGGTCAGCGGGGGGCGAGGCGCATCGACACGGAGTTGATGCAGTAGCGCTGGTCCGTCGGGGTGGGGTAGCCCTCGCCCTCGAAGACGTGGCCCAGGTGCGAGCCGCACTGCGCGCACAGCACCTCGGTGCGGGTCATCCCGAGCGAGCGGTCCTCGTGCAGCTCGACGTTGTCCGCCTCGGAGGGGGCGTAGAACGACGGCCACCCGCAGTGCGAGGGGAACTTCTCGGTGTGGGTGAACAGCTCGGCGCCGCACGCGCGGCAGCTGTAGACGCCCTCGGTGGTCGTGTCGGTGTACTCGCCGACGAAGGGCCGCTCGGTGCCGGCCTGGCGCAGGACGGCATACTCGCTCGGGCTCAGCTCGGCCCGCCACTGCTCGTCGGACTTGGTCACGGGGTACTCGCGCTGGGTCATACTGGGTCCAACCGCGCGGGGTCGCCGCAGATTCCGCTCAACCGGGCCGACAGGAGCACGTCGTGGCGAGCAAGGCCATCTCGATCGAGGTCCCGGGGCCGGACGGCGAGACGCGGCAGGTGCGGGTCTCGAGCCCGGACCGGGTGATGTGGCCGGACGATGGGATCACCAAGGAGGACCTGGCCCGCTACGTCGTGGCCGTGGGGGACCGGCTGGTGGCCAGGCTGGCGGACCGTCCGGTGACGCTGCAGCGCTTCCCCGAGGGCGTCACCGGCGAGGAGTTCTACTCCAAGAACCCTCCCCGCGGCGTCCCCGACTTCGCCCGCACCGTCATGTGCACCTATCCCTCCGGCCGCCAGCACCCGCAGCTCGTCGTCGACGAGGTCGCGACCGCGGTGTGGGCCGTGCAGATGAACACCGTGACCTTTCACCCCTGGCCTGTGACCACGGCGGACACCGACGACCCGGACGAGCTGCGCATCGACCTCGACCCGCAGCCCGGCACCGGCTTCGCTCAGGCCGTCGAGGCGGCGACCGTGCTGCGTGAGGTGATGGTCGAGGCGGGCCTGACGCCCTTCGTCAAGACGAGCGGCAACCGCGGGCTGCACGTGTTCGCACCGATCGAGCCGACGCACGAGTTCCTCGAGGTGCGGCACGCGGTCATCGCGATCGCCCGCGAGCTCGAGCGACGGGTCCCCGACCTCGTCACCACGGCCTGGTGGAAGGAGCTGCGGGGCGAGCGGATCTTCGCCGACTTCAACCAGGCCTGTCGCGACCGCACCCTGGCCGGCGCCTACAGCCCGCGCCCCCTGGCGGGTGCGCCCGTCAGTATGCCGATCGCCTGGGACGTCCTCGGCGAGATCGCCCCCGGCGACTACACCGTGCGGACGACGCCCGAGATCGTGGCCTCCGAGGACGACGCGTGGGCGGGCTTCGACGACGCCCGGGCACGCGTGGACACCGCCTTGCAGTGGTGGCAGCGCGACGTCGAGGAGCACGGGCTGGGGGAGCTCAACTTCCCGCCCGACTACCCCAAGATGCCGGGGGAGCCGCCCCGCGTGCAGCCGTCCCGGGCCCGCAAGGTCGACGACGCCTGAGCAGCAGCCGCGGGACGCGGACGGGGTCAGCAGGGGTCAGCAGGCGAGGTCGTTGTCGGCCTGCATCGCGAGCATCGCGGCGCCGATGGCGGTGACGTGGCCGATGCGGGTCCGCTGACCGTCGAGGACCTCCACCCGGACGGCGCGCAGGGTCTGGAGCGCCTCGAGCGCCGCGAGCACCTCGTCGCCACGCAGACCCGTGCGAGCCACGACCGCGGAGATCTCGTGGGTGGGGCCGCCGAGCAGGTCCAGCTGCTCCACGGCGCGGAGCACCGGGAGGTCACGGCTGGCCCAGGTGGCGGCAGGCGAGGTCATGACGTCACTGTCACACGGCATATCCGCAGGTCGGGGCCACTATCGGGGAACGCGGACGGGGTTCACCTGGATGCAGAGTGACCCGGTGACGTTCGGTCGCGAGAACTTGACTGGCTGTCGTGCGTCACTCGACCAGGACGCGCCCCAGGTCATAGCTCGGCGCCCGGCTGACCTGCGCCAACGTGCACGACATCGGCTCGCGGTCGGGGCGCCAGCGCAGGAAGGTCACGGCGTGCCGGAAGCGCGACTTCTCGAGCTGGTCGAAGGCCACCTCCACGACGCGCTCCGGTCGCAGCGGCACGTAGGACACGTCCTTGGACGAGCTGAACCGCGACCGGTCCGTCTCGGCGGCGACCACGGAGCCGTCCTCCTCGCGCAGGACGTACGGCTCGAGCTCGTCGACCAGCTCGAGGCGTCGCGCGGCCGTGAACGCCGCGATGCCACCGACGTTGACGATCCGGCCGCCCTCGTCCACGAGCCCGAGCAGCAGCGACCCGACGCCCTGACCGCTCTTGTGCACCCGGTAGCCCACGACGACCGCCTCGGCCGTCCGCTTGTGCTTGATCTTGAGCATGGTGCGCTTCCCCTGCTCGTAGGTCCCCTCCAGCGGCTTGGCGACCACCCCGTCCAGCCCCGCCCCCTCGAAGTCCTCGAACCACGTCCGCGCCAGCCCGGGGTCGTCCGTGACCCGGGTCAGGTGGATGCCGGACGCGGGTGAGACGTCCTCCAGCAGCGACTCCAGGGCCGCGCGGCGCTCGCGGAAGGGCCGCCCCATGAGGTCCTCGTCGTCGGCGGCCAGCAGGTCGAAGCAGATCAGCTCGGCGGGCGTCTCCTGCGACAGCTTGGTGACGCGGGAGACGGCCGGGTGGATCCGCTGCGAGAGCAGGTCCCAGTCGAGATGCTCGGCGCCGGCCTCGCCCGCGCGCACCACGATCTCGGCGTCGACCACGCAGCGCACCGGGAGGTGCTCGCGCACGCGCTCGACGACCTCGGGGAAGTACCGCGTCAGCGGCTTGGACCCCCGGCTCGCCAGCTCGATCTCGTCGCCGTCGCGGATCACGATGCAGCGGAAGCCGTCCCACTTGGGCTCGTAGGACAGCCCGCCCGGGACGGAGTCCGCGGCCGGGACCGTCGGGACGGCCTTGGCCAGCATGGGGGAGACCGGGGTGGCGATCGGCAGCGTCATACGGCCCATTGTGTCCCTCGCCCGAGGGCCGTATGCCGCGCCACGCTCGCGCCACCTGCCCCACCCGCACGCCCGCGGATGTCACGATGGACGGGTGAGCACGCGCGACAGGGCCGGGGGGCCCGCCGGGGTGCTGCGCGCGCACCCTCGGGCGGTCGCGGCAGCCGTGGCGGGCGGCGTCGTGGCGGCCGGAGCCGCGACGGGGTGGCTGAGCGCCGCGGTCTACCTCGCCAAGAAGGTCGTGACGCCGGAGCGCCGACGGCCCGACGACACCGAGGTGGTGGCCTTCGACGACCGCAGCGTCACGCTGAGCCGCACGGCCGAGACGGTGATGCCCGGCAAGTACGGCCTGTTCCTCGACGGCGGGCAGTCGCACGTGAGGTTCGGCCGGATCCTGGCCGACCACCCCGGGCAGGGCACGATCACCCGGCGGCTGCACGGCGTCGACCTCGGGCGCCTGCGCACCGGACCGGCCCGGTTCCACTCCTACTACTACGCGCTCGGGCCGGAGCAGGCGCTCGGTCTGCCAACCCTCGACGTGGACGTCCCCAGCGAGATCGGTCCGCTGCCGTCCTGGTTGGTGCCCCCGCCCGACGGCCGCGTCGACTGCACCCGGTGGGCCGTCCTGGTGCACGGCCGTGGGGCGGGGCGCGAGGAGACCGTGCGCGGGGTCGCCGCGCTGCACCGCGCCGGTCTTACCTGCCTGACCCCGTCCTACCGCAACGACCAGGTGGCGCCCGCCTCCAACGACGGGCTCTACGGCCTCGGGCTGTCCGAGTGGCGCGACGTGGACGCCGCCGTCGCCTACGCCCTGGAGCACGGCGCCCGCGACGTCGTGCTCGTGGGGTGGTCGATGGGCGGGGCGATCGTGCTGCAGACCCTCATCAACTCCACCCACGGGGACCGCATCTCGCAGGTCGTCCTGGACGGGCCCGTGGTCGACTGGCCGGACGTCCTGCACCACCACGCGCGCGCGATGCGGGTCCCCGGCCAGCTCACCACGCTCAGCATGCGGCTGCTCGGCGTGCCGCCCGGCCGCCATCTCGTGGGGATCGAGTCGGTGATCGACCTGGCGGCGACCGACTTCGTGCGGCGGGCCGACGAGCTGCGGCACCCGATCCTGCTGATCCACTCGCTCGACGACGAGTTCGTGCCCGCCCAGCGCTCGATCGACCTCGCGGCGGCGCGGCCCGACCTCGTCCAGCTCGAGACCTGGCAGGTCGCCCGGCACTGCAAGGAGTGGAACGTCGACCAGCAGCGGTGGGAGCGACTCGTCGAGGCCTTCGTGACCCAGGATGCCGCCCCACCTGCGCAAAGGGTGCAACCATAGGCCGCATGGCAAAGACCTCCAAGAGCAAGAAGGCCGCCGATCGGGCCGACGAGGCCGTCGAGACCCTCGTCCGGGGCACCGGCACCGCCGCCGCCACCTCGGACGCGGGGGACGCAGCGTCGGACGACGCCAAGCCCGGCACGGCGTCCAAGGGCACGGGCAAGGACAAGGACCAGGGCACGGCCGAGCAGGAGATCGCCAGGGACACGGCGAAGAAGTCCAAGAACGACAAGGGCAAGAAGGCCAAGGACGGCAAGGCCAAGGACGACAAGGCCAAGGACGACAAGGCGTCGAAGAAGTCCAAGGACGACGACAAGGGCAAGAAGGCCAAGGGTACGAGGGACAAGAAGGACAAGGGCGCGAAGCGCGAGGCCGCGCTGGACGGTGCCTCCTCGGCGGCGACCACCGGGTCGCTCGCCTTCGGTGACCCTGACTTCACCTTCAGCGAGACCCTGCGCGCCGAGCGGGGACTCGTGCTGGCCGACGTCGACACCCGGGCGACCCCGGGCTACGAGGGCGACAAGAAGTCGGCTGCGATGGACCTCGTCGAGGGTCAGACCGAGCTGTCCGACCTGCAGGAGCGCCTCTGGGCCAACGGCAAGGACGGCGACGGGCCGTCGGTCCTGCTGCTCGTGCAGGGCATGGACACCTCCGGCAAGGGCGGCATCATGCGCCACGTGGTGGGCGCCACCGACCCCGGCGGCGTCAAGTACACCGCGTTCAAGGCGCCCACGCCCGAGGAGCGCGCCCACGACTTCCTGTGGCGCATCGACCGGGCCCTGCCCGACCCGGGTCAGCTCGGGGTGTTCGACCGCTCGCAGTACGAGGACGTGCTGGTCGTGCGGGTCAACGAGCTCATTCCGCGCTCGGAGTGGATGCGGCGCTATGCCCAGATCAACGCGTTCGAGCGGGCCGCCCTGGCGCGCGGCATCACCGTCGTCAAGGTGATGCTGCACATCTCCTCCGACGAGCAGAAGGCGCGGCTGGGGGAGCGGCTCGACCGGCCGGACAAGTACTACAAGTACAACCCCGGCGACATCGCCGAGCGCGCGCGCTGGGACGACTACATGGAGGCCTACCAGGCGGTGCTGGCCAAGACGAGCACCAAGGGCGCTCCCTGGCACGTGGTTCCGGCGGACCGCAAGTGGTACGCCCGCCTCGCGGTCCAGCAGATCCTGCTCGAGCACCTGCGGGGTCTCGACCTCGAGTGGCCGGCGGCGACCTTCGACGTCGCGACCGAGCAGGAGCGCCTCGCCCAGACCTGATGCGCGCCGCGCCCGGCGCCCACGCCAGGTGCCGGGCGCTTCGGCATACGAAGGAGCCCGCCTCGTCCAGGACGAGGCGGGCTCTCTCGTGCGAGCTGCGTCAGGCCTTCTTCTTGCCGGCCTTCTTGGTGCCCGTGGACGAGTCGGCCCCCGAGCCGTCCGTGTCGTCACCCGTGGCGCCGTCCGCCTGCTCCTGCGCCTGCGGCTCCGCCTTCGAGGTGGCGGGCTCGGTCGGAGCCGGGCGGGCGGCAGGATCGGTCGCGACCTGGCCGACGATGCCGACGCCGGTCTTTGCCGTGAGCGGCGAGGCCAGGCCGGGGGAGGCCTGCTCGGCCGGCTGGTCCGAGCGCAGGACCACGACCGAGCGGGCCGGGACGCGGTTGACGCTGCGGGCCGCCCAGACGCGGGGCTCGGTCAGCTCCGGGTCGGCGGTGTCGAGCACGACGGTCCACTCGGTGCCGTAGTCCTCGGGCGGCATCGTGAAGTCGATGCCGTCGTGGTGGGCGTTGAACAGCAGCAGGAAGTCGTCGTCGACGACCATCCGGCCACGCTGGTCGGGGGCCGAGATGGCGTGTCCGTTGAGGAACACGCTCAGCGTCTTGGCGTAGCCCGACTCCCAGTCCTGGTCGGACATCTGGGTGCCGTGGGCCGTGAACCAGGCGATGTCACCCAGGTCGGACATGCCGCCGTGGGCGGCGTCGCCGGCGAAGAACCGGCGGCGACGGAACACGGGGTGGGACGAGCGCAGGGCGGTCAGCCGGGCCGTGAACTGCTGCAGCGCCAGGTCGTCCGCGTCGAGGTCCCAGTCGATCCAGGAGATCTCGTTGTCCTGGCAGTAGCCGTTGTTGTTGCCGCCCTGGCTGCGACCGAGCTCGTCGCCGTGCGCGAGCATCGGCACGCCCTGGCTGACGAGCAGCGTGGTGAGGAAGTTGCGCTGCTGCTGGGCGCGCAGGGCGTTGACCTCGGGGTCGTCCGTCGGACCCTCGACGCCGCAGTTCCAGGACCGGTTGTGGCTCTCGCCGTCGTTGTTGCCCTCGCCGTTGGCGTCGTTGTGCTTCTCGTTGTAGGACACGAGGTCGCGCAGCGTGAAGCCGTCGTGGGCGATGACGAAGTTGATCGACGCGATCGGCTTGCGCGCGGAGTGGGCGTAGAGGTCGCTGGATCCCGTGATGCGCGAGGCGAACTCGCCGATCGTGGCCGGCTCGCCGCGCCAGAAGTCGCGGACGGTGTCGCGGTACTTGCCGTTCCACTCGGTCCACAGGGGAGGGAAGTTGCCGACGTGGTAGCCGCCGTCACCCACGTCCCACGGCTCGGCGATCAGCTTGACCTGGCTCACCACCGGGTCCTGCTGGATCAGGTCGAAGAACGCGGACAGCTTGTCGACCTCGTGGAACTGGCGGGCCAGGGTCGCCGCCAGGTCGAACCGGAAGCCGTCGACGTGCATCTCGGTGACCCAGTAGCGCAGCGAGTCCATGATGAGCTGCAGCACGTGCGGGTTGCGCATCAGCAGGGAGTTGCCCGTGCCGGTCGTGTCGTAGTAGCTCGCGAGGTCGTCGCCGACCAGGCGGTAGTAGGCGTTGTTGTCCAGGCCGCGGAAGGCGAGCGTGGGGCCCATGTGGTTGCCCTCGGCGGTGTGGTTGTAGACCACGTCGAGGATGACCTCGATGTCCGCCTCGTGCAGCGCCTTGACCATCGACTTGAACTCCGTGACCTGCTGGCCGCGGGTGCCCGACGCGGAGTAGTCGTTGTGCGGGGCCAGGAAGCCGATGGTGTTGTAGCCCCAGTAGTTGCGCAGCCCCTTCTCCTGCAGCGACGTGTCCTGGATGAACTGGTGCACCGGCAGCAGCTCGATCGCGGTGATGCCCAGCTGCTTGAGGTGCGCGATGACGGCGGGGTGCGCGATCGCGGCATACGTCCCTCGGATGTCCTCGGGCACCTCGGGGTGGGTCATCGTCAGGCCCTTGACGTGGGCCTCGTAGATGATCGTCTCGTGGTACTCCCGGCGCGGGGGACGGTCGTGGCCCCAGTCGAAGTAGGGGTTGATGACGACGGACAGCATGGTGTGCCCGAGCGAGTCGGTGTCGTTGAACGCCGACGGGTCGTCGAACTTGTAGGAGAACAGCGCCTCGTCGTTGCTGATCTGGCCGTCGATCGCCTTGGCGTAGGGGTCGAGCAGCAGCTTGGCCGGGTTGGACCGGTTGCCCTTGGCGGGGTCGAACGGGCCGTGCACGCGGTAGCCGTAGCGCTGCCCGGGCTGCATCTGCGGGATGTAGCAGTGCCAGACGTAACCGTCGACCTCGGTGAGCGAGACGCGCTGCTCGGCGCCCTCGTCGTCGATGAGGCAGAGCTCGACGTGCTCGGCGACCTCGGAGAAGACAGCGAAGTTCACGCCGCTGCCGTCGAACGTGGCGCCGAGGGGATACGGCTTGCCGGGCCAGATTTCCATGAAGGGGTCGTCCTCGTGGGAGTGGGGATGGAGATCGATCAACCCGCCACTTTACGCGGTCCGGGAGACCCCCCGGGGGATTGACCCTTGCGGCGAGATGACATCACGTCTCGACAACAGGCCCCACGCGCCCCTCGTGTCCCACCCGTCCCAGCCCCGGACCCGTCGTAGCGTCCACGACATGACCCCTCGGACCGCCCTGCGGCACCTGCTCCAGCAGGTGCCCGGTGGCATGTCGGTCGCGCGCCTCGTGCGCGAGACCGTCCGGGTCTGCCTGCGCTACCGCGTGACCGGGCTCGCCTCCGAGGCGGGCTTCTTCGCCCTCCTCTCCCTACCCCCTCTGGTCCTCGGCCTGATCGGGGGACTGGGGTATGTCGGAGCGTGGGTCGGGCAGGGCACCGTCGACCAGGTGGTGGCCGGCCTCGCGGCCTACGCGCAGCGGTTCCTGACCGACGAGAGCGTGGGAGCCGTCATCGTCCCCACGATCGACGAGGTGCTGCGGGGAGGCCGGATCGACCTGGTGTCGCTGGGCTTCGTCCTGTCCTTGTGGTCCGGGTCGCGGGCGCTCAACGTCTTCATCGACACCATCTCGATCATGTACGGCCAGAGCGGGGTTCGCGGCATCGTCCGCACCCGCACCCTGTCCTTCACGATGTACTCGATCGCTGTCCTCGTCGGTGCGGTCGTGCTGCCGCTGGTCCTCCTGGGGCCCCTGGTCCTGTCGCGCGTCCTGCCCGGGCCGTTCGACGGCCTCGTCTACTGGACGCTCGTGACCGGTGCCGTCCTGTGGGCGGTGACCTCGCTCTACCACGTCGCCACGCCACGGCGCTCGCCCTGGCGCCGCGACCTGCCGGGGGCCGCCCTCACGGTGGTGCTCTGGGTGGTCGTGTCCTATGTCGTGCGGACCTGGCTGGGCGTGTCCATCGGTGGGACGTCCGTCTACGGCCCCTTGTCCGCACCCATCGTCCTGCTCGTCTGGCTCTACTTCCTCGCCATCGCCGTCCTGATCGGAGCCGCCATGAACGCCGCCGTCCGCCACCTGTGGCCCGTCCCCGACCGTCCCAGCGCCCGCGCGCGGGTGGTCGAGGCGGTGCGGACCGAGCTCGAGGTGCGCCGCGAGCCACGCCCGCGGACCTCGCCGTTCGGGCCCGTCATCGCCGGTCTCGTGGCCGACGCGCGGGGTGCTCAGGAATTGGACGTCCCGCGCCGGCATCGGTTAGTGTCGGTCAGCACGCACGGCGGGTGAAGTTGCACGCTTCGGATTCACCAAGATCCAGCGACCGCACGGCACAGCACGCGGACATAGCTCAGTTGGTAGAGCGCAACCTTGCCAAGGTTGAGGTCGCCGGTTCGAGCCCGGTTGTCCGCTCTGGGGGTCCTCGGACCTTCCGGTGATGCGTTTGTTAGCATGACGGATGCATCGGCACGGTGGAGTGGCCGAGAGGCGAGGCAACGGCCTGCAAAGCCGTGTACACGGGTTCAAATCCCGTCTCCACCTCGGGCGATTGGCGCAGCGGTAGCGCGCTTCCTTGACACGGAAGAGGTCACTGGTTCAAACCCAGTATCGCCCACCACCTTCCAGCAGGCCCCGGACCACTCGGTCCGGGGCCTGCTGGCGTGTGCGGGCCGGGATGCGACCGGGTCCAGGCTCGCGTTGGTACGGTGACGGGACCTGGAACCACGACCTGAGCGACGGAGACACCCTGGACCCCACGGAGCGCCCCGAGCACCCGCGGCCGGCCGGTGCGGACCGGCTGCCTCGGTGGTTGCGCGCGTCCCCGGCGGACCCGGAGCGACAGGCCCGGGTGTATGCCGGTCGCGCGCTGCTGGGAGTGCTGGTCGGCTGCGTGTGCGCGGTGCTCCTGCTGACCGCCATGTATCCCTCGCTGCGGTTCACCAACCAGCGTCCCGAGCGCACGACCGCCGCGCCGCCACCGCCCCCGTCCACGCGGGCCGCGCTGGCCCGGGCCGAGGCGGCTCCGGCGGCTGGCGTCCTCCGTACGCTCCTCGAGTCGGTGCCGGCGGGGATGCCGGCGGGTCTGGTCGACTCGTCGCCGGTGACGGGCACGGTGTCGCCGGCCGTCTCGCCCACCTGCGACACCCCCGTGTCGCCGGTGCTGTCCCGCTCGCGCACCTGGGCTCGTCCGCCCAGCCCGGGTGGGTTCGGGTCCGGCGTGACGGTGACGGCCACGGCATACGGCCCTGGAGCCGGTGCACCGGCGCTCGACGCCTTGCTCGTCGCCCGCCGCCAGTGCGTGGGGGAGGCGCGAGTCACGGCGGCCTCCGGGCTCGGCGTGCAGACGCTGCGGGCTTCTCAGACCAAGGGGGCGGTGGACACGCAGTCCGTGATGTTCCGCCGCGGGGACGTCGTGGTGTCCGTGTCGGGCACCGGCGTGCCCCTGCCGGAGGACGCGGCCGCCGACCTGGACCGGCGGCTGACCCAGCTGCTGACGCCGGTCTGCGTCGACCAGGACTCCACGACGGCCGACTTCGCGCGCTCGCCGCTGATCGCGCGGACCGCGTTCACGGGGCTGCAGGTGGCGCGCGGGGTGGACCTGCCGGGGCAGGGTTCGCCCCTGCCCGACCTGGTCTCGCCCCACGCCGGCACACCTCTGCCCGCCGCGGTCACCCCGACCCCGCCGCAGGCTCCCTACTGGCCCGAGCGGGCTCCCGACCCGGTGGTCAGCCCCACGGAGCCGCAGCCGCCGACGCCCTATCCGGTCCAGACGTCCTACCTCGCTCCGGCCCCGGACGAGCGCGGGCCGGGCTGCGGCTGGGCTTTCACGGGCACGACGGCCCCGACCTACGACGAGCGGGCGGCAGCGGCCACCCAGGAGCAGCGCCGGCAGGCGGCCGTGACCGCCATGCAGGCGGCCGTCGCGGCCTACCCCGCCGCGGTGCAGGCCTACGAGCAGGCCTGGCAGCGCTACCAGGGCGAGGCGCAGGCCTACACCGACTACGCCGTCGCGGCGCAGCAGGTCGAGAGTGCGTGGGCCGCGATCCGGGCCCAGCAGGAGGCCTACCGGTTCGCGCTCGAGGGTTACCAGCAGGCCCTCGCCGCCTACGACGCGGAGAGCAGGCGCCGCCAGGATCTGGCAACGGCATACGCGTCGGCGGTCACCGCCTGCGCGACCGTCACGCCCCCTCCGTGGACCGATCCGGCGCAACCGTCGCCGACGGCACCCGGCTGCCCTCCGACCCGTGACCCGGTCCTCGACCTCCCGCCGCCCGCGTCGCCCACGTCACCGTCCCCGCCGCCCGACCCCCGTCCCACCCCGAGGCCCTGACGATGACCATCCCGTATGACGACCGGCCTGGCGGCCGGCAGCCCGCCCCGCGGCGACGGACCCTCACGGCCTGGCTGGTGGGTCTCGCGACGGCCTCCGGCCTCGCCACCGCTGCCACCGTCGCGCCCGCCGTGATGATGACGGGGGCGGCGGCCAACAGCGTCGCGGACTACTGGGACGCGCTGCCGAGCACCCTGCCGATCGAGCCGGTCCCGCAGCGGTCCACGATCCTCGCGGCGGACGGCAGCACCATCGCCACGTTCTACTCCGAGAACCGCGTCGAGCTGCCGCTGGCGCAGATCGCCCCCATCGCCCGTCGTGCCGTCGTGGCGGTCGAGGACGACCGCTTCTACGAGCACGGTGGTGTCGACCTGCGCGGCACCCTGCGAGCTCTGGTCAACAACGCCGGCGACGGGGGGAGGCAGGGCGGGTCGACCCTGACGCAGCAGTACGTCAAGAACGTCCTGCTCAACAACGCCGAGACGGCGCAGGACCGGGCGCGGGCCACCGAGACGACGATCACGCGCAAGGCGCAGGAGGCCAAGCTCGCGGCCGCGCTCAACCGGTCCATGAGCAAGGACGACATCCTGCAGGGCTACCTCAACATCGCCTACTACGGCGACGGGGCCTACGGCATCGGCACCGCCGCGCAGCACTTCTTCTCCGTCCCGGCGTCCAGGCTGACCCTCACCCAGGCCGCGCTCCTCGCCGGGCTGGTCCAGAACCCCTACGGCTACAACCCGATGGTGCACCCCGACCAGGCGATGAAGCGGCGCAACGTCGTGCTGGCGCGCATGCGCGACACGGGGGTCATCACGGCGCAGGAGGCGGCCCAGGCGCAGCGAGCACCGTTGGGGCTCAAGCCGTCCGAGGCCGCCAACGGCTGCACGGCCAGCCGCTACCCGTTCTACTGCCAGTGGGTGAGGGACTCGCTCGAGCGGGACACGACGTTCGGCGCCACCCCCGCGCAGCGCCGCCGGTTCATGAACTCCGGGCTGACGATCCGGACCGCCCTGCAGCCGAAGCTCGCGGACCAGGCCCAGCGATCCGCCGACGAGGCGCTCGGGCGTGACAACCAGTTCGCCGCCAGCGTCGCGGTCGTGCAGCCGGGCACCGGGCACGTCGTGGCGTTCGCCCAGAACCGCTCGTTCGGGCTCGGGCAGGGCCGCACCAACCAGATCTACCCGGCGCTGACGGCCTTCCAGCCGGGGTCGACCTTCAAGCCCGTCACGTATGCCGCGGCGCTCGAGGGCGGCTTCCCCGTCAACGGCGTCCAGGACGCACCGGCGCGCTACCGCCCGGAGAAGCTCAGCTATCCGCCTGGGGGATACCGCAACTCGATGGCTGCCGACGCGGGCCGGCTCACGGCGGGACAGGCGCTCGCGCGCTCGTCCAACACGTGGTTCGTCATGCTGGAGGAGAAGGTCGGCGTCCCCAAGGTCGTCCAGATGGCCAACCGGCTCGGCATGACGCTGCCCGCGGACAAGATAGGGGCGGACGAGGGCTCCACGACGCTGGGCACCCACGACGCCTCACCGATCCAGGTGGCCTCGGTCTATGCGTCCTTCGCCGCGCACGGCAAGGTCTGCAAGCCGGTCGGGATCGTGTCGATCACCGGCGCGGACGGCAAGCCGCGCAAGGCACCCGACCCGCAGTGCCACCAGGAGATCCGGCCCGGCATCGCCGACGCCGTCACCGCCGGCCTCGCCGAGACGGTCGACGGGCCCGATCCCTACCGCACCGGCAAGCGCCTCTCGATCGGGCGCCCGGTCGCCGGCAAGACCGGGACCATGGACGGCAACGCGTCCGTCTGGTTCGCCGGCTACACGCCCCAGCTCGCGACCGCGGTGTGGGTCGGGGATCCCCGTGGAGGCCAGAAGTACCCCATCAACAGCGTGCGGCTCTACGGCCGCCGGATCGGCTCCGTCTTCGGCTCCACGGCGGCCGGACCGATCTGGCAGGACGCCATGCGGTCCATGCACGAGGGGCTCCCCGTCCAGGGCTTCGCGCCCGTCGGGCCGGCCGAGCTGGCCGGCACCCACGCCGTGATGCCCGACGTCCGGGGGCTCGGCCGCGACCAGGCCGTGCGCGTGCTGCAGGACTCGGGCTTCGACGTCACGCTGGCCCCGACGGCTGCGGGACCAGATCCGTTGCGCCCCAAGGATGTCGTGGCCGCGCAAACCCCAGCGCCCGGCACGGCGGTGGGTCTGTCCGGCAAGGCCACGATCACCCTCAGCGCCGGCTCCGACCTGACCGTTCGACTGCCCGACGTCCCGTAACCTCGATTTGGGCCGCACGTCACCCATCGGCTATCGTTTCTACGCGCACCACGGCGTGGTGCAGGCGGACATAGCTCAGTTGGTAGAGCGCAACCTTGCCAAGGTTGAGGTCGCCGGTTCGAGCCCGGTTGTCCGCTCCGACGAGGGGCGCGAGAGATCGCGCCCCTCGCCCTAGGGCGATTGGCGCAGCGGTAGCGCGCTTCCTTGACACGGAAGAGGTCACTGGTTCAAACCCAGTATCGCCCACCACATCAGACCCCCTCTGGCCAGCAGCGATGCGGCCGAGGGGGTTTCGTGCGTCCTGGGTCGAGATGGGCAGGAGGGGGCGGCCATGGTTGACATCGGCGCTGGGTGCGCCAGGCTGGAGCCACGTGGGTGCGAGGTCGCCTGATCCACCGTGCCCGGCAGGAGCCAGTCGATCAGTACGTGGAGGACACGATGCCCACAGCGAGCCTGTCGGCCGGTCAGGTCGAGTATGCCGACACGGGCGGCGACGGCCCGGTCCTGGTGCTCCTGCACGGGGTCACCATGTCGGGCAGCCTCTGGGACGGCGTGGTCACGAGGATGCCCCCGGACGTCCGGTGCATCACGCCGACACTGCCTCTGGGCAGTCATCGCCGTCCGATGGCGCGGGCGGACCTGGTGACGCACCGCGGTGTGTCGGCTCTGGTGGGGGAGCTGCTGGAGGCGCTGGACCTCACGGACGTGACGCTCGTCCTCAACGACTGGGGCGGGGCGCAGTTCCTGCTGGCCGACGGGCCCAACGAGCGCGTGGCCGCGGCAGCCCTGGTGGCCTGCGAGGACTTTGACAACTTCCCCCAGGTCGGCCGGGCAAGGCCATCGCCGACAGCGCCCGCGTGCCCGCGCTGCTGTGGCTGGCGATGCAGCTCCAGCGCTTCGGGTGGTTCCGCCGCGCCCCCGGCGGATGGGGCTGGATGAGCAAACGACCGGTTCCCACGGCCGTCATGGACGAGTGGTTCCGTCCGGCGCAGCAGAACCGCGGTGTGCGCCGAGACCTGCGCATCTTCGCGATGTCCACCCCTGGGGCAGCCGAGCTGTCGGCGCTGGTCGATCGGCTGCCGTCCTTCGACCGCCCGGTGCTGGTGGTGTGGGCGACCGAGGACCGACTCATGCCCCGAGAGCACGGGCCACGCCTGGCCTCCCTGTTCCCCCAGGGCCGCCTCGTCGAGGTCGACGACAGCTACACCCTGGTCCCCGTCGACCGTCCCGAGGTCCTCGCCCAGGAGCTGGTCCAGCTGGCGTCGTCGGTCAGCCCCGGGAGGTAGGGCGACGTCATGGCGTCACGAAGGCCCGGCGCCCTCACCACGTGAGGGGCCGGGCCTTCGGCATACGGGAGGGTCGGTGGCTCAGGCGACCGGGCGCACCGGCATCCGCTGGATGTCCAGGACGTGGCGCAGGCGGCGCAGGATCTGGGACAGCAGACGGGAGACCTGCACCTGGCTGACACCGATCTCGTCGGCGATCTCCTGCTGCGTCATCTCGGAGAAGTAGCGCAGCTCGATGATCTTGCGCTGACGCGGGGTCAGGCAGTCCAGGAGGGTGTGGACGGTCATCTCGTCCATCAGGTTGCTGAGGTCGTCGTCGTCGTCCGGGATCAGGTGGCCCAGCGTCGTGGACGAGCCCTCGCCGGACGGGTGCTCGAGCGACAGCGGCTGGTAGCCGGTGGCGGCGCGCTCGACGTCGGCGAGCTCCTGCGCGGTGAGGCCCAGGGCGTCGGCCACCTCGGTCGAGGTGGGGGCGCGGCCGAGCTTCTGCTCGAGCTCCTGCTGGGTCTCGCGGACGCGCGGACGCAGCTCCTGCAGGCGGCGCGGAGGACGCACCGACCAGCACTTGTCACGGAAGTGCTTGCGCAGCTCGCCGATGATGGTGGGCGTCGCGAAGTCGATCAGGCTGACCCCGTGCGAGGGGTCGTAGCGCAGGACCGCCATGACCAGGCCGAGGTTGGCGACCTGCTCGAGGTCGTCGCTGGGCTCCCCGCGGTTGCGGTAGCGGCTCGCGAGCCGCTTGGCCAGCGACAGGTTGTCGGAGATGACCTTGTTGTAGACGGCCTGCCGCTCCTCGGGCGGGAGGTCGGGAACCGTGGCCAGGAGTCGCTCGGACTCCCCGTCGCCGACGGGCCGAACGTGGGGGAGGCCGAAGACGATGTGGTGAGAAGACGTGCTCAAAGAGAGACCTCGATCGTTATCGGGGTAAGACAGGCCGTCTTCTAGACCTGCGGGCCGGCCGGCACGCGCAGGGACACCCTCGGTACCAACCTTGTCAGCGATACTACCCACGGATGGCGGCACAACCCCAGCTTTACGAAAAACACAGGTTGTGACCGGACGAATCGGGTCAACGACGTGCAGCGATGTGCAAAAGGGGCGCAGGTATGACGGAGCGTGACTGGGCGTGGAGGCGTCGACTGAGGGCGGATCCGCGCAGCCACGCCGTCTATCGGCTCGTCGTCGGAGCCGTCGGTCTGGTCATCGTGGTGGTCGGTCTGATCCTGGTGCCGTTCCCGGGCCCGGGGTGGCTGATCGTCTTCCTGGGCGTCCTGGTGTGGGCCACGGAGTTCGCGTGGGCCCAGCGCCTGCACGAGTGGGGGATGGGGCACCTGCGGCGGTGGAACGACTGGCTCATGCGCCAGGCCGTCTGGGTGCGCGCGGCCGTCGGTCTCGCCACCGCCGCGTTCGTCGGGCTGGTCGTCCTGACGACCATGGCGATCACCGGCGTGCCCTCCTGGCTGCCCGACCCGGTCGAGCGCCCGCTGGCCGATCTGCTGCCCTGAGACCCGATTTCGTGCTGGGCCCCGACACCGGATAAGATGCCGGAGTTGTCCGCCACGGCGGGCGCCTGGACGTGTAGCTCAGTTGGTTAGAGCGTTCGCTTCACACGCGAGAGGTCAGGGGTTCGAGTCCCTTTACGTCCACCAGCCACGATCGGCCTCTCACCTGGGCAAACGCCAGGTCAGAGGCCGTTCGTCTACCTGCTTGCATCGCGAGATGCATCGGATGGGTCGGTTTTTGGCATAGATATGGCCCCGCCACGGCGGTCACCGTGCGGGGCCTGACGAGAGATCTAGGAGGTCTCCCGTGGTTGCCAGCGTACTCGTCTCAGCTCCCGGGCATCTAGTCCCGGTCGAGCGAAAGCATGACTGGAGCGACCTGTGTCGCTCTGTGCGTCCGGGAGACCCGGGCGCTCACTCGACCGCGCCCAACCCCGGTTAGCCGCTCCAGGGGCCCGTCAGGGCCCGGCGCGGCGCTCCAGGGCATCAGCCGCGCGTGACGGTCGCGAGAGTCAACGCCACCCGTCCGAACCAACTCGACCGCCTCCGGTGACTTTCCACCAAGACCCGCAGAACCGGCTCGGGTCGCCCTGTCGCCAGGCTGTGCACGGCCTCGAAGGGGTTCGCGGACAGCCTGCTCTCATTTCGAGGGCGGGCTAGAAGGGTTGGGTCGGCACGACCGTGGTGAGAAGTGAAGGGAGGGTGCCCCAGAAGTCTGTCTTGCGCCAGCGAGTCCACGTGGTTGCGCCCGGTCCCGCGTCGGTCAAGTCCCGGGTAGTGGTGTAGCGCTGCGTGTTCCTTGGTGGGGTGATCAGGCAGTCAGGGCGGGCAGTTCATCAGCTCCGATCTCGGGTTCGGTGGTGGGCACGATGGTGATGCGGGAGCGGGCCAGGACGTCGAGTCCGAGGTAGCGGCGGCCTTGGGCCCATTCGTCTGTTTGCTCGGCCAGGACCGCTGTTTGCTCGGCCAGGACCGCGCCGACGAGCCGGACGATGGCATCGCGGTTGGGGAAGATCCCCACGGATTCGGTGCGCCGGCGGATCTCCTTGTTGAGGCGCTCGGTCGGGTTGTTCGACCAGATCTGGGTCCAGATCTCTTTGGGGAACGCAGTGAACGAGAGCAGGTCGGCACGAGCACGGTCGAGGTGCTCGAACACCTCGGGCAGCTTCTCCTGGCCGTAGTCCAGGAGACGGTCGAACTGGGCGTGGACCGCGGTCGCGTCGGGCTGGTCGTACACGCTGTGCAGCATGGCCTTGACCGCTGGCCACATGCTCTTGGGGGTCACGCCCATCAGGTTGAACGCATAGTGGGTGCGGCACCGCTGCCAGCTGGCGCCGGGCAGGTTCGCCGCGATCGCCTCGACCAGCCCGGCGTGGGCGTCGGAGGTGACCAGCCGGACCCCGGTCAGGCCGCGGGCTGCCAGGTCGGCGAAGAACTCGTTCCACGCGGCCCCCGTTTCGGCGGTGGCGACCCGCATCCCGAGGACCTCGCGGTGGCCGTCGTTGTTCACCCCGGTCGCGAGCAGCACGACCGCGTTGATCACGCGGCCACCTTCACGGACCTTCATCGTCAGCGCGTCGGCGGTCACGAACGTGAACGGGCCGGCATCACCAAGGGGTCGGTGGCGGAAGTCCTCGACGATGGCGTCCAGGTCGGCGGCCATGCGAGAGACCTGGGACTTCGACAGGCCGTCGATGCCGAGGGTCTTGACCAGCTTGTCCATGCGGCGCGTGGACACGCCAGCGAGGTAGCAGTCGGCCACGACCGTGATCAGCGCGGACTCCGAACGCTTGCGGCGCTCCAGGAGCCACTCGGGGAAGTAGGTGCCCTGGCGGAGCTTGGGGATCGCGACGTCGATGGTTCCGACCCGGGTATCGAGGTCGCGGTGCCGGTAGCCGTTGCGCTGACTCGTGCGGCCCGGTGTCGGCCGGCCGTACTCGGCACCGACGACAGCGTCGGCGTCCGCGGACAGCAGGGCATTGATGATCGACTGCAGCAGGTGCCGCATCAGATCCGGGCTCGCCTCGGCCAGGGCTTCACCGAGCAGGCCGGCAGGGTCGACAATATGGGGAGCGGTCATCGTGATGTTTCCGTTCGAGAGAGCTGTGAGAGGTTCACTCGAAGGATCACGCGGTGGCCGCGCCCTCGTCCGACGTACACGCCGGAGACGACGACCTCAGCGACCGCGCTACACCACTATCGGGGACTCAACTCCCGCGTCAGCGGGTCAGTAGATGGGGATGCGCTCGAACAGCCGGTCGACATCCTCGGGCTTGACCCGGAGGGATCGAGGTCCGCTGCGGTAGGCCGGGAGTCGACCGTCGGAGATCCGGCGTCGCAGCGTCTTCACGCTGAAGCCCGTGCGCTCCGCAGCGGATGCCAGGGTCTCAAAACGGTGGGTCGTCTCGTGGTCAACGTGCGTCGTCATGTGACCCAAAGCCGCTCGGCTCGCCCTGGGCGTTCAGCAAAGCCGGCCCAGCCAATAGAGCGTCCTCGAGTGTCTCGATCACGTTGCGTCCCGCGTCGACAGACGGGGACGGTCGCCCGCCTGTCGGGCTGCGTGCGTGTGCTCGCGTGACTAGGCTGACGGGGGCACGCCACGCCTTGCGCCCGAAGGGCTCAAGAGTCCCGTGGAGTGGTGGGGTTTGGGGAGTGGGTGTGGCTCCCTGACGTAGAGGGGTCATCGGCGAGATGCTCGGTGTGTACCGCCAAGTACTCACCAGAGGAGATCTCACCGATGACCCTTCCCCAGTCTGCCGTGTCCGACCTGCTGGAGGCACTTCGCGCCGGCGAGGGCGTGGACCTGGTGCGCGAGTCCGTGCGCATGGTCCTGCAAGAGCTGATCGAGACCGAGGCCGCGCAGGTGATCGGCGCCGCCCGGTACGAGCGCGCACCGGGGCGGACCACCGAGCGCAACGGCAGCCGCCCGAAG
>NZ_AUFG01000005.1 GCF_000426385.1 Arsenicicoccus bolidensis DSM 15745
CGAGGCTGCCACCTGGACCCCGCCCGCGGAGGACCTCCGTCCGTCCCTCGAGCGCGTCGAGGCCTGAGCCCCGCTCCGGGCGGGCACCCGACGGGACGTGACCTGTCGGGTCGCGTCGGGTTGAGCCCAGGGCGGGCACCCGACGGGACGTGACCTGTCGGGGCGCGTCGGGTTGAGCCCAGGGCGGCCGCCGACGGGATGTGACCTGTCGGGGCGGGTCGGGTCGGGCCCGAGGCCGCCAGCCGACGGGATGTGACCTGTCGGGGCGGGTCGGGTCGGGCCCGAGTCCGCCAGCCGACGGGACGTGACCTGTCGGGGCGGGTCGGGTCGGGCCCGAGGCCGCTGGGCGACGGGACGTGACCTGTCGGGGCGGGTCGGGTTGAGCCGCGGCGGCTAGCCGACGGGAAGTGACCTGCCGGGCCGGGTCGGGTTGAGCCCGAGGCCGCCAGCCGACAGGTAGTGACCTGCCGGGGTGCGTCGGGTTGAGCCCGAGGCCGCCAGCCGACGGGAAGTGACCTGTCGGGGCCCGTCGATCGATTAAAGCGACGTCGTCAGGGCTCTGCCTGCCCCGACGGGGCACCTTTGGGCGCGGAGGTCGGGGCGCGAGTTGAGTCCCCGATAGTGGTGTAGCGCGGTCGATGGGCGGGGGTGGCGTCAGCCGAGAAGGGGGACGTCGAGGTCGTAGGCGAGCACGATCGCTCGCGCGAGCTGATGCTCCTGGTCGTCGGTGAGGAATCCGAGCGTGCGTCCGAGCAGTGACGCAGGGATGGTCACCACGTTGTCGAGGGACACGGCGCCCGCGTGGTCCAGCCCGTTGGCGCGACCCACCGGGACCTCGCTGCTCAGGCCCTTGACGGTGGAGGTGATGGGGGCGACGGTCACCTTGGTCATGGCGCCTCGGGCGGCCTCGCGCGTGAGGACGAGCACGGGCCGAGTCTTGTCGGCGCGCGCCAGACAGATCTCCCGCACAACCGTCAGCGGTCCAGGTCGAGGGAGGACGCGGACCACGTCACGAGGTCGTCGAGATCGTCGCCCGCGCCGTGCTCGGCGAGGATCGCCGCGTCGCGGACGGCGGCCCGGTGACGCATCTCGCGCTCGATCGCCACGGCGACCAGCGCGGCCCGGCTCGGCACCTCGCCGGCGGCCACGGCCCGGTCGAGGTAGGTCACCATCTCGTCCGGCAGGCGGACGGCGATCTGAGAGGACATGGCGTCATCCTACCGCGCCTGCATCCCGAGGTGGGATGCAGGTGGTCCGGGGCGGCTGCCGCGACGCCGGGTTGGGTGGGTCGTCATACATTGGCCGTATGACGCAGACCGGGGAGACGTGGCAGCAGCGGGAGGCTGCGCGCAAGGACGTCGCCCGCGAGGCGCGGGACCTGCCCCGCGAACCGGCGTCGTGGGGACCGCGGCTCGCGATCGCGGTGGCGACCCTCGCCTGGCTGACGACCCTGGTGTGGCTGGTCGCGACGCTGCCCGAGCGCGTACCGACGCACTGGTCGGGCAGCACGGTCCCCGACGACTGGTCGAGCCGCGGCACGGCGCTGGCGATGTCGGTGCTCCTGCCGCTGGCCCTCGCCTACCCGATGGTCTGGCTCTCGCGACTCGCCCTCGTGTGGCCCGACGGGATCAACGTGCCCCACAAGCAGTGGTGGCTCGAGCGGCCGCGCCGGCTGGTGAGGTTCGAGCGGCTGGTGCGCGAGGACCTGGTGCTGCTCGTCGCGGCGACCGTCGGGCTGCTGACGGCCGTCGACGTGCAGATCGGGATCGCCGCGCACCGCCCCGGCGGCGAGACGCCCGGATGGAGCGTCCCCGTGCTGCTGGGGACCTACCTGCTGCTGGTCGGCCTGGTGGTGGGGCGGATGGTGGTGGGGCGGCGCTACCGGCCGCGCGAGGACGACGCCGAGCTCGCCTGAGCAACCTCGCCTGAGCGATCTCGCCCGATCGACATCGCCTTCGCGACCTCGCCCGATCGACGCCGCCCCCGGTCCATGCTCCGGCGGTCAGGTGACGGCCGGCTCCCACACCGACCGTCCTGCCTCGGCTGCCTCGAGGTCGGGCACGAGCGCGCCGTCGAGCTGCTCGCGGAGGATGTCGGCGTGGCCGGCGTGCCGCGCCAGCTCCTCGACCAGGTGCAGCATCTCGTAGCGCCGCGTGGCCGTCGTCGCCGGCAGGCCGTTCCACGGTGCCGGGGGCTGCAGGGACTCCTCGTCCGGGTCGGAGGCCAGGGTGCGGGCCCGGCAGTCGGCGCGGGCGGCGTCCAGCTCGGCGAGGACGCCGTCGACCGTGTGCCGGTCGTCGAAGGCGAAGGTGTCCATGAACGCGGCGACACCCTCCTCGGAGAAGTCGCCCGGTCGTCCGGACCCGGCGTGCTGGCGCAGCACCCAGGTGGTGTGCCGCACGAGCCCGCCGAGGCTCAGCCGGCTGCGGGCGGGGTGAGCGGCTGCCTGCTCGTGGGTGAGGCCACGCAGCGAGGCGTGCAGCGCGTCGACCTGGGAGTCGGCGTAGCCCGCCAGCATCGCGAGCTCGGGGTCGGTGGTGGGTGCGTACATCAGCGGATCTCCTTGTCGGTCAGGGTGTCTCGGTGGGCGTAGAGGTCGCGCAGCAGCGCCATCTCGGCGCCGTGGTGGATGACCTCTCGGTTGATGTGGAGGACCAGGGTGGCGAGCGGCAGGTCGGCATACGGGCCCTCGGTGGGACCGCAGGGTGCGGCGAGGTCGTCGGGGGAGAGGGCGGTGGTCCCGGCGCGCCAGGCGGCGTAGGCGTCGTCCAGCTGGGCCAGCGCCCCGTCGGCCGTCGTCGCATAGGGCCACGACTGGTAGTCGGCGGGCGGTCCGCCGAAGTGGCCGTGGTTGCGCATGGCGAGGACACCCACGATGACGTGGGCCAGCCGCCACGCGATGGTCGTGACCGGTGCGGGCACCGGCTCGGGATAGGCGAAGTCGATGGTGGTCGGCTCGCCCGGGTGGATGGTCCAGGCGGGCTGGGCCGGCTCCCAGAGGTACTCGTCGTCGGTCAGCCCGTCGAGCCTGGCGCGCAGCTGGTGCGTCCAGTGCCAGTGCAGCTGCTCGTCGAGCTGAGCGGTCCAGTCGAGCGGCGAGGTGGTCCGTGACGTGTTCATGGCTTCACTGTCGCGCCCCTTGCGGACACCTCCTGTCCGCAGCGTCCGGCAGGATGGGACGTATGGCGGACACCACCGCGCGGGCGCTGCGCCTGCTGTCACTGCTCCAGTCCAGGCCCGTGTGGGCCGGCCCCGACCTGGTCGCCGACCTGCACGTCACCGACCGGACGCTGCGCCGTGACATGCAGCGCCTGCGCGACCTGGGCTACCGCGTCGAGTCGGCGGCGGGGACCGGTGGCGGCTACCGCCTCGTGACGGGACGCGAGCTGCCCCCGCTGGTGCTGGACGACGACGAGGCCGTGGCGCTGGCGGTGTCCCTGCGCCTGGCCACGCAGGCCACGGTCGAGGGCATCGGCGACGCCTCCGTCCGGGCGCTGGGCAAGCTGGAGCAGGTCATGCCCGGGCCGCTGCGCGAGCGGGTGGCCGCGGTGCAGGAGACGACGGTGGCGCTGGCGCCCGGGGGAGCGCGGGTCGACGTGGGCGCCGTCACCGACCTGGCCACCGCGGCGCGCGGGCGCGTGCAGGTGCGCTTCGGCTACGTCAAGCGTGGGGGCGAGACGGGCGAGCGACGCGTCGAGCCCTATCACCTCGTGGTGGCGGGGCGACGGTGGTACCTCCTGGCGTGGGACCTGGACCGCGACGACTGGCGGGTCTTTCGCGTGGACCGGACCTCGGACGTCCACGTCACCACCTGGCGCTTCACGCCCCGGCCGTGCCCCGACCCGGCCGAGCACGTCCGCCAGGCCCTGGGGACGCGCGGGCAGCGCCATACGATCGTCGTCCGCCTGTCCGCCCCGGCGGACGCGGTGCGCGACCAGGTGCCCCCGACCATCGGCGTCGTGACCGAGGACGGGCCCGACCGGTGCGTCCTCACGGTGGGCACCGACGACCTCATGGGCGCGGCGTGGCACGTCCTCGCGCTCGCCGACGCGGTGGAGGTCGTCTCACCGCCGGAGCTCGTGGACGCCATGGCCGTGCTCGCGGCACGCGCCACGGCCGCCGCCCGTCCACCGACCGGTCAGGGACGGGCGGGGGCGGGTGTCGGGACGTGACCGGTCGGCGGGGTCCTGGGGCTCAGCGCGGGGAGGCGGCGCGCGGAGGCGGGGGTCGCAGGCCCTGCTCGCGCAGCTCCATCAGCGCCAGGGCGTGCACGACCTCGGGGTCGCCGCGGCGCCAGGCGCCGACCGGGTCGGGCGAGATGCGGGTCAGGCGCTCGAGGGGCTGACGGGCCATGGCGCGCAGCGCGAACAGGTCCAGGTCGGCCTCGGAGTCGACGTACCGCTGCGCGGCCGTCGCCGCCCGCACGAACGCCACGCGCCGCGACACCCACCACAAGGTGACGAGCAGGATCGGGACGGCCGCCGTGAGCAGGCCCAGCAGCCAGCCGATCTGCTGGATCTGCGCGACCAGGTCGCCCGACGACCGCGCGATGCCGTCGCCGGTGCCCGACGCCTTGTCGAACGGCACCTTGAGCGTGTCGCCCACCATCGGCAGGTCACCGACCGACGAGCTGGCGTCGCGCATGGTGCGACCCAGGTCGCTCGCCCGTGACTGGATCCCCACGACGGGGTCGGCGAGGCGGACCACCGTGTCCTGCACCAGGCGCCCGACCCACACCCACGAGGCGATCCACCCGATCAGCAGCAGGTCGCCCAGGACCTGTCGGAGTCGTCGGGCCGGGGCGGCGGCATACAGCGTCATGGGCCCAGTGTCGCCGGGACCCCACCCCGCAGGAGGGGGCGACACCCCCGTGGCTAGACTCGCGAGTGTCGGGCGACGGGGGCGATCCCTCCGGAGCCAGGTCGAGCACGGGGCCGACGGCGTCCCCGGCGTGGACAGGAGAGAGCACATGTTGGTTGGCATCCCCCGCGAGATCAAGAACAACGAGTTCCGTGTGGCGATCACCCCCTCGGGTGTGCACGAGCTGGTCGCTCACGGTCACGAGGTGGTCGTCGAGAAGTCCGCGGGCGCAGGGTCGTCCATCACCGACGAGGACTACACGTCGGCCGGGGCCACCATCATCGACTCGGCCGACGAGGTGTGGGCGCAGGCCGACATGATCCTCAAGGTCAAGGAGCCGATCGAGGCCGAGTACCACCGCATGCGCGAGGGCCAGACCCTCTTCACCTACCTGCACCTCGCGGCGGACCGCCCGCTGACCGAGGAGCTCATGAAGCGCAAGGTCACGGGCATCGCCTACGAGACCGTCCAGCTCCCCGACCGCTCGCTGCCGCTGCTGGCCCCCATGTCCGAGGTCGCGGGCCGGCTCGCCGCGCAGGTCGGCGCGTACTACCTCATGAAGACCAACGGCGGACGCGGCGTCCTCATGGGCGGCGTGCCCGGCGTGCAGGGCGCCAACGTCGTCGTCCTCGGCGCCGGCGTGGCCGGCCTCAACGCCGCGCAGATCGCCGTGGGCATGCACGCCCGCGTCAAGCTGCTCGACATCAACATCGCCCGGCTGCGCTACCTCGACGCGATCTATCAGGGCCACCTCAACACGGTGACCTCCAACGCGCTCGAGGTCGCCCAGGCCGTGCGGGAGGCCGACCTGGTCATCGGCGCGGTCCTCGTGCCCGGCGCCAAGGCCCCCAAGCTCGTCACCAACGAGCTCGTGTCGCAGATGCGCCCCGGCTCGGTGCTCGTCGACATCGCCATCGACCAGGGTGGCTGCTTCGAGGACTCGCGGCCCACGACCCACGCGGACCCCGTCTACCAGGTGCACGGCTCGACGATGTACTGCGTCGCCAACATGCCGGGCTCGGTGGCCAACACCTCCACCTACGCCCTCACCAACGCGACCCTGCCGTATGCCGTCGCGCTCGCCGACAAGGGCTGGCGTGCGGCGCTCGAGGCCGACCACGCGCTCGCGCTGGGGCTCAACACCTACGACGGCCGCGTGACCTTCCCCGGCGTGGCCGAGGCCTTCGACCTGGAGTGCACGCCGGTCGACGAGGTGCTGCGCTGAAGCCGGAGCGCGCCATCCGTGGGTGGCTCGACCACCTGACCGTGGAGCGGGGCGTGTCCGACAACACGCTCTCGTCCTACGGGCGTGACATGCGCCGCTACCAGGCCTACCTGGAGCAGCGCGGCATCACCGACATCGCGCAGGTACGCGAGGAGGACGTTGCGTCCTTCCTCGCGCACCTGCGCACGCCGGCGCCGGGCGAGGGAGACGCGCCGGGACGCACGGCCCTGTCGGCGTCCTCGGCCGCCCGCGCCCTGATCGCGGTGCGCGGCCTGCACCGGTTCCTGCTGCTCGAGGGCGTGACCCAGGTCGACCCCGCCCGCGAGGTGCGGCCGCCCGCCGTGGGGACGCGGCTGCCCAAGGCCATCCGCATCGACGAGGTGGAGCGACTCCTCGAGGCGGCCTCCGTCGGCGACACCCCGGTGTCCCTGCGCGACCGTGCGCTGCTGGAGGTCGTCTACGCCACCGGCGCCCGCATCTCCGAGGCGGTGGGGCTCGACCTCGACGACCTGCCCGGGCCCGACGTGCCCGAGGAGGAGGCCGCCGTCCGGCTGCTCGGCAAGGGCGGCAAGGAGCGGCTCGTCCCGCTCGGGTCCTTCGCCCGCGAGGCGATCGGCGCGTATGTCGTGCGCGCCCGCCCCCTGCTCGCCGCCAAGGGATCCGGCGGACCCGCCCTGTTCCTCAACCAGCGCGGTCGCCGGCTGTCCCGGCAGAGCGCGTGGGCCGTCATCCAGGTCGCAGCCGAGCGCGCCGGGCTCGACCAGCACCTGTCACCGCATACGCTGCGGCACTCCTTCGCCACCCACCTGCTCGACGGCGGCGCCGACGTCCGCGTGGTGCAGGAGCTGCTGGGGCACGCGAGCGTCACGACCACGCAGATCTACACCCAGGTCACCGTCCAACGGCTCCGCGAGGTCTTTGCCGAGTCCCACCCTCGTGCTCGCTGAGGTCGCGGGTGGGGTGCGGCGACCAGGGCGCTCATCCCTAGGGTGAGGGCGTGATGCTGCCCGAGTGGTTGCTGTGGTGGCCGCTGCCTCCTGCGGAGCGCTACCTGCGGCGACGATGGCCGATGGCCCCCATGGTGCCGACGAGCGGTCAGCTGCCGCGCGGTTCCGCGCCATACGTCCCGCTCACCGATCGACCGCTCACTGCGGACGAGCTCGCCCGGTGGCAGGCGGAGAACCCGATGCCCAAGCCGGACGAGGAGGAGCTCGAGCGCGGGTTCTGCGCAGAGCAGCAGCGCCAGCGTCGTCGGTCGCGGCGCCGGACCCGAGGTGGTCGACGAGGTCGCCCTGCAGGTCGCCGGCGCGCTCGCACAGGTCACCACGTGACCGGAGTGTGATCACGCACCGTGGTCACGGTATGGTCACGTGTGACTGATCTGCGCGACGCAGACCGCCGCACCAGCGTGGGAGATGATCGACCGGTGAGCCACCCGGAGCAGACCCAGCAGCAGCCGAGCGCCTACGAGTCGCCGCGTCATGACGTCCTCCCCGGGACGGACGGGGTGTTCGAGGGCAACATGGGCCCGACCGGCCGACCCATGATCGACTTCCCCGAGCCGCCGCCGCTCACCAGCCACGGCCCGGCGCGCGTCATCGCGATGTGCAACCAGAAGGGCGGGGTCGGCAAGACGACCACCACCATCAACCTGGGGGCGGCGCTCGCGGAGCTCGGGCGCAAGGTGCTCATGGTCGACTTCGACCCGCAGGGCGCGCTGTCCGTGGGTTTCGGGATCCGCACCAACGACCTCGACACCACGATCTACAACCTGCTCGTCGAGCGCGGCCTGGACGTGCGCGAGGTCATCCAGCCGACGCGCACCGACAACGTCGACATCATCCCGGCCAACATCGACCTGTCCGCCGCCGAGGTCCAGCTGGTCGGAGAGGTCGCTCGCGAGCAGATCCTCGCGCGGGTGCTGCGCCCGGTGATGGACGACTACGACGTGATCCTCATCGACTGCCAGCCGTCCCTCGGCCTGCTCACCGTCAACGCCCTCACGGCGGCGCACGGCGTCGTCATCCCGCTGGAGTGCGAGTTCTTCGCCATGCGCGGCGTGGCCCTGCTGGTCGAGACGATCGAGAAGATCATCGACCGCCTCAACCCGCGCCTGCAGATCGACGGGATCCTGGCGACGATGTATGACGGCCGCACGCTGCACAGCCGCGAGGTCGTCCGCTCGGTGGTCGACCACTTCGGCGACACCGTCTTCCACACCGTCATCAGCCGCACGGTGAAGTTCCCGGATGCCACCCTGGCCGCCGAGCCGATCACGACCTACGCGTCCGCGCACAGCGGCGCCGAGGCCTACCGCCGGCTGGCGCGGGAGCTCATCGCCCGCGGTGGTGCCGCCTGAGCGTCATGACCGAGCCAGGTCGGGCAGCGGAGGCCACGCCGGGCGGCGTCATCACCCGACGAGCGGCGGTCACGCCGTTCGAGGTGCACCTGGACAACTTCGACGGGCCGTTCGACCTGCTGCTGGGGCTGATCAGCAAGCACAAGCTCGACATCACGGAGATCGCGCTGGCCACCGTCACCGACGAGTTCATCGCCCACATCCGCGCTGCCCAGAAGGCCGCGGACGAGGGCGGGCAGGACTGGGACCTCTCCCAGGCCTCGGAGTTCCTGCTCGTGGCGGCGACCCTGCTCGACCTCAAGGCCGCGCGCCTGCTGCCCAGCTCGGGGCCCGACGACGAGGAGGACCTCGCCCTCATCGAGGCGCGTGACCTGCTCTTCGCCCGCCTCCTGCAGTACCGCGCCTACAAGCAGATCGCCGGCGCCTTCGCCGAGCGCATGTCGACGCACGGCCGCATCACGGCACGCCAGGCCGGGCTCGAGCCGCAGTTCGCCCGGCTGCTGCCCGAGCTGGTCATGGCCGTCACGCCGGAGCAGCTGGCCATGATCGCGGCCCGGGCGCTCACCCCGCGCGAGGCGCCGACCGTGGGCCTGGCCCACCTGCACGCCGCTCAGGTGTCGGTGCGCGAGCAGGCGTCGATCGTCGTGGGCCGGCTGCGCTCGCACGGCACGATGTCCTTCCGCTCCCTGGTCGCCGACGCCGACTCCACGCTCGTCGTGGTCGCGCGGTTCCTGTCCCTGCTCGAGCTGTTCAAGGAGGCGGTCGTGTCCTTCGAGCAGGCCGAGGCCCTGGGCGAGCTCGACGTGCGGTGGACCGGCGAGGACCGCGAGGACGTGGAGATCACGGGGGAGTTCGACGACGTGGACGCCGCCGACGCCGCCGACATGGCCGCGGCCGCCGTGATCGCGGGCGGCGAGTCCGTCACCGAGCGCGACGGGGACCCCAGCGACGAGGAGCAGCGCCTCATGGCGGAGGCCGCCCTGGCCGCGGCGGCCGACATACCTGCTGGTCAGGACCACGAAGGAGGGCAGACGAATGTCTGAGGCTCAGGTCGAGGTGGAGGCTGTGGAGCCGCAACCTCAGGTCGAGGAGGAGGTCTTCGACGTCCGCGACTTCCCGGCCGGGCTGCGCGGCGCGCTCGAGGCCGTCCTCATGGTCGTGGAGGAGCCGATCGACGAGAGCACCCTCGCGGCCGCGCTGGAGGTCCCCCTCGACCAGGTGCGCGAGCAGCTCGTCGACCTGGCCCGGGAGTATGACGAGGGCTCGCGTGGTTACCAGCTGCGGGACTTCGCCGGTGGCTGGCGCATCTACTCCCGCCCGGAGTACGCCCCGGCCGTGGAGAAGTTCCTGCTCGACGGGCAGCGCGCCAAGCTCACCCAGGCCTCCCTGGAGACCCTCGCGGTCATCGCCTACCGGCAGCCGGTGTCCCGGGCCCGCGTCAGCGCGGTCCGCGGCGTCAGCGTCGACGGCGTGATCCGCACCCTCATGACCCGTGGCCTGATCACCGAGACCGGCCACGACGAGACCACCGGGGCCGTGCTCTACGGCACGACCCCCTACTTCTTGCAGCGGATGGGCCTCTCGAGCCTGGACGAGCTGCCGGCCCTGGCGCCGTACCTGCCAGACACCGACATCCTCGACGAGATCGCAGAACAGGGGCGCTGACATGAGTCCGCAGCCGAACAGGTCCAACAGGTCATCCGGGTCCGCCGGCGGAGGCCGCCGCGGCGGCACCGGAAGCACGGGTGGCTCCGACCGCTCGGGTGGCTCCGGCCGCTCTGGGGGCGCAGGCCGCTCCGGCGGCACGGGAGGCTTCGACCGCTCCGGCGGCGCCGGCCGCACGGGCGGATCTGGCGCTGGTGGCGCGGGTCGCTCAGGTGGGTCGGGCGGCACGAGCCGCTCGAGCGCGCCGGGAGCCCCCCGCCGCATGGGCCCCGGGGCCAAGCGCATCGCCGGGCAGCGTCGCGCCGCCCAGCAGCCGCAGCGCGCCCGCTCCACCGAGCCCTACGTCGACGTGCACAACCCCGAGGGCACCCGCCTGCAGAAGCTCCTCGCGAGCGCCGGCGTCGGCAGCCGCCGCACCTGCGAGCGACTCATCGCCGAGGGGCACGTCCAGGTCGACGGCCACGTCGTCACCGACATGGGGGTGCGCGTCGACCCCGAGACCCAGCAGGTCCACGTGGACGGCGACCGGGTGATCTTCGACGAGAGCAAGGTCTACCTGGCGTTCAACAAGCCGCTCAACGTCGTGACGAGCATGCACGACGAGCTCGGCCGCGTGGACATCGGCGACTACCTCGGCGAGGGCCGCAAGCAGCGGCTCTTCCACGTCGGACGGCTCGACCAGGACACCGAGGGGCTGCTCCTGCTGACCAACGACGGTGAGCTCGCGCACCGGCTGCAGCACCCGGCGTACGGCGTCACCAAGACCTATCTCGCGCAGGTCCCCGGCCCGCTGCCGCGCGACCTGGGGCAGCAGCTGCGGGACGGCGTCGAGCTCGAGGACGGTCCCGTGCGCGTCGACTCGTTCAAGGTCGTCGACTCCTCGCCGGGCAAGGCCGTCGTCGAGGTGGTCCTGCACGAGGGTCGCAAGCACGTCGTCCGCCGCATGATGGAGGCGGTCGGCCACCCGGTGCTCAACCTCGTCCGCATCAAGGTCGGCGAGGTCGGCCTCGGCACCCTCAAGGCCGGCAAGATGCGGGCCCTCACGCGCGCCGAGGTGTCCTCGCTCTACGACGCGGCCCAGCTGTGATCCGAGCCCGGATCGTCGGCACCGGCCTGATCGGCACGTCGATCGGGCTCGCGCTGCGCGCCGCCGGGTGGCAGGTCAGCCTGCAGGACCCGTCCCCGACGGCGGCGGCCCTCGCCCGTGACCTCGGGGCCGGGACCATCGACGACGAGACGCCCGACGTCGTGGTCGTCGCCGCGCCCCCGGACGTGGCGGCCCGGGTCGTGGCCGAGCAGCTCGAGCGCTGGCCGGGGGCCGCGGTGACCGACGTCGCCTCGGTCAAGGGCGCCATCGCCTCCGGGGTCGCGGCCCTTGCCGGCTCCGGGTCCGTCGAGCGGTATGTCGGCAGCCACCCCATGGCGGGGCGCGAGCGATCCGGCGCGGTGGCCGGACGGCCCGACCTGTTCGAGGGGCGGGCGTGGGTCGTCGTGCCGACGCCACGGTCGGCCCCCGAGGCGGTGGACGCCGTGCGCGCCCTGGCCGCCGCCGCCCGGGGCGAGGTCGTCGTGATGACGGCCGACGAGCACGACGCGGCGGTCGCGGCCGTCTCGCACGTCCCCCAGGTGATGGCCACCCTCACGGCCGCGCGCCTGCGCGACCGCGACGAGCACGCCGTGGGGCTCGCCGGCCAGGGCCTGCGCGACGTCACCCGCATCGCCTCCAGCGACCCGCAGCTGTGGACCCAGATCCTCGCGGGCAACGCCGCCGGGGTCCGTGAGGTGCTGCTCGACGTGCAGGAGGACCTCGCCGCGGCCCTGGAGGCGCTCGCCGCGCTGGCCGACGAGGCGTCGACGAACGGCGCGGACGAAGGCCCTCACGGAGACCGTGGCGGCGAGCACGCGAACGCGCGCGGCGGGCGGTACGCCCCCGCCCCCGGTGCTCCCGGTGCCCGGGCCGTGCTCGCCCGGCTCCTCGACGACGGCAACCGCGGCCGTGCCCTCGTCCCCGGCAAGCACGGTGGCGCGCCGACGGCATACGACGTGGTCACGGTCGTGATCCCCGACGAGCCGGGCTCGCTGGGGCGGCTGTTCGCCGAGGTCGGCGACGCGGGCATCAACATCGAGGACCTGCACCTGGAGCATGCCGTCGGTCACCCGGTCGCGCTGGCCGAGGTGTCGGTGCTGCCCGCCGCGAGCGACCGGCTGCGCGACCACCTGCGGTCCACGGGATGGCGGATCCACTAGGCTCGCGGGCATGACCAGCAGCGCCTCGCAGACCCCCGCTCCGACCCCGCCAGGCGACCAGATGAACGGCCCTGACCTGGTCGTCGTCGCCATCGACGGGCCCTCGGGGTCGGGCAAGTCCAGCGTCGCGCGAGCGGTCGCGTCGCGGCTGCGCTACGGCTACCTCGACACCGGGGCGATGTATCGCGCGGCCACCTGGTGGTGCCTCGACCAGCACGTCGACCTGACCGACGGCGAGCGCGTGGCCGCCGCCGTCCGGGCCATGCCGCTGACCATCGGGACCGACCCCGAGTCGCCGAGCGTCGAGGTGGGCGGGACCGACGTGTCCGTGCCGATCCGCACGACCGAGATCTCGACCCAGGTCAGCGCCGTCGCCACCAACCTCGAGGTCCGCGCCGAGCTGCGTCGGCGGCAGCGCGAGATCATCGGGCTGGTCGGGCGCGAGCGCGGCGGCATCGTCGCCGAGGGGCGTGACATCACGACCGTCGTCGCGCCGGACTCCGACGTGCGGATCCTGCTCTACGCCAGCGAGGAGGCCCGCCTCGCGCGACGCTCGACCGAGCTGCACGGCAATGCCTCCACCGCCAACGTCGAGGCGACCCGCGACCAGATCGTGCGCCGCGACCGCGACGACTCGACCGTCTCGAGCTTCATGCAGGCCGCGCCCGGCGTCACCACGATCGACACCTCCGACCTGACGCTGCAGGGCTCGGTCGAGGCGGTGCTGGACCAGATCGCGTCCGACCTGGGCCGCATCCGTGACTGACCGCCGCGAGCTCGATCCCGCCCTCGCGAGCGACCGGCTGATGGGGGCGACCGCCCGGGCGGTGCGGGGAGTCCTGCGCCTCTATCGCCTGTCCGTCCTCGGGCGCGCGTCGTTCCCCGCGTCGGGGCCGGTGGTGCTCGTCGCCAACCACAGCGGCGTGCTCGACGGCCCGCTCGTCGCCGCGGTCGCGCCCCGGACCCCGCACTTCCTCGTCAAGCAGGAGCTGTATGCCGGCCGCGTCGGTCGCCTCCTGCTGCGGCTGGGGCAGATCCCCGTCGACCGCACGACCGGTGACCGTCAGGCCCTGGCCTCGGCCCGCACGGTCCTGGATGCCGGGGGAGTGGTCGGCGTGTTCCCCGAGGGCACCCGCGGCACCGGAGAGGTCGCCGCCGTGCAGCAGGGCGCCGCCTGGCTCGTGCTGCAGACCGGCGCGCAGGTCGTGCCCGTGGCCTGCGTCGGCACGCGCGCTCCCGGACGAGGTGCCGGGTCGCTGCCCCGGCCGGGCGCGCGGATGGTGGTGGCGTTCGGCGAACCCTTCTCCGTCGAGGCGCCCGCCGGCGTCCCCGGTCGCGAGCGCCTCCGCCTCGCGACGTCCCAGATCCACGAGCACCTGCGCGAGCACGTCGCCGCCCACCGTTAGGTGATCTGCGCCGGGTCGGGATCGACCGGAGCGATCCGCAGAAGGTTGCCGTCGGGGTCACGGGCGAGGAACGTCAGGCCGAACACGTCCTCGTGCGGCTCCTCGACGATGTCCACCCCCAGGCCCCGCCAGCGGTCGTACTCCGCACGGATCCGGTCTGGGCCGCCGGTCAGGTTCACGCACACCTCGCTCGTCCGCGAAGCCAGGACGTCCACCGAGGTCGTGGAGCCCGACCACAACGCCAGGCTTGCCCCCTCCGCGATGCGGAACTCAGCGAACCGCGGGCTGGCGATCGTCGGTCTCATGTCGAACAGCCGCCTGTAGAAATCGGCCGATGCGGCGGCGTCGCTGACGTAGACGATGAACAGGTTGGGTGTGGGCATCAGGGTCTCCTCGGTGCGGGATGCTCGGACAGCCCCACCGCATCGTCAAAAGACGACAGCTCCTGTCATCTTTGCGGCGAGAATGTGGGCGTGAAAGCGTCCCGGCTGATCGCGATCCTGCTGCTGCTGCAGACTCACGGGCGGATGACCAGTGCTGACCTGGCCGAACGCCTCGAGGTGTCACGCCGGACCATCCTGCGTGACGTCGAGGCGCTGTCCGCCGCGGGAGTGCCGGTCTATACCGAACGCGGGCGGCGTGGCGCCATCGTGCTGATGCAAGGGGCACGACTGAACGCGGCGCGCCTCGACCCTGACGAGGTGGAGGTGCTCCTGCTCGCTGGCCTGGATCAACGCTCGTTCGCACTGCTGAACCTCGAGGCGGAAGCCCGGTCCTCAGCTCGCAAGCTGGCCACGCGCCGACTCCCGGCACCCGAGCAAGCGAGACTGGCCGACCTCATCGTGGTGGACAACACCCCCTGGGCCAGCGACGAAGCACCCGTCGACGTTGCCGCGGTTCTGGCCGCAGTGCGCACAGGTCGGCGGCTGCAGATCCGGTATCGCGGGAGCGGGCAGGCCGAACCCACCAGTCTTGTCATCGATCCCTTCGGGCTGGCGAGCAAGGGAGGCCCCTGGTACCTCGTCGCCGACGTCGACACGGCGCCGCGACTCCTCGCCCTCAGCCGCCTCCTGGAGCACGAGGTGCTGGACGAGCCCGCCCGACGTCGCGCAGGAGAGACCCTCTCCTCGGTGTGGGGAGATCTGCGACGCCACACCGAGCCAGGCGGGAGGATCCTGGTGACGGCGCACCTGCGTGCTGATCGAATCGACCTCGCACGCCGGATCCTCGGGACGCGGTTGGTCCAGGCGAGCGACACCCAGGACGTCGGACACGGCTTGGTCGTGGAGATCGTCGTCCGCTATGACCACCCGGAGGCCGTCCGCCAGCTCCTGCAGTTCGGCGATCACATCGAGGTCATCGCCCCGGCCAGCGCGCGCCGGCGCATGCACGAGCTGGCCGCGGACCTCGTGCGGGTCCACGCCTGTGTGCCATCGATTGACGTCGCGGGCTCATAGGAAGGCATTGCCTTGAGTTATCAGATATGATCATTTCATGGATGTGCTCTCCGAGGTGCTGCAGTCGGCCGTCCGGCTCCAGCGGCTGGTGCCGGATGCCGTGCTGGTCGGTGGCTCGGCAGCCGCCTACTACGCCGGTCACCGCCAGTCCTTCGACCACGACCATGTCCTGACCGATCTGGTCGAGCGCTACGGGGCTGTCCTTGACGCGGTCGAGGCGAGCGACGGCTGGGCCACCAGCGTGCGGGCGTCGTCCCCGCCGTTCACCATCCTCGGCTCCCTGGACGGGGTCGAGGCAGGGCTTCGACAGCTGCGACGGCGTCGCCCGCTGGAGACCGCTCGCGTCGAGGTGGCCGGCGCCGGGGAGCTGGTGGTGCCGACGATCGAGGAGACCCTGCGCGTCAAGGCCTACCTGGTGGTCCAGCGCAACCAGACCCGGGACTACCTCGACGTCGCTGCCCTGGCGGACGCGATGGGTCACGCGCCTGCCGTGACGACGCTGCTCGCCATCGACGACTACTACGCGGACCGATCCGACGAGCAGGGTGCCGTGTCAACACTTCTCGTGGAGCGGTTGGCCCAGCCTGACCCCCGCGACCGCCGCACGATCGACGAGCTGCCTCGATACAAGGGGCTGCTGCCCCGGTGGCACGACTGGTCGGCGGTGGTGCAGGTGTGCGCAGACCTGGCCGCGGTCATGGTGGACCGGGACGAGTGATGGCGCTGAGCTTTCGCAACGTCGATGCCGACCCGAGCGACCCGGTCGAGTCGTGGCCCTACGAGGGGCTGGTCACGGCCGTGGAGCGCGGCGGTCTGGCCGACTGGCGCCGGATCCACCGCGCCGTCCAGGCCGACCCGTGGGGTCCGGTGGCGCGCTCGCTCGAGGACTACTTCAGCTATGAGCAACCGTATGGCGTGACGCCGCTCCTGCAGCGCTCGATCGCCGACGCACGCGCGGCCGCCGAGGCTGCCGAGAAGGCGGCGGTGGCCCACGAGGTCACGGCGCTCGTCGCCGCGAGCGGCCTGTCGCGCAAGGCCTTCGCCGAGCGGATCGGCACGTCATCGTCACGGCTGTCGACCTACGCGTCCGGCAAGGTCTCGCCGGCGGCCTCGCTGGTCGTCCGGATGCGTCGCGTCGCTCGTTCGGGCGGCAGCGGGGCATGAGGGACAATGGGATGCCGGTGCCCGCTCCGCGGCATACGGCAAGGACTGCTGAAGGACCGCTCACGTGACCGACCACGACAACCCGACCTCCGACGAGACCCCGGTGGGATCCGCGGCGGACGACACCCTCGACGAGGGGGTCGAGCAGGCGCTGCGTGCAGGGCTCGAGGACTTCGAGCTGTCCGAGGAGGACCGCGCCCTCATCGACGCCGAGCCGGGCTCGCAGGACGACGACGACAACGCCGGCCCGCTGCCGGTGCTGGCCGTGGTCGGTCGCCCCAACGTCGGCAAGTCCACCCTGGTCAACCGCATCCTCGGCCGCCGCGAGGCCGTCGTCGAGGACGTGCCCGGCGTGACCCGCGACCGCGTCGCCTACGAGGCGGAGTGGACCGGGCGGCGCTTCACGCTCGTGGACACCGGCGGCTGGGAGGTCGACGCCCGGGGCATCCACCTGCGCGTCGCCGAGCAGGCCGAGGTGGCCGTCGAGCTGGCCGACGCCGTGATGTTCGTCGTGGACGCCACCGTCGGGGCCACCGACACCGACGAGGCCGTCGTCAAGATGCTCCGCCGCTCCGGCAAGCCCGTGATCCTCGTGGCCAACAAGGTCGACGACCAGCGCGCCGAGGCCGACGCCGCCATGCTCTGGGGCCTCGGGCTCGGCCAGCCGTGGCCCGTCTCGGCGCTGCACGGCCGCGGCTCCGGTGACGTCCTGGACGAGGTGCTGCGGGTGCTGCCCGAGGTGTCCAAGGTCGGTGGCGCCTACGAGCGCGGCGGGCCGCGTCGCGTGGCGCTGCTCGGGCGCCCCAACGTCGGCAAGTCCTCGCTGCTCAACCGCCTGGCGGGGGAGGAGCGCGTCGTCGTCGACACCGTCGCCGGCACCACCCGCGACCCGGTCGACGAGCTGATCCGCCTCGGCGACACCACCTGGCGGTTCGTCGACACCGCCGGCATCCGGCGGCGCGTGCACCAGACGCGTGGCGCCGACTTCTATGCCAGCCTGCGCACCCAGTCGGCCCTCGAGAAGGCCGAGGTCGCCATCGTCCTCGTCGACGCCGGCGAGCCGATCTCCGAGCAGGACATCCGTGTCATCCAGCAGGTCGTCGACGCCGGCCGCGCCCTGATCGTGGCCTACAACAAGTGGGACACCGTCGACGAGGAGCGCCGCTACTACCTCGAGCGCGAGATCGAGCGCGAGCTCGTCCAGATCCAGTGGGCCCCGCGCGTCAACCTGTCGGCGCTCACCGGGCGCAACACCGGCAAGCTCGTGCCCTATCTCGAGACGGCCCTGGACTCGTGGGACATGCGCGTGCCCACCGGGCGCCTCAACGCGTTCTTCGGCGAGATCGTCGCCGCCCACCCGCACCCCGTGCGCGGAGGCAAGCAGCCGCGCATCCTGTTCGCCACCCAGGCGTCCACGCGACCGCCGCGGTTCGTCGTCTTCGCGTCCGGCTTCATCGAGGCGGGCTACCGGCGCTTCCTCGAGCGGCGGCTGCGCGAGGAGTTCGGCTTCGAGGGCACGCCGATCGAGATCTCGGTGCGCGTGCGCGAGAAGCGCGGCCGGCAGTCGCGGTAGGCACCCGGCATACGGCCGGGGTGGGTGCGTCGGCGCTGTGGCAACGTGCGGGGGCTGCGCTCCGAGCGCGGCCTTCGCACGCTACGGACCGGAGAACGTGCGGGGTCTGCGCTCCGAGCGCAGACTGTTCACGCCCGGCGGCCTCAGCCTGCGCAGGGCCTGCGGTGACAGCGCGGACCCTGCACGCCGGGCGACCGCAGACGTGTGCGGTGCGCGCTCCGAGCGCGCACTCGCACGCCGCACGGCCTGAGAACGTGTGGGGCCGCGCTCCGAGCGCTGACCATGCCCAGCCCACGACGACGTCGAGGAGGACCTGATGACGAGCACGACCCTCGCCACGACCGGAGCCACCGGACAGCTCGGGGGGCTGGTCTCCCGGCTCCTCGACCAGGCCGGTATGCCGCACCGCCTCGTCGTGCGTGACCCGTCCAGCCCGCGGGTGCCGCACCACGACGCGGTCACGGACGTCGCCGCCGCCGAGTTCGGCGACCTGGACGCGGCGACGCGGGCGCTGGCCGGGGTCGACGTGCTGTTCATGGTGTCGGCGTCCGAGAGCGCGGACCGCCTGGCGCAGCACCGCACCTTCGTCGACGCGGCCGCGGCGGCCGGGGTGCGCACGTGGTCTACACGTCGTTCCTCGGAGCGGCGCCGGACGCGACCTTCACCCTCGCGCGCGACCATCACGCCACCGAGGAGCACCTCAAGGCCTCCGGCATGGCGTGGACCTTCCTGCGTGACAGCCTCTATCTCGACTTCACCGAGGCGCTGGTGGGCGAGGACGGGGTCATCCGCGGGCCTGCGGGAGAGGGCGCCTGCGCGTTCGTCGCGCGAGCCGATGTCGCGCGCTCGGCGGCCGCGGTGCTGTCGGACCCGGCCGCGCACACCAACCGCACCTATGACCTCACGGGGCCGCAGGCGCTGACCCTCGACGAGGTGGCGAGCACCATCTCCGCGGTGCGGGGGACGCGCGTCAGCCATCACGACGAGACGCTCGACGAGGCATACGCCTCCCGGGCCGGCTACGGCGCCCCCGACTGGCAGGTCGAGGCCTGGGTGAGCACCTACACCGCGATCGCCGACGGCACGATGGCGACGGTGAGCAGTGCCGTCCACGAGCTCACCGGTTCGCGGCCGACGAGCCTGGAGGAATACCTGCGCAGCACCCCGCCGCGCTGACCTCCTCGCAACCGCGGTCCCCGCACGACAAAGGCGCGGATCCACCTCCAAGGGGGTAGGAGGTGGATCCGCGCCGGTCTGTGGGCCGAGCCCGCGTCACTCGTGGCCGGTGGGCTCGCTCTCGGTGCGGCGCGCGATCACGCCGCGCAGCTCCCCGTGGGTCTCCTGGTGCTTGCGCAGCAGGTGGCGGGCGTCGAGGTAGGCCTTCGTGCGGCGTGGGGACATGGGGGTTCCTCTCGGTGGTTCCTGGATCGTTCAACGACCGGGAGAGGACAGACATTCCCGTTGTGTGAGGGTTGGGGTAGGCGCTCCTGCGGGGCGGCAGCGGTGGGCGGGATCGATTGGGAATCGTGGCCGCTCGTGCGCTAAGGTGACGTGTCGCTCACCGCGGTGGGCAACGGGCTGTAGCGCAGCTTGGTAGCGCACTTGACTGGGGGTCAAGGGGTCGCAGGTTCAAATCCTGTCAGCCCGACCACAAGGTCCCGGGAACGCTAAGTTCCCGGGACCTTTGTCATTGGAGTGTCTCTGCGCACGTCGAGGACTGACGACGCACCCAGCTAGGCGGCAGAATCGCATACACACTGGCATGATGTGGCATGCTTTCTGCTGAGGTGGGTGATCATGGCAGAGCGGCAGCTCCCGGACTTTTTGGCGTATGGCGACCTGGCCCGCCACGGGCTCAGCCGGCATGGCCTGGAGCAGCTCGTGGCCCAGGCGGAGTTTGAACGCGTTGCGCCAGGCGCCTTCATCAGGACAGGGCTGACGGATGCCACGACCGCCGCTCTGATCGCCGCGACCGCGAAGAAGCCGCAGGCCACCATCTGCCTGCTGTCTGCCCTGTCCATCCACGACCTGACGGACGAGATCCCCATGAGGAGCGACATCGCCCTGCCGCGGGGCAGCCAGCCCCCCAGGATCACGATCTCGCCGGTGCGCTGGCACCGCTTCGACCCGGCCACCTTCGAGGTCGGCCGGACCCAGCAGTCGCTGCCCGGGGGCGGGCGCATCGGGCTGTACTCGCCGGAGCGCACGATCCTCGACGTCTTCCGGTTGCGCCACGACTGGGGTGCCGACCTCGCTCACGCGGCCCTCAGACGATGGCTGGCGCGTCAGTGTAGCAGCCCAGCGACGTTGCTGTCGATGGCGGAGGACTTCCCCAAGGCCCGACCGGCCGTCCGGACCGCGCTGCAGGTCCTGCTGTAGCGCCCCGGTGGTCGGATCTGAGGGGGTCGGAGGTGGGGGATAGGGCATCCGTCCGATGTGGGGGCCTACCTCAGCAGCCCAGTGTGGAGGTGTCGGAAGGACCGGCGACACCACCCGAGAAGGGCACCGTCATGAGCGTCTACGGACACGAGTACATCCTCAACACCGAGGTGGAGTACCGCCTGGAGCGCGCTGGGGTCGGCCGGGGCAACCCCGGGCTGGGCGGGAGCGGCGCGTGGGCCGGCATCCGGTCAGGGTTCTTGGCCCGGCGCCGGGAGCACCAGACCGCTGCCGCGGCCGGCGCCGCACCAGCTGCTGCCCCCGCCTCGCCACTGGCCTCGGCAGATCTTCGTCACGGGCGCCGCCAACGAGGGGCCGCGCGCCTGGTCGCCACCCTGGTCGTGGGCCTGAGTCACGGCTGGTGGATGCGCAAGCACTCCCGCCACCACGCCAACCCCAACTAGGTCGGGGCGGACAAGGACATCCGGCCCGGCGTCCTGCTCTTCACCCCCGACGACGTCGCCCGGCGCAGGGGCCTGAGCGGCTGGCTCACCGCTCGCCAGGGGTGGCTGTTCTTTCCCCTGCTCACCCTCGAGGGCCTCAGCCTGCACGCCGACGCGGTCCGCACCGTCGTCCAGGACCGCGAGCTCAGCCACCGCGGCACCGAGGCCGTGCTCCTGACGATCCGGCTGGCCGTGCTCCCGGGCCTGGTCCTCACCCTGCTCGGGCCGGGCCTGGGTGCAGCCGTCCTCGCCGTGCAGCTCGCCGTCTTCGGCGTCTACATGGGCGCGACCTTCGCCCCCAACCACAAGGGGATGCCGCTGGTCCCGCGGGACACGAGGATCGACTTCCTCTCCCGCCAGGTCCTGACCTCGCGCAACATCCGCGGCGGCCGGCCGGTCGACTGGCTCATGGGCGGCCTCAACCTGCAGGTCGAGCACCACCTGTTCCCGAGCATGCCGAGCGGCAACCTGCGCCGGGCGCAGCCGTTCGTCCGCGCCCACTGCGCCGAGCACGGCGTCCCCTACACCGAGGCCGGGCTGCTCGAGTCCTATGGCATCGTCGTGCGGCACCTCAACCGGGTGGGGCTGGGTGACCGGGACCCGTTCGCCTGCCCGTTCGTGACGGCGCACCGGCAGGGCTGACCGCCGCGGCGAAGGCCGCCAGCGTCCATTCCCGGACCAGCTCCGCCGCCGCGCGACGCCGGGCGGGCTGGACGATCTCGTGGCCCTCGTCGGGCACGATCTCGCAGCGCGCGGTCCCGCCGGCCGCCTGCACCGCCTCGGCGAGCTGCTGCGACTCGCTCGGCGGGACGTTGGTGTCGTGGGCGCCGTGCACCAGCAGCACGGGCGCGTCGATCCGGTCGGCCAGCCGCAGCGGCGAGATGGTCCGCAGCAGCTCGGCGTCGTGGACGGGGTGGCCGTACTTCGGCAGGGCGGCCCGCGCGATCCACGGCTCGGTGGTGGCGTAGAACGTGCCGAGGTCGCTCATCCCCGCGATGCTGGCCCCGGCTGCGAAGAGCCCGGGTCGAGCCGCCAGGCACGAGAGGGTCAGGTAGCCGCCATACGACCAGCCCACGCACGCCACCCGGTCCGGGTCGGCGAGGCCCCGCGCGACGAGGTCCGCCACGACGTCCTCGACGTCGTCGACGCCCCGCCAGCGCAGACCGACGTCGTCGGCGTGGGAGTAGGCCCGCCCGAAGCCTCCCGACCCGCGGACGTTGGGCGCGCAGACCGAGATGCCGGCCCGCAGGAGCACGGGATACAGGTGCGACCAGCCGGGGCGCTCCTGGCCCTCGGGCCCGCCGTGCAGGTGTATGACGACCGGCCCGCCCCCGTCGACCGGGCGGTCCTGCGCCGGGTGCCACCAGGACGACACCTCTGTGCCGTCACGCGTCGTGGTGCGCAGCAGCTCCGGCAGGACGGCCTGCGGGTCGCGGGTGGCGCCGTCGACGTCGACCCACGCCTGCGAGACCCAGCTGCGGGTGCGCAGGTCGAGGATCTCGACGCACCGGTCCCGGTCGGGGCTCTCGACCGTCAGGGCCAGGATCGAGCCGTCGGCGCTGAGGCTCGGCTCGGTCGCGACCCACCCGGGCAGGGGGATGGCCTCGTGGACGGTGCCGTCGACCAGCTCGACGAGGGCGAGCTCGCTGCGGCCGCCGTCGACGTTCCACAGGACCGCGGCGCGGGTGCCGTCCTCGCTGACGCAGAACTCCTCGACGTCGGCGTCCGGACGAGCCATCAGGACCCGCTCCGAGACGCCGCGGCCGGTCACCGTGAGCAGCGCCAGCCGCTGCCGGTCGCCCCCGACGTCGGTGCGGACCACGACGCGCAGGTAGCCCTCGCGGCTCTCCGACGGGCACGAGGTGTGCGGGGGCAGCCGCTCCGACCAGCCCGATCGTGACGGCAGGCGCCGGGGGCGGTGGTCGTCGAGGATCGCGGCGGCGTCCGTGACCGAGCCGGGGTCCGGGCGCAGCAGCGCGGTGTCCTCGCCGCCCCACAGCAGGCGCAGCGACCGGTCGCCGCGACCGCCCACCCGCACCAACGACGCGCCACCCCACGAGTCGACGAACCGGCCCTCGGGACGCCGGTCGACGACCTCGACGCCGAGCGTCTGCGGGTCGACCAGCCGAGACTCGCCGGAGCCGTCCTCCAGCTCGGCCGTGACCTGGATCCGCGTGCCGTCCCAGCCGACGAGCTCCGCCGACCCGTCGCGGTCGTCGTCGGCGCGCCACGCCTGCGGGTCGCCGGGGTCGGTCGTGACGACCCACACCTGGGAGCGGTCCCCGCCATACGGCGCGACCTGGCAGGCCAGCCACAGACCGTCGGGAGAGTGCCGCACCCGGGTGACCGGTCCGTCGACCGGCAGCCGGACGGGCCGCCAGGTGCCCGCGCGCGCCCCCTCGAGGAAGCGCTGCACCGCTCGGGGATAGCCGTCGACGTCGACGACGTGCGCCAGGGCACGGCCGTCGGGGGCGACGGACGCCCCGTGGGTAGGGCGGCCGGAGAGCTCCATCACGGTCAGAAGGTCTGGAGCCACAGCTCCAGGGTCACGAGCTGCCAAAGCTCGTTGGAGCCGAGGGTCGTGCGGGTCGTGTTGGGATCGGCGAGCAGCCGGTCGAGCACGTCGGCGTCGAAGACGTGGCGGTCGAGCGCCGCCGACGAGCCGAGGGTGTCGCGGACCAGCTCGAGCACCTCGCCCTCGAGGTGGCGGATGCCGGGGACGGGGAAGTAGCCCTTGGTGCGGTCGATGACCTCGACCGGCAGGATCGACCGGGCGGCGTCCTTGAGGACCCCCTTGCCGCCCCCGGCGAGCTTGAGCTCGGGCGGGCAGGAGCCGGCCAGCTCGACGAAGTCGTGGTCGAGGAACGGCACCCGGCCCTCGAGGCCCCAGGCCATCGTCATCGTGTCCACCCGCTTGACCGGGTCGTCGACCAGCATCACCTGCGTGTCCAGGCGCAGGGCGGCGTCGACGGAGGTGCCCGCGCCGGGAGCGGCCTGGTGGGCGGCGGCGAAGGCCCAGCTCGGGTCGTGGTCGAGGCGGTAGTCCGGGTGCAGCAGGGCACCCACGGCGTCGTGGCTGCGGTCGAAGAAGACCCGGCGGTAGGCCTCGGTCGTCCGGTCGCGGGGGACGTCCAGGAGCGGGGGATACCAGTCGTAGCCACCGAGCACCTCGTCCGCGCCCTGGCCCGACTGCACGACCTTGACGTGCCGCGAGACCTCTTGGGAGAGCAGGTAGAACGCGATGCAGTCGTGGCTGACCATCGGCTCGCTCATCGCCGCGAGGGTGCCGGGGACGGCCGGCAGCAGGCGGCTGGTGTCGACGTGGATCTTGTGGTGGTCGGTGCCGTAGCGGGCGGCGATCAGGTCGGAGTAGGAGTACTCGTCGCCGGACTCGCCCCCGGCCGAGTCGAAGCCGATGCTGAAGGTCTGCAGGTCCTGCTGCCCCTGCTCGGCGAGCAGCGCCACGACCAGGCTGGAGTCGAAGCCGCCGGACAGCAGCACCCCCACGGGCACGTCGGCGACCATGCGTCGCTCGACGGCGGTGCGCAGGGAGTCCAGCAGCGCGTCGCCCCAGTCGCGGGCGTCCCAGTCGGCGCGGTCCTCGCGGCGGGTGAACGACGGCTCCCAGTAGACGCGGTCCGTGTAGCGGCCGTCGGGCTGGTAGGTCCGGACGGTGGCCGGCGGGAGCTTCTGGATGCCGGCGAACATCGTGCGGGGCGCGGGCACGACGGAGTGGAAGGACAGGTAGTGGTGCAGCGCGACCCGGTCCAGCGACACGTCCACGTCGCCGGCGTCGACGATCGCGCGCAGCGACGAGGCGAAGCGCAGCCGGTCGCCGCGGCGCGAGAGGTAGAGCGGCTTGATCCCGAGCCGGTCCCGGGCCAGGGTGAGCACGCCGGTGTCGACGTCGGTGATCGCGAAGGCGAACATGCCGGTCAGGTGCTCCACGCAGTCCGGCCCCCAGCGGTGGTACGCCTTGATGATCACCTCGCTGTCGGCGCGCGAGAAGAAGCGGTAGCCGTGACCCTCGAGCTCGGCGCGCAGCTCCTGGTAGTTGTAGATGCAGCCGTTGAACACCATCGACAGGCCGAGCTCGGCGTCGACCATCGGCTGGGAGCCGCGGGGCGACAGGTCGATGATCGACAGGCGCCGGTGCCCCAGGGCGACCCGCCCCTGGGCCCAGACCCCACCGTTGTCGGGACCGCGCGCGACCATCGCCTCGGTCATCGTCTCGACCGCCGCGACGTCCGCGGGCCGAGCCCCTCGCTCGCCGAACCTGACCTCACCGCAGATGCCGCACATCAGCGCTCCTCCCCGTCCGTCATGATCCACGTGTCCTTGCTGCCGCCACCCGCCGAGGAGTTGACGATCTTGCTGCCCTCGGCCCCGGACCGGCTCAGCGCGGCCGGCATCGTGATCGCCTCCGTCTCGCGGGTGCCGCTGCGCCGTCGCAGGTGCACGAACACCCGCAGGTCCACGTGCCGCGGCCGCAGGGCGTTGCCGTCGAAGGTCGGGTGCGTGGACAGGTCGACCAGCTCCTGCCCGATGTAGCGCTCGGGGTTGGCGAGGATCTCGCGCCGTCGCTCGGCGACCTGGGCGGACGTGGCGTCCGGCCCGATGAGCACCCCGAGCCCGCCGTGCCCGTCGATCGGCTTGGTGACGAGCTCGCCCAGGTGGTCCAGGACGTGCTCGCGGGAGTCCGCGTCGGCGCACAGCCAGGAGGGGACCTGGTCCAGGATCGGCTCCTCGCCCAGGTAGTAGCGGACCATGTGCGGCACGAAGGTGTAGACGGCCTTGTCGTCGCCCACCCCGTTGCCGAGGGCGTTGGCCAGCGTCAGGGTGCCCCGGTGCAGCGCCTCGATGACCCCGGCGCGCAGGGGCTGGCCGTCGCGTCCTCCCGCCGACAGCAGCAGGTCCTCGTCCATCCGCAGGTAGGCCACGCGCACCTGGGCCGGTCGTCCTGCCCGCTGCCGCATGAGGCGCCCGTCCTCGAACCACACCTGGCTCGGGGTGAGCACGTCGACGCCCATGGCCTCGGCCAGCCCGGTGTGCTCGGGCCACGCGGAGTCGGTGGGGCCCGAGGAGAGGATGGCGATCTCGCCGGGCTCGGCGGCGCCCCCCTGCGCGGCGGCGGACAGCGTGTCGCGCAGCAGCTCGGGGACGGGACGGACGGGCCGTATGCCGCGGGGGAACACCTCGGGCACGAACCGGCGCATCAGGGCGCGCGCAGCGATGGCGTAGCCGACCCCGGACGGCACGCGCAGGTTGTCCTCGAGCACCCGCCAGCGTCCGGGTCCGTCGCTGACCAGGTCCAGGCCGCTGACGTGGTTGCGGACGCCCGGCCCGCCGAGGCGCCCGCTGGAGCGGTAGCCCGGCGCCCGGTCCAGCAGCTCGCGGGGCATCACGCCGTCGGCGAAGATCGCGCCCTCGCCGTAGCAGTCGCGCAGGAAGGCGTCGAGCGCCCGGGCCCGCTGCTCGCCGCCGGCGCTGATGTGCTCCCAGTCGGACGCGGACACGATCCGGGGGATCAGGTCGACGGGGAAGACCTGGGGCTGCGGCTGGTCGCGCAGGCGGAAGGTCAGGCCGTCGGCCCGCTGCAGGTCGACGATCGCGTAGTCGCGCTGGCGCAGCCCCCGGGTCCCCAGCCGCTGGAAGGCGGCGACCACGTCGGCATACGGCGGGCGCGGTGCACCGGACTCGTCGACGGCCTCGTCGTAGGCCGCGGGGGCCGCCCCCTCGCGGGGCCGGTAGGACTCGAGCAGGTCCTCGGTGCCGTCGACCGGGGCCGCGACGCCACGGGCGGTCTCGGCGATGAGCTGGTCGACGACGTCCGTGAGCCGGCCCCGGCGGCGGCGTGCCCGGCGCTGGCGGGCGGCGGAGCTGCCGCGCAGCAGGGCGGCGGTGGTCAGCCCGTCGACGAGCTCCCAGTCGCCGTTGGCGCGCAGCCACGGCTCCAGCGAGGCGACGAGGTCTCGGATGATCTCGGGGGCCGGGGCGGTGCGGCCCGAGCGCAGGTCGACGAGGTCGCCCTCGAGCCCCGAGCGCGCCGCCCGCCAGGACGCGGCGCGGCCGACGACGGGGGCCAGGTCGAGCGGGGGGACGCCCGCGGCGATTGTCTCGACGGCCCGGTCCACCATGGCCCGGAACAGGCCGGCGACCAGCACGATGGTGTCGGTGGAGGGGCAGCTGTCGCAGATCCGCAGCTCGATCGTGCTGATGCGCGCGGCCGGCCGGACGTCGAAGTAGATCATCCCCGGGTCGCTGATCACGCCCGTGTCGACGAGGTTGGCCACCAGCCGGTCGAACTCGGCGGCGGAGCGGGCCCCGCTCGACAGGCCCGTCGTGGGCCAGCGGCTCCATACCAGGCTCCGCACGCTGGCGTAGCCCGTGTCATCCCCGTCCGACCAGTAGGGGGAGGACGCGGACAGCGCCAGCAGCGGGGGCAGGTCGGGGGCTACGTGCTCGGCGACCAGGCAGGCCTCGTCGAGGTCGGCCACGTCGACGTGCACCTGCGAGCCGCAGATCAGCTGCTCGCGCGTGAGGAGCTGGTAGTCCGCCAGCATGCGCCGGTAGCGCGGGGTCTCGGTGACGTCGATCTCGTCGGGCGCCGACAGCGGCAGGGAGCCGGCCCCCACGATCCCGAGCCCCAGCGGCGTCGCCGCCTGCACCAGGCCCTCCCGGCAGCGGAGCAGCTCGTCGCGCAGCTCGTCCAGATCGGTGACGACGGCCGAGTTGACCTCGACGACGCACTGCTGGAGCTCGGCGACGTACTCCGTGCGGTCGGCCAGCGCCTCGAGCAGCTCGGGGGCCTTGGCGGCGAGCCGGCGCGTGGTCAGGTCCACGACATGGAACTCCTCCTCGACCCCGAGCCTGCGGATCGGCCGGGTCCGCGGCTGCGACGTCTGCGTCGCCTGGGGGGAGTGCCGGGTCTGGGCCTGCCCGCTGGATCGTGCGCTGTCCATGGCGTGAGGCTTCCACGCGCATGTTGCGGGCGCGTTGCGAAATCGTGTCGGCCTGCGTCCCTCGTGCGCCGTGCCCGCTCAGGCCGGCCGGTCGAGGGCACCGAGCTTGGCCGGGTTGCCGTGGAGCTGGACGGTGCGGACGAGTCCGTCGCGCACCTCCAGGACCAGGCAGCGCAGCGACCCGTCGGCGGCGCTGAAGACCAGGGCCGGGCCACACGGCGGGCGCGAGGGTGTGTCGGCAGGGGCTGGCATGATGCAGGGACCGACGCGACGGTGCGTCGGGTTCGGGGAGGACGTCATGCGGTCGCTCGGGGTGCTGGTGGGGCTTGCGCTGCGCCGTGTCCGCCATCGCCCTGCCGCCGTGCTCGCCGTCGCGCTGTGCACCTTCGTCGCGTGCCTGGCCGCCGCGACGGCGCAGGTCCACGCGGACTCCGCGGACCGGGCCGCGCGCACCTCGGCCCTGCGGCAGGCGCCGCTGGACGACCGCTCGGTCGTCGTGAGCGGCACCGTGTCCCGAGGGCTGGCCGAGACCGACGCCGTGGTGCGGTCCGCCGCCTCACGCATCCCGGGCGCCCAGGTGTCCCGGTGGGTCACCTCGTCCGGCTACGCCGTGGCGGGCGCCGCCGCCAACCTGCGGGTGGAGCTGGGGCACGCCCCGGGCGCCGTCGCGAGCAGCACGCTGGTGAGCGGGGCCTGGCCCACCTCGGACGGCGACGTCGCGGTCCCGCAGGTTGCGGCCGAGCGTCTGGGGTGGCGCGTGGGGCAGACCCTCGCCCTCAGCCGGCTGGTGGCCACGCAGGCGGACCCACCCCGCCTGCGGATCAGCGGCACCTACCGGACTCGAGCCACCGACACCCCAGGGTGGGCCGACGACGCGCGCCGTGGGGCGGGGATCAGCGAGGGCGACTTCCGCACCGTGGGGCCGCTGCTGGTCTCGGGCGACACGGTGCCCGCGCTCGGCGCAGGAGCGACGGCCACCTGGCGGATCGTGCCTCCTGCGGACGCGTCGGGGCTGGAGCCGCCCGTGCGTCACGCCGTGGCCGCGCTCGAGCAGGCGCCCCTGCTCGACGGTTTCGCGGTGCGGACCGGACTGCCGGCGACCCTCGAGCGGGCCGTCGCCGACGGTGTCCGCACGCGTGCCGCCATCGCCGGACCGACGGCCCTGCTCGTGCTCGTCGCCCTGGTGGGGCTGGGGCTGACGGGCCTGCTGCTCGGGGCGGTCAACGAGCGGGGCGACCGGCTCCTGCGCACTCGTGGCGCGTCGCCCGGGCAGGTCGGGGTGCTGGCCGGGCTGGCGGCCGCCGCCGTGCTGCCCGCCGGTGTCCTGGCCGCGCTGCTGGCCCCTGTGCTGGCGCGCGTCCTGCCGGGGGCCGACCGGGTCGAGCCCACCGTCATGACCTGGGTCGTCGCCCTCGGGGCCACGATCGCGGCGATGCTGGTCGTCACCCTGACGGCGCTGGCCGGCTCGGTCGGGGGTCACGGTCGCACCTCACGCATGATCGACGCCGTCCTGCTGCTGCTGGCGGCCCTGGCCTGGTGGCGCCTGCGGGGAGCCGGGGACGAGCAGCGCGCCGATGCGCTGTCCGTGGTCGCGCCCGCGCTGGTGGTCCTCGGGCTCGCGCTCGTGGCGATGCGCCTCGCCCCCGTGCTCGGCCGACTCGTCGCGCGCGCGGCCGGGCGATCTCGTGGCCTGGCTGCCGCCTGGGCCGCGTGGGGCACCCGTCATCCCTCGCCCGAGAGCCTCGGCACCCGCCTTCTCGCCGTGGTGACGGCCGCGGTGGCAGCCCTCACCGTCACCCAGCTGGCCAGCAACGACCAGCTGATCCAGGACCGGGCGGTGCGAGAGGTCCCGGCGCCCGTCGTGGTCACGTTGGCGCCCGACGCGGGCCACGCGGCCGAGGTCGCCCGCGGCCTGGGCGGGACGACGACCTCGGTGTGGTCCGAGCAGGTCACGGGAGTCGGCGGTGCCGAGGCGACGCTGCTCGGCGTCGACCTGAGCGACGCCGTGATCGCCGACCCCACCTTGGTGCCCGACCCCGCCGGCGCGCGCGCCCAGCACGACACCTGGCAGTCGACCCTCCACGGCCTGCGAGCCGCCCCTGCCCCGCCCCCCGTTCCTGCGATCCCGTCGACATCCTCGGCCACGACCACGTCTGCACCATCGGCCACCACGTCGGCGGCACCGTCGGTCCAGCCCACCGCGCCCTTGTCCGCGGGCGCGCCCTCTCCCGCGGGCGCGCTCACCCTCGAGGCCACGGTCGTCGGCACCCTGGAGTCGCTCGAGGACAGGTCCGGCCTGCCCGAGCTGCAGCTGTTGCTCGACGACGGCGAGGGCTACCGCCACGCCCTCGCGCTCACTGCCGGGACGCCGAGCACCCAGGTCAGCTATCGCGGCACCCTCGGCACCGGTGTGGGGCGCGCTGTCCCCGAGCCGCTCGAGCTCGTCTCCGCCACCATGCTCTATCCCCCTGCCGACATGACCCTCCGTTCCCTCACCGTCCGCCGGCCGGACGGGTCGCGCACCTCCCTGCTGCCCGCTCCGGTCCCGCTGACCACCACGACCGAGGGCAGCCGAGGCCTGAGCGCCGAGGCGGTGGTGGCGAAGCCGCGCGTCGACCCGGTCCCCGCCGTCCTCTCGCGCGGACTCGCAGAGGCCCTCGAGGCCCGGCCGGGGCAGACCGTCGAGCTGCCGGTCGCCGGTCGCACGGTCCGGTTGCGCGTGACTCGGGTGGTCGACCGGGTCCCTGGCCAAGGCGATGCGCAGCGCGCTGCTCTGGTGGACCTGCGGACGCTGCAGACCACGGGTGCCAGGGGGAGCTCCGGGGCCGACCTCCTGCTCCCACCCCTCGAGCCCGGGCAGGTGTGGGGGACGCGCGTCCCCGACCCGGCATCCGCGCCGCAGGCCGGGCAGGGCGGGGTCCTCACCGTCGCCACGCAGGCCGAGACGCTCGCCCGACTCCGCTCCGACGTAGCCCCCGCTGCCCTGCGGGGTGTGCTCGCCCTGCTGCTGACGGCCAGCGCAGCGCTCGCGGTCGTCGCGGGTCTCGCGGGGACGGCGGCGGCGGCCCGGGCCCGCCAGCGCGACCGGGCGGTCCTCCACGCGCTCGGGGTGCCTGCCGCGCTGCTGCGCCGATCCGTGTGGGGGAGCGAGCTCGCCCAGGTGCTCGTCGCGGTCCTGACGGGCACCGCGGTCGGGCTGCTCGCCGCCGTCGTCGTCATCCCCGCCTGGTCCGTCGAGGGGGCCGGCACCACTCCCGTCGTGCCCTGGGGCCAGGTCGTCGCAGCGGCCGGTGCGCTGGCGGCCGCGCTGTGGCTGACCGGGCTGCTCGCGCTGCGGCCGCCGGCGCGCAGCTGGTCGAGCCTGCTGCGCGAGGGGGACACGGCATGAGGCGGCCAAGCCTGCGGGGCAGAGGGGGAGACGTGATGACCTGGTCTCGCCTGGTGCTTGCGTCAGCCCGCACGACGCGCGGGCTGACGCTCCTCACGGCCCTGGTCGTCGCCGTCACGACGGCCCTGGTGACCATGCTGCCGGCGTTGACCGACCGCGCCTCGCGCGACTGGCTCGGCGAGAGCCTGCGCCGGGCTCCGGTGATGGGCCGCTCGGTCCTGGTCACCCTGCCCACCGGCATCGGCGCAGGGTTCCCGGGCGGTGATCCAGCCGCGCCGTTCGCCCGTGTCGCGACGTCCGTGCAACGGCTGTGGGGCCCGGAGACCTCTCAGCTCTACGGCCCTGTCCGGCCGATGGCCGCGACCAACGACGCGCAACCGCTCGCGCCCACCCCCCAGGGCGTCGTTCGCAGCGGGCAGCTCGTGCTGACGCCGGCCTTCGAGTCCCGGGTGCGCTGGACCGCCGGACGGGCACCGCGCCCCTCGGCCGAGCGCCACGTGCTGCCGCCCGCGCCGGCGACCGAGGACCTCAGCGTGCAGACGGCCGGACCGGGGCTGCCGGACCCGGCGACGCTGCCCCCGGAGACCATCCCCACCCTCGAGGTGGGACTGTCCACGGTCGCCGCCGACTCGTGGGGCACCAAGGTCGGCGAGCGGTGGACCATGCCAGCCGCCTCGGGGACGGCGACCCGGCTGCACCTGCTGGTCTCAGGCATCTACGAGCCCACCGACCCCCGCGACGACCTCTGGCAGTGGATGCCTCAGCTCGCCGGGATCAGCCTGATCGAGGAGGGCGGCGCCAACGGTGGCGTCCAACCTGCGGTCGGGCTCGTCCTCTCGCCGGACGTTCACCAGCAGGTCGTCGCCATCTCCGCGCTCAGCAACACCGTGAACTACTCCTGGACCTGGCGCGTCGACGACCGACGCGTCCGACCGGCCGACCTCCCGGCACTCACGAGCGGGCTCGCCCGGGTGGCCTCGGCGCCGAGCGAGGTCACGGACGGGGCGGTGTCGGTCCGCTCGACCCTCTCCGGCACGTTGTCGTCGTGGCGGGACGGGGTGCGCGCCACGCGGCTCGTCGACGGCACCGTCACAACCGGTCTGCTGGTGCTGGCGGCGGCGCTCGCCGTGCTCCTCGCCCGCCTGCGCACCGAGCGACGGCGGCGGGACGACGACCTGCTCCGATCACGTGGGGCCTCGATGAGCCGGCTCGGCCTCCTGGCGGCCCTGGACGTGAGCATGCCGGTCGTCCTCGGCGCGGCGCTGGGATGGGGCGTCGCCGCGCTCACCACCCAGTCCGTCCTGCCTCCCTGGTGGGCCCTGGGGCTGGCCGCAGCAGCCGTCCTCGCGCACGTCGGTGCCACGGTCCTCGGGGCGCGGGATCGTGGCCGCGGGCAGCGGGGCGGGCGGCTCGCGCGGGTCGGGGCCGCCTCCAGGCTGGCGCCAGTGCTGGCACTCGTGGCGCTGGCCGTGCTGGCCGTGATCACCGTGCGCCAACGGCCGGCCGAGCCGACCACACCTCGCGACGACCTCATCACCGCTGGCCGCGCTGCGCAGCTGAGCACGGGCGACATCACCCCCGACCCCCTCGTCCAAGCCGTGCCCGCGCTCGTGGCGGTGGTGGTGGGCCTGCTGCTCCTGGCCCTGGTGCGCGCCGCGTCCAGCGTCGCCGCCCGCATCGTCGACCGTCGCCCGGGCGGACGCAGCTGGCTGGGGCTGACGCAGGCGGCCCGCGCGGGTGGCGCCTCGCGACTTCCCCTCGTGGCCCTCACGGTGGCGGCGGCACTCGCCGTCCTGACCTCCACGCTCGGCCACACCCTGGTCCAGGCCCGCGAGCTGCAGACCTGGCGCGAGGTGGGAGCCGACGCGCAGGTGACCGGGTCGCGCCTCGACGCATCCGTCGTCGACGCCGTCCGGCGCAAGCCGGGGGTGCAGGCCGTGGCCGCCCTGGGGGAGACCAGCGGACAGCTGCTCTCGGACAGCACCGGCGCAGACGCACGGGCGCAGGTGGCGGTCCGCGTCGGCTCCGTCCAGGAGGTCGCCTCCGTGCGAGCCGGTACGCCGATCGCCGTGCACGAGGCGTCGACGTCCACGGCGACCCCCACGTCGACGTTTACTGCGACCTCCACGGCGACCTCCACCTCGACCTCCCCGCTGGGCGACGGGGTCACCCTCGTGGTGGGGCGTGACCGGCCGGTCCTGCACCAGCCCGGGCTGCGGGTCGAGATCAACCGGCGCTCGGCCCCCGTCCGCACGGTGGTGGTCGACGAGAGCCTGCAGGACACCACGACGCAGCTGATCGCCCTGGCGCCGCGCGACCAGGTCGAACGCCTGACGGGATCACCGGTCCCCACGACCACCCTTCTCGTGCGCGCCACCCCCGTCGCGTCCGCCTCGCTCGTGGCCGAGGCACGGACGCTGAGCCCGCTGGTCGAGCAGGCCGTCGACCGCACGACGGTGGCCGCCCGCGCCGCCGACCAGCCGCTCTCGCGCCACGTGCTGCTCGTCGTCCTGCTCACGTCGCTCGCGGCGGCACTCCTGGCCGCGCTCGCGGCCTATGCCCTCACCGCCGCGACGGCAGCGGCGCGTCGACAGCTCCTCGCGCGGGCCCGGGTGCTCGGCATGCCCGCGCGCGACCGGCATACGGTCGTGCTCGTCCAGGTGCTGCCGCCCGCCCTGGCCGCCGTGGTCACGGGCCTGGCCACCGGGCTCGGCCTGCCTTGGCTGCTCCCTCGGCTGGTCGACCTGGCACCCTTCGCGGGCGGGGATGCCTATCCGAGGCTCGTCCCGTCCTGGCCAACTGTCGCCGCCATCGCGATCGGCCTGTCCGTGCTGGTCAGCGCCGTCGTGGCGCTCGACCTGCGATCCGCCACCAGACTCAGCCTCACGCGCCACCTCAGGGCAGGAGACCAGTGATGACGACGACCCAGACCGAGGCGGAGCGGGGCAGACCGCTCGTCGAGTGCGACAACGTCGTGCGCATCTTCACGTCCGAAGGTGTCGAGGTGGTGGCGCTGCAGGGGCTCGACCTGTCCGTCGCCGCCGGTGAGCTCGTCGCCGTCGTCGGTGCGTCCGGCAGCGGCAAGTCGACCCTGCTGCGCGTGCTCTCGGGGCTGGACCGGCCCACCGCCGGGGCCGCGAGGGTCGCGGGGCACGACCTCGTCGCCATGCGGCGTCGCGAGCGGCTGCGCTTCCGCCGCGAGACGGTCGGGTTCCTCTACCAGCAGGCGAGCGACAACCTGCTGCCCTATCTCACGGCCGCCGAGAACGTCGCCGTCCCGATGCGCCTGGCGGGTCGTCCTCGGGAGGAGGTCGGGGGCCGGGTGAGTGACCTGCTGGGCCTGCTCGGGCTCGCGGAGTGCGCCGACCGCCCGCCCGCCGAGCTGTCCGGCGGGCAGCAGCAGCGGGTCGGGCTGGCCGTGGCCCTGGCCAACCACCCGCAGGTCCTGCTCGCCGACGAGCCCACCGGTGAGCTCGACACCCGCACGGCCGACGACGTGTTCGCCGCCATCCGCACCGCCAACGCCGAGCTCGGCGTGACGGTCGTCGTGGTCACCCACGACCAGGCGGTGTCGGGGCAGGTCCAGCGCACCGTCGGCATCCGCGACGGACGCACCAGCTCGGAGGTGCTGCGGCGCACCGAGGTCGACGCCGAGGGGCGCTCGGCCCTGGTCAGCGAGGAGTATGCCGTGCTCGACCGGGCCGGACGCCTGCAGCTGCCGCGGGAGTTCACCCACGCGCTCGAGCTGCGGGACCGCGTGCGGCTCGACCTCGAGAGCGACCACATCGGCGTCTGGCCGGGTCACGACGGGGCCACGCCCCGGACACGACGTGAGCGAGCCGCTCTCACCGAGGACACCGGGTACACCGGGTACACCGAAGACACCGAGGGCGAGCCAGGGAGGCACCGGCGCCATGACTGAGACGACCGACCTGATGATCGAGCTGCGCGCCGTGGCCAAGAGCTTCGGCACGGGGGCGGGCGCGGTGCACGCCCTGCAGGGGATCGACCTGGCCGTGCCGCGCGGCGAGCTGCTGGCCGTCCGCGGACGGTCCGGCTCGGGCAAGACCACGATGCTCCACGTCGCCGGCGGCCTGGACGACGCCGACGAGGGCGAGGTCCGCGTCGACGGCGTGGACGTGCGCGCCCTGGACGAGGCGGGCCGGCTCAGGCTGCGCCGCGAGCACGTGGCCTACGTGTTCCAGTCGTTCGGGCTCGTGCCCGAGCTCACCGCCGCCGAGAACGTCTCCGTGCCGCTGCGGCTGACCCGGACCGACCCGGGGGAGCGGGACCGCCGCGTGGCCCAGGTGCTCGAGCGGGTCGGCCTCGGACCGCACGCGCGACAGACGCCGCGCCAGCTCTCCGGCGGGCAGCAGCAGCGCGTGTCCCTCGCCCGGGCCCTCGTCGGTGAGCCGGCCGTGCTCCTCGCCGACGAGCCCACGGGGCAGCTCGACTCCGAGACGGCGCGCGAGGTGATGACCCTCATCGTGCAGCTGGTGCGCGAGCGGGGCATGACCGCGGTGGTCACCACGCACGACCCGATGATCGTGGCCTATGCCGACCGGGTGCTCGAGCTCGTCGACGGGCGGCTGCACGCGATCGAGCCGCTGCCCGCCTGACGTGCCAGCGGGTGAGCGGGTGAGCAGGTGAGCAGGTGAGCAAGTGTGAGAGAGCCGGCCGGTCGGCCGGTCAGGCGCCGTACTCCTCGTCGGTGACGTGGTCCAGCCAGGTCACGACCTCGCCCTGGTCGTCCGCCTCCTGGATCGCGACGTGCGCCATGAAGCGGTCCGGCGTCGCGCCGTGCCAGTGCTCCTCGCCCGGCTCGATGTAGACGACGTCCCCCGGGCGGATCTCGCGCACCTCGCCGCCACGGCTCGCGACATACCCGATGCCGTCGGTGACGTAGAGCGTCTGGCCCTTGGGGTGGGTGTGCCACGCGGTGCGGGCACCCGGCGTGAACCGCACGTGCGCGCAGCCCACCGCGGACTGCTCGTCCGGGTTGCGGATCCCGTCGATGTAGACCGCGCCGGTGAACCAGTCCTGCGGCCCGGGGGCGGACTGCCCGCCGCTCTGCGTGAACCTCATGCGATCTCTCCTCGTCCTGCTGGTGGTGGCGCAGCTGCTGGAGCTGTCGATGGTGGTGGCGCCGACGACGGTGGGGTGCCTCCGGCCCATCCTCGCCCCGCCACCGCCCACAGCGCCACGTCGCAGACGGCCATCCCGGCCGCGCACCAGAACGGTGCCTTGCCACGACCGCCGAGGACGCCGGCCGCGAGCGCAGCCCCGAGCCCCACCGCGACGCGTGCGGATCGGGCGGGTGGGCGCGCCCCGGCCAGCACGGCGAGCTGGGCGCCGGCCAGCCCAGCCACGGCCTGGGCCCGCAGCGACGCCGGGGACCACCGGTGCGGGTAGCCGCGCACCCCGGTGGCGGCGTCGTCGTCGAGGTCGGGCAGGACGTTCAGCAGGTGGGCGGAGCAGCCGAGAAGCGCGCCGGCGACCGTCTGCCACAACGGCGCCGGGCCCTGGCGCGGACCACCTCTGGTCAGATGCGGCACGTGCGGAAGCCCCCCGAAGGCCACGGCATACGGCAGGATCGAGGCGGTCGAGCGCTTGAGACCAGCGTTGTATGCCCAGCCCGACCCGACGACGAGGACCACATGGACGACTCCGGCAGCACCACCGCACCTGCTCGACAGGAGCAGACAGGCACCAGCGGCCACCCCGAGGGCCCGGCGGACCACCCTCGCCGCCCCCGGATCGGCGGCGAGCGGCTTGTCGACGCGTCCCGCGACCCGGTCGCGCCCGGCGTCGAGCAGGTCATTGCTCCAACCGATGGTCAGCTGCCCGGACAGGACGGTCGCGCCCACGAGCAGGACCCGTCGGCGGGGCAGACCGCAGCCGACCGCGAGGGCCGTGGTGAGGCCGGTGACGACCGCGGTCGGGCCCGGATGGCAGGTGGTCGCCAGCAAGGACAGCAGGGGAGCGGGCATGAGCCCACGCTAGGCCCGGGCGGCCTCGGGCGGAGGCCTGCGCTCCCCAGCGCCGTGGTGGCCGTCCGCGGGGCGCTGCCGCCGCACCGCTACTCTCAGCACGAGATCACCGACGCGGTGGCGGAGTTCACCGGTGCCGCGTCCGGTGCCCGGCGTCGGATGCTCGACCAGGTGCACGCCAACGCGGGGGTGCGGACACGGCACCTGGCCCTGCCGCTCGAGCGCTACGTGGGACTGGCGGACTTCGGCGAGGCCAACGACGCCTTCATCGAGGCGGCGGTCGAGCTCGGGTGCCAGGCCGTCGAGGCGGCCCTCGCCGAGGCGGGGCTCGCACCGCGCGACGTGGACCTGCTCGTCAGCGCCACCGTCACGGGTCTCGCCGTGCCGTCGATCGACGCGCGGATCGCCGCGCGCCTGCGCATGCGGTCCGACGTGCGGCGCGTGCCGCTCGTCGGCCTGGGGTGCGTCGCGGGAGCGGCCGGGATCGCCCGCGTGCACGACCATCTCGTCGGTCATCCCGCGCACGTGGCCGTGCTGGTCGCGACGGAGATGTGCAGCCTCACCGTGCAGCGGGACGACACCACGCCCGCCAACATGGTGGCCAGCGGCCTCTTCGGGGACGGAGCAGCGGCCGTGGTGATGCTCGGCGCCGACCGGGCCGCCGAGCGGGCGACCGACCAGGGAGCACCAGACCGGTCGTCCGGCTCGACGCCCACCCGGCCCGAGGTGCTGGACACCCGTTCGCGGTTCTACGACGACACCGAGCGCGCCATGGGCTGGGACGTCGGCGCCACGGGGCTGCGGATCGTCCTCGGCGTCGAGGTGCCCGAGCTGGTGCGCTCGCACGTCCGCGAGGACGTCGACGGGTTCCTGGCGCTGCACGACCTCACGCGTGACGACATCGAGTGGTGGGTCGCGCACCCCGGCGGCCCCAAGGTCCTCGAGGCCATGCAAGAGGCGCTCGAGGTGCCCCGCGACGCCCTTGGCGTCACCTGGGACTCCCTCGCCGCGATCGGCAACCTGTCCTCGGCGTCGGTGCTGCACGTCCTCGCCGACACGCTCCGGACCCGCCCACCACGGCCCGGGTCGCTGGGGATGCTGCTCGCCATGGGCCCCGGCTTCTGCCTCGAGATGGTCCTGCTGCGGGCGCCCGAGGACGCCCGATGAGGAGCCAGACGGCGTATGCCGGACTGGTCGCCGTCGTCGCGGCCGAGCGCCTCGCGGAGCTGGTGGTGTCGCGCCGCAACGCTGCCTGGTCCCTCGCCCAGGGCGGGCACGAGGTGGGGCGCGAGCACTACCCGGCCATGGTGGCCCTGCACACCGGGCTGCTCGGGGCGTGCCTCGCCGAGATGCACTGGGGCCAGCGGCGGTTCGGGCGCGGGGGATGGGTCGCCCTCGCCGGCGTCGGCGCCGCCCAGGCCTTGCGCTGGTGGTGCATCCGCACCCTCGGTCCGCAGTGGAACACGCGCGTGATCGTGGTGCCCGGCGCCTCCCGGGTCACGGGCGGCCCCTACCGCTACCTGGACCACCCCAACTACGTCGCCGTCGTCGTCGAGGGCGTCGCCCTGCCGATGGTGCACGGGTCCCGGTGGACTGCAGCGGGATTCACGATCGCCAACGCCGCCCTGCTGGCTCGCCGCATCCGGGTCGAGGAGCAGGCGCTGCGCGCGCTGCACGAGACGGCCTGACGGTGGCGAGGGACCCCCGAGCACCAGGCACCGGGGCCGACGCTCACGCCAGGGCGGACGTGGATCTGGTCCTCGTCGGCGGCGGGCCGGTCGGGCTCGTCGCGGCGCTGCACGCGGCGCGGCTCGGGATGAGCGCCGTCGTCGTCGAGCCCCGCCCGTCGCCGGTGGACAAGGCCTGCGGCGAGGGCATCATGCCGGCCGGCGTGGCCGAGCTCGCGGCTCTCGGGGTCCACCCGGACGGTCACCCGATCCGGGGCATCCGGTATGTCGACGGCAGGTCCCTCGACGGGCGCGGCCCATCTGCCGACGCACCGGTCGGGCCGCGGCCTGGGCTCGGCGTGCGCCGCACGACCTTGCACGCCGCCCTGACCCGGGCCACGGAGGCGGCGGGGGACGGCATACGGCAGGTGCAGGATCGAGTCGTGGACCTGGCCCAGGACGACGGCGGGGTCACGGTGGGGCTGGCCGGGGGAGGCGAGGTGCGCGCCGGGCACGTGGTGGCGGCCGACGGGCTGCTCTCGCCGACGCGACGGCTGCTCGGGCTCGACCGTCCGTCGCGGGCGCCGCGGAGGCGTGGGCTGCGACGGCACTACCGGGTCGCGCCGTGGACGGACCACGTGGAGGTCCACTGGGGGCGGTCCTGCGAGGCCTATGTCACGCCGGTCGCCGAGGACGTCGTGGGGGTCGCGGTGCTGACCGGTCGCGTCGGGGGATTCCTGGAGCACCTCGCCGAGATCCCTAGGTTGGCAGACAGGTTCGCGGGCGCCGAGCCTCTGGACGAGGTGCGCGGTGCGGGACCGTTGCGGCAGCGCGCGGCGCGTCAGGTTGCCGGTCGGGTGCTGCTGGCCGGCGACGCCGCGGGCTACGTCGACGCGCTGACGGGGGAGGGGCTGACGCTCGGGTGGCGACAGGCGAGGGCCGCCGTGGAGGCCGTCGCGGCCGGTGACCCCAGCCGCTACGAGGCGCACTGGCACACCATCGGGCTGCCCGCCCGGGCGCTCACGGGCGGGCTCGTCGTGGCCACGCGATCGGCGTTCGTGCGACGACACCTGGTCACGGCTGCGGCCCACGTGCCGTGGGTCTACCGATCGGCCGTCCGGGTCGTCGCGTCCTAGGCGAGCGGTCGCGACCGGCATGCCCGAGAGTGCCCCGACGGCGGCTCCGCCGGATCTGCCTGAGGTCGACACATCGGCCTGGCGTGCCAACCCGGGCTGATGTGCCTACCTGAGGTAGGGCTGCTCGGGGATGAAGGAGGGGTCGTGCGTGCCGACCTTGCGCGCCGCCGCGAGGTGCCCGCCGAGGAAGCCGCCCGCCCCCACGGCGCCGAGCGCGACGAGCCCGAGGGCCGCGCCGAGCCGGTGCTGACCGTTGCGCCTCGCCACCCACGACGCGACCTGCAGCCCGGCACCGGCGCCGTTGGCGATGGCGTGGACCACCCCGACGCGGCGGGAGCGGGTGTCGGTCTCGGCATACTCCGACCAGCCCGACAGCGCGGCCGGCACGGCCGCCAGCACGCCGACGCCGGTCAGCAGGCGGGCCCCGTCGCGCGAGGCGTCGTCGCCGGCCAGGTCGAGCAGGGTCGCGCTCATCCACGTGCCCATGGGTACCTCGACGAGCAGGGGGTGCAGCGCGTGGCCGAGCCAGGCGCCCTGCAGCACCTGGCGCCGCAGGTCGTCGGCGACGATCGCCCCGGAGACGCGATCGCCCACCGCCACGACGGGGTCGAGCGCGGTGGAGCTCTCGATCGCGTGGAGGGGTGCGGCGAGCGGGGTGCGGGGGCGCGTCGTCGGCTGGTCGGTCCGGCTGGTGTCGTGGGTCATGAGGACTCCTGGTGGTCGAGGGCGGTATGGCGGGACGGGTGGGCGCAGCGGTCAGGCGCGCACGTGGCGGGACCGCAGCTCGGGCAGGACCTCCTTGCCGTACGCCTCGATCATCTCGGCGTAGCGCGGCCCCATGTTGGCGACGTAGACGTCGTCGAACCCGGCCTCGACGAACGGCGTGAACGCGTCGACGTGCTCCTGGACGGAGTCGCCGAAGGTCGCCGAGCCGGCGATCTTGTCGCGGGTGACGAGCTCGGCCGCCTGCTCGAAGTGCTGGGGGCTCGGCAGCACCTGGCTCAGCTCGCCGGGCACCCCCGCGTTGGGCCACAGGCGGTAGGCGTCGTCGATGGCCTGCTCCTTGTCCGCGCCCCAGCCGACCTTGAACCCGGCCTGGGTCGGTGCGTGGGCGCCCTTGGCCTGGCGGAAGGTCGAGACCCCCTCGGCGTCGGGCATGACCGAGATGAAGCCGTCGCCGACGCGGCAGGCCAGGTCCAGCGCCTTGGGCCCGAACGCCGAGACGTAGATCTGCGGCAGCTCCTCGGGCAGGGAGTAGATCCGGGCCGTGTCGACCGTGTAGTGGACGCCCTCGTGGGACACGACCTCGCCGGTCCACAGGCGCCGGATCAGGCCGATCGCCTCCTTGAGCATCTCCAGGCGCAGGTCGGCGTGCGGCCAGACGTCGCCGAGGATGTGCTCGTTGAGCGCCTCGCCGGAGCCGACGCCAAGAGTGAAGCGGCCGGGGCCGAGGAGCGCGGCGCTGGTGGCGGCGGCCTGCGCGATGATCGCCGGGTGGATGCGCACGGTCGGGCAGGTCACGGCCGTCGTCACCGGGAGGTCGCAGACCCTGGCTGATCGCGCCGATCGCGGACCACACGAAGGCGGACTCGCCCTGCTCGTTGGTCCAGGGGTGGAAGTGGTCGCTGATCCACAGGGCGTCGAAGCCTGCCTCCCCGGCGAGGCGGGCCTGCTCGACGATCTCGGTGGGGGAGTACTCCTCGCAGGACAGGAAGTAGCCGATGCGCTTCACGGTCGCGTCTCCTTGGTCGTGGGCTGACGCTCTCATCCCACCAGGGTGGCCGGGCCGGGGGGAGGTTGTCAGCCGGGAGACTCGACGGTCGCTCGACGCCCGCGGTCAGCGGGCGAGCACCGTGCCGGCCCCGCGGTCGGCGGCCCGGTCCGCGACGTATGCCGCGAAGACGACGTCGGTCGCCGCGATGCCGAGGTTCTGGCAGACGAGCCGTCCGGCAGGCCGAGGCTGACGGATCGCGTCGCCCGTCCACCCGGTGGCCGGCGGATAGTCGGCGGCGAGCTTGGCCGGGGCGACGGCGGCCAGCTGCTCGACGTCGTCCGAGACCAGGGTCGCCTCGCGGGCGAGCCGGCTGCCGACGCTGCTCGAGTAGTCCAGCGGCAGCAGCAGCGCGTCCTCGCGCACCCACCCCGGGTCCAGCTCCTGGCCGCGCAGGCCGATGCTCAACCCCGTGATGACGGTGCCGGCGCCCTCGACCGCGGCCCTCGGGTCGTCGGTGACCTCCAGCCTCAAGGTGGGCACGGCCTCGGCCGCCCACGCCGACAGGTCCTCGCGCGCCTCGGGGCGGCGGGCGTAGACCCGGGTCTCGGCATACCCCAGGGCCTCCAGCACCAGCAGGTGCCACCGCGCCTGGACCCCCGCGCCGAGGAACGCGACGGGCGACGACCGGTCACCGAGCGCGTCGAGGCAGGCGCCGCTGACGGCGGCGGTCCGCTGAGCGGTGAGGGCGGCGGCCCCCATCAGGGCCCGCGTCTCGCCGGTGCGGGCGTCGCTGAGGATCATCACGCCCTGGGCGGTGGGCAGGCCGCGGGCGGGGTTGTCGGGGACCAGGGTCACCCACTTGCACCCGAGCAGGTCTTCGTCGAGCACGGCCGCGGGCATCGCGTTGGCGAAGCCGTCACCGGCGAGGCGGACGGCCGGCTTGGGCGGCACCTGCGCGCGCCCCTCGGCCCGCGCCACGAGGGCTCGGCGCGCCAGCGAGACGGCGGTCCTCGGCTCGGGGAGCAGCCCCTGGACCTCGGCGTCGGACAGATATCTCAGCGGGCTCGGATCCATCCGTCGACCCTATCGAGGACCGATGCGCACCTTGCGTCTTCTGCGTCCTCGGCGTACTCGGACGCCGAAGGCCCCGCCACGCGGGGGACGCGGCGGGGCCTTCGGTCGTGAGCGGTCGGGGTCGGTCAGCGACCCCGGTAGCCCGGCACCTCCGGGTTGAACGCGGCGAGCGTCCAGCGGTCGAAGGAACGGAGCCAGGTCTTCATGCGAGTCATCGGGTGACCTCCTGTCGTCGGTGTGCATGGTGCGGGCACCCCGTTGTGTCACCACTGACAAGTATGACGAAGCCCGGCGTCATGACGCAAATATCATACGATTCAGGATGCGTCGCGCTGCCGACGCCAGGCAGGCGTGACCGGCATACTGCTGGGATGGTCCCTCCCGAGGTGCGCACCGCCCTCGACGCCCTGCGCCGACAGACCCTGGAGCGCGTCCGGGACCTGGAGCAGGACCGGTCGCGCATCGTCGACGCCAGCCGGTCCAGCAACGCCGACGACGAGCACGACCCCGAGGGCCAGACCATCGCCTGGGACCGCGAGCAGACCGCCGCGCTCCTGCGGGACGCGCGTGCCCGGCTCGCCGAGATCGACGCCGCGACGGCCCGGCTCGACGGCGGGTGGGACGGGCGCTGCGAGGTGTGCGGCGAGCCCGTCCCCGCCGGACGGCTCGTCGCCCGCCCCACGACCGCCCGCTGCGTGCACTGCGCCTGAGCGCGACTCCCCACGAGCCGCCGATGCGGCCTACGGTGGCTGGCATGGAGTTTCGATACCTCGGCAACAGCGGTCTCAAGATCAGCGAGATCACCTACGGCAACTGGCTCACCCACGGCTCCCAGGTCGAGAACGAGACGGCGAAGCAGTGCGTGCGCGCCGCCCTCGACGAGGGGATCACGTCCTTCGACACCGCCGACGTCTATGCCAACACCAAGGCCGAGACCGTCCTCGGCGAGGCCCTCAAGGGCGAGCGGCGCGAGTCGCTGGAGATCTTCACCAAGGTCTACTGGCCGACCGGGCCCGGCGGTCACAACGACTGCGGACTGTCCCGCAAGCACGTGATGGAGTCGATCGACGGCTCGTTGCGCCGCCTGCAGACCGACTACGTCGACCTCTACCAGGCGCACCGGTTCGACACCGAGACGCCGCTGGAGGAGACGATGCAGGCCTTCGCCGACATCGTCCGGCAGGGCAAGGCGCTCTACATCGGCGTGAGCGAGTGGACCGCCGACCAGATCCGCGCTGGTCACGCCCTCGCCAAGGACCTCGGCATCTCGCTGGTCTCGAGCCAGCCGCAGTACTCCATGCTCTGGCGCGTCATCGAGCCCGAGGTCGTCCCCGCCTGCGAGGAGCTCGGCATCTCCCAGATCGTGTGGAGCCCCATGGCGCAGGGCGTCCTCTCCGGCAAGTACCTCCCCGGTCAGCAGCCGTCCTCGGACACCCGCGCCGGACACTCCGAGGCGGGCCAGAGCATGCGCGACCTCATGCGCGATGACGTGCTCGAGGCCGTGCAGCAGCTGGTCCCCGTCGCCAAGGACGCCGGGCTGACGATGCCGCAGCTGGCCGTCGCGTGGGTCCTGCAGAACGACAACGTGGCCGCCGCCCTGGTCGGGGCTTCCCGCCCGGAGCAGATCAAGGACAACGTCAAGGCCGCCGGGGTGCGTCTCGACGACGACATCCTGCGACGCATCGACGACGCGCTCGGCGGGGTCGTGCAGCGCGACGCCGGCCAGACCGCGGCCCGCGCCCCGCAGGGCCGCCCCTGCTGATGGAGCCGTTGACCGAGGAGGAGCTGGCCTTCCTGCAGGGATGCTTCGACCTGGCTCGCGACGGCGACCCGCAGCTGCCTCGTCTCGTCGACGAGGGTCTGCCGGTCAACCTGACCAACTCCAAGGGCGACACGCTGCTGATCCTCGCGGCGTACCACCAGCACGCGGAGCTCGTGTCGGCGCTGCTCGCGCGCGGCGCCGACACCGAGCGGGTCAACGACAACGGGCAGACCGCGCTGGCGTCGGCGTGCTTCCGCAGGAACGCGACGATCGTGGGTCTCCTGCTCGACGCCGGGGCCGACCCGGCGACGGGTGAACGCTCGGCGATCGCGATCTGCGAGTACTTCGACCTGCCCGAGATGCTCGAGCTGCTGCACGCGCCCGCCTAGCCCGCTGCCCCGGACCCACGCAGATCGTGAGGGTTTGGTCCAAGGATGTTGGACCAAACCCTCACGATGTTGGGGGAGGTGTCGAGGGGTGGTGCTAGGGGAGGAGCGGGTCAGGCGGAGGGGTGCGTCATGTCCATCGGCACCACCCAGCGGTCGAAGTCGGCCTCGCCCACGTCGCCGCTGGCGATCGCCGCCTCGCGCAGCGTCGTGCCCTCCTTGTGGGCGCGCTTGGCGATCGCGGCGGCCTTGTCGTAGCCGATGTGCCGGTTGAGCGCGGTCACCACCATGAGGTTCTGCTCGAGGTTGGCCTCGATGCGCTCGCGCTGCGGCTCGATGCCGACGGCGCAGTGCACCCGGAAGGACTCGCACGCGTCGGAGAGCAGCCGGATCGACTCGAGCACGGCGTGCGCCATCACGGGCTTGTAGACGTTGAGCTGGAAGTTGCCCTGCGACCCGGCGAAGGCGACGGTCGCGTCGTTTCCGAAGACGCGGGTGGCGACCATGGTCAGCGCCTCGCACTGGGTGGGGTTGACCTTGCCCGGCATGATGCTCGACCCGGGCTCGTTCTCGGGGATGGTGATCTCGCCGATGCCGTTGCGGGGGCCGGACGCGAGCCAGCGGACGTCGTTGGCGACCTTCATCAGCGCGCCGCCCAGCGTGCGCAGCGCCGCGCTCACGCCGACGAGGGCGTCGTGCGCGGACAGCGCCGCGAAGAGGTTGGGCGCCTGCACGAAGTCCAGGCCGGTCTCGTCGGCGATCTTGCGGGCCGCGAGCGCGCCGAACTCCGGGTGGGCGTTGAGCCCGGTGCCGACCGCGGTGCCCCCGATCGCGAGCTCGAGGACGCGGCCCTCGGACTGGCGGACGGCGTCGAGGGCCTGGTCGACCTGGGCGACCCAGCCGCCGATCTCCTGCCCGAGGGTGATGGGGGTGGCGTCCTGCAGGTGGGTGCGTCCGACCTTGACGACGTCGGCGAACTCCTCGCTCTTGCGGGCGAGCTCGTCGCGCAGCGCCTCGACGCAGGGATAGAGCCGCTCGGTCAGCTCGAGGGCCACGGCGATGTGCATGGCCGTGGGGAAGGTGTCGTTGCTGGACTGGCCGCGGTTGACGTGGTCGTTGGGGTGCACCGGCTCCTTGCTCCCCATGACCCCGCCGGCCAGCTCGATGGCGCGGTTGGAGACCACCTCGTTGGCGTTCATGTTGGACTGCGTGCCGGACCCGGTCTGGAAGACGACGAGGGGGAAGTGGTCGTCGAGTCGCCCGGCGATCACCTCGTCGGCGGCCCGGACGACCAGGTCGGCGACGTCCTGGGGGAGCTGGTCCAGCTCGGCGTTGGCCAGGGCCGCCGACTTCTTGAGGATGCCGAGGGCCCGGATCATGGGGGAGCCCCACACGAAGGTGTCCCGCCCGATGTCGAAGTTGCCCAGGCTGCGCTGCGTCTGCGCCCCCCAGTAGCGGTCCTCGGCCACCTCGACGGTGCCCATGCTGTCTCGTTCGGTGCGCGTGCTCGTCATGCCTCCACCGTATGCCGGGGGGCGGGAGGTCCGTCAGGCTGCGTCGCCCTCAGATGTCGTCGTGGTCAGATGTCGTAGTGGTCGAGCTCGGCCCGCACCGACTCCTGGACCGGCTCGCCCGCGGCCGCGGCGACGGCCACCGCCTCGGCGGCCTCGGAGAACTCGTACCTGCGCTTGTAGAGGTCGAACAGCGCCATGATCGTGGCGCCGACGGGCACGCCGAGCAGGGCACCGGAGGCTCCGAACAGCGCGCCACCCATCATCGCCGACGCGAACGCCACGGCGGGGTGGACGTCGACGGCCCGCGCGCTGATGCGGGGCTCGACGAAGACGTTCTCGACCTGCTGGTAGGCGATCGCGTAGATCAGCACCCAGAGCCCGTCGCGCGGCTCGCTGCTGACGAGGCCGACGAGGACCGGCAGCACGATGGACACGTAGGTGCCGATGTTGGGCACGAACTGCGCGACCAGGCCGGTCCACAGCGCCAGCGGCAGCCAGTAGGGCAGGTCGATGAACCACATGAACAGGCCCATGGCCGTGGCGTTGATGGCGGCGAGGACCAGCCGGCTCGAGACGTAGCCGCCGACCTTGACCAGCCCGATCTCCCACATGCTGAGGACGACGCCCTGCAGCCGGGGCGGGAACAGCCGGGCCAGCCAGGTGCGCAGCCGCGGCGAGTCGGCGGAGAGGTAGAAGGTGAACAGCAGGAAGGCGAAGGTGCTGAGCAGCGCCGACAGCAGGCTCGTGACGAAGCCCAGCAGCCCGGTCGCCACCTGGCCAGCCAGGGCGGTGATGCGCTCGGAGGTGAGGTTGAGCCGGTCCATGATCGAGCTCTGGTCGATGTCGAGGCCGAAGCGCTGGTTGGCCTGCTCGACGGCCGACTGGACGAGGCTGGGGGCCTGGGTCACGAGGCTGGTCAGCTGGTCGCGCAGCATCCCGCCGAAGGCGAGGAAGAACGCGACGGCGAGCAGCGCCACCCCCAGCATCACCAGAGCCGTGGCGACCGGGCGAGGCATCCGGGTGGCCAGCCGCGAGACGGCGGGCTCCATCGCGCAGGCCGCGAAGAAGGCCATGACGACCGTGAACAGCACCTGCGCGCCGTCCTTGAGCACGAATCGTGCGAACAGCGCCAGGGCCACCACGGCCACCACGACCCAGGCGGCCCGCCATACCGACTGCTGGTCGAGGGCGACCGTGGCGGTGGGCGGCTCGATCGACGCCCGCGAGCGCTCGGGCACCGTCGCCCCGGTCGGCCCCGCCGGAGCGGACGACACCGAGGCGTCGGCCGGCCCTGGCGCGGGCGACGCCAGCTCGTCGGCCGGCGCCGGCTCGGTCGCCGGTCGCCTGGGGAGTCGCAGTCTCAACGTGGGTCCTTCCGGACGGGTCGTATGCCGCCCGCCTGCCCCTGTCCGGGGTGCGGGCTCGGCGCGACGAGCGTAACTCCGACGTCCGACAGACCCCCGCAGGTCCTCGGCAGACACAGGGCCGGAGCCGTCACTGACGGTAGTGTTCGCTCGTGCCACACGAGCAGGCCGCGCCCACGGGCGCCCCCGACGAGCGTCAGACGCGTCGGCTGCTGGCCTACCTCGCGGCGGCGCTGGTCGCGGGTGGCATGCCGGTCCACGAGGTCGAGGCCGACGTGCGTCGGTGCGCACGAGCACTGGGCCAGTCCGGCTGCCAGCTGTCCGCGCTGCCGACCGGGGTGGTCCTGTCGCTCGGCTACGGCTCGCCGGCGACCTTCGAGGCCGTCGAGGGGTCGCTGCGCCTCGACCAGAGCGCCGAGGTCAACGCCATCCAGCGCGGCCTCGAGGACGGCTCGGTCACCGCGACGGAGGCGCTCGAGCGACTGGTCACCCTCCGCTCCCGCCCGCACCGCTACGACGTCCCGGGCATGTATGCCGGAGGCGCGCTCGTGGCCGCCGGCATCGCCCTAATCCTGCAGCCGTCACCGCGCAGCGTGCTCTTCGCCCTCCTGTGCAGCCCGCTGGTCGTGGCGCTCATGCGGGTCAGCGGACGGCACCGGCTGCTCACGATCCTGTTCCCCAGCGTGGCGGCCTTCCTGGTGAGCGTGCTGGCGTTCTGGGCGGGGGAGCACGGCTGGGTCCCCGGCCCCCTGCGCAGCCTGCTGCCACCCCTGGCCGTCCTGCTGCCCGGCGCCCTCATCGTCACCGGTCTGTCCGAGCTGGCTGCCGGCGCGATGGTCGCGGGGACCTCACGGCTCGTCTTCGGCGCCAGCCAGCTCGTCCTCTTCGGCCTCGGCGTGGGGGCGGCCGCGGTCCTGCTGCGCGTGCCGCCGGACATGCTCGCCAACGAGCGCAGCCACGAGCTCGGCTGGTGGGCGGCCCTGCTCGGCCTGCTCCTGCTCACGATCGGCATCAGCCTGATGGAGGCCGTCCCGCCGCGGCTCGTGCCCTGGGTGCTGCTCATCCTGGCCGCCACCTTCTCCTCGCAGGTGGTGGGCCAGACGCTGGTGCCGAGCCCGTGGTTCGGGGCCTTCCTCGGGGCGGTGGCGGCGAGCTTCGGGGCCAGCGCGGTCGAGCTGCTGCGGCCCCGGCTGCCGCGCCTCGTGGTGTTCCTCCCGAGCTTCTGGCTGCTGGTGCCCGGGTCGCTCGGCCTGATGTCGGTGACCCAGCTCGGGCTGGACACGCCCTTCGCGGCGGACACGATCGCCCTGTCCGTGGGCGTGATCTGCGCCATCGCCGTGGGTCTGGTCGTCGGGTCGAGCATCGCCCGCGGGGCGTGGTTCGTGGGGAGGGCGTCGCGCTACCAGCTGCGGCGCGGGGTCGATCGGTGGGACCGGGTCAGCCACCGACCGGGTCGCTCGCGCTGAGCCGCAGCACCGGAGCAGGGTCCGTCGCCGTGTCGACCGCGCCACCGGCGGCCCGCACCTCCAGGTGCAGGTGGCAGCCGTCCGGCGCCCCCAGGTCGCCGACCTCGGCCAGCGGCGTGCCCGGCTCCACCCGCTGACCGGGGGAGACCAGGACCCGGCGGGCATGCCCGACCAGCACGTCCCGGGTCGCGTCCGTCGTGCGGACGCGGAGGGCGTTCGGGCCGTATGCCGGACCCGGCCGCCTCGGGGTGGCGGGGTCGACGACGGTGCCGGCCACGCCGGACGTGATCACGGTGCCGCACGGCAGGGCCACGTCGACCCCGTGGTGGAAGCCCCGGCTGGCGGGGCACCGCGCGTCGGCGTCGTAGTACGGAGCGCTCGTGCAGCCGTAGGGCACCATCACCGGCCAGGCCCCCGCGAACCAGGGTGATCGCTGCAGCGAACGGTCGGTGTCGTAGAAGCGGTTGCCCGGGTCGAGCCCGGCCGGCAGAGCCGCCGTCGTCGTCGCCGCCGTGGGCGAACCGGTGCCGTCAGCGGTCGCGGGGGTCGCCGGGGTCGTCATACCAGGGCTCGTGGGTGCCGACCCGCTCGACGATGCCGTCGGCGAGACGGTCGAGAGGTCACGCGCGGCCGGCGGGGTGTCCCCGGGGGTGGACAGCTCGAGCCGGGTGGGCGTCGGCTCCGGGTCCGGCGGGGCGCAGGCACCGAGGCCGGTCGCGCCCATCAGCAGGGTGGCGAGAGCGGCGACATCGACGGGACGGCGCAGCCTGCTCACAGGTCGACGACCACCACGGTGACGTTGTCGCGGCCGCCGGCGTCGAGGGCCTCGTGGACCAGGGCCCGGCTGGCGGTGCCGGGGTCGTGGTCGGCGAGCAGGGCGGCGATCCGGGAGTCCTCGAGCTCGCCGTTAAGGCCGTCCGAGCACAGGAGCAGGCGTCCGGCCGCGGGCACGACCGCCACGCCGGGGGTCGCCTCGCTCTGCGGGTCGTCGGTGATCGCGCGCGTGATGCGGTACTGCCCCGGGTGCGTGCGTGCCTGCTCGAGCGTGATCATCCCGAGGTCCACCATCTCCTGGGCGACGTTGTGGTCGCTGGTGAGGGCCACCAGGTCCCCGTCGACGAGCAGGTAGGCCCGGCTGTCGCCCACCCACGCGACCACGAGCTGCCCGTCCCCGCTGCGGGCGGCGACGACGAGCGTCGTCCCCATGCCGACCGTCGCGGGGTCCTGACGGGACCGGTCGACGACCGCGCCGCGCGCGGCGGCGACGGCATCCTCGAGCAGTCCCTGCACGTCCGCGCTGCGTCCGACCGCGCCGCCACCGGCCATCCGCACGACGGCGTCGACGGCCACCTGGCTGGCGATCTCCCCGCCGGCGTGCCCGCCCATCCCGTCCGCCACGACCCACAGGTCGTCGTCGACGGCATACGCGTCCTCGTTGTGGTCGCTGACGCGCCCTCGGTCGGTGAGGGCGGCGTGGCGCTGCGACGTCGTCATGCCAGCATCCTGACATGTCAGCCCCGGTGAGCAGCGCAGCAGCGGGCGCACTCTCGCAGGTGACCCGTCCACGCGTCGGCGCGTCAGCCCGGCCGAGTCTGCCGAGGTCCTAGCCTGGAGCCCGTGGGGGACCCAGGTATGCCGAGCGGACCCGAGCCCGGCGTCTCGACGCGCGTGCTCACGCTGCCGAACGCCCTCACGCTCCTGCGGCTCGTGCTGATCCCCGTCTTCCTCTGGCTGCTGCTGGTGCGGCACGCCGAGCTCGAGGCGTTCTGGGTGCTGGCCGTCTCGGCCGCGACGGACTGGGTCGATGGCGTGGTGGCCCGCCGCTACGACCTCGTCAGCCGGCTCGGGCAGACCTTGGACCCCGTCGCGGACCGGCTGTTCGTGCTCACCACGATGCTGGGCCTGATGGTGCACGGCGTCGTGCCGTGGTGGTTCGTGGCCCTGCTGCTCGCCCGCGACCTGTGGGGCGTCACCCAGATGGTGCGCCTGCGACGCCACGGCCTGCGCACGCTGCCGGTGTCCTTCATCGGCAAGGCCGCGACCTTCGCCCTGCTCACCGCCTTCCCGCTCATGCTGCTGGCGCACGGTCCGGGCACCCCCGCGGCCGTCGTCCGGGCCGTGGCGTGGGCCTTCGCCTGGTGGGGTGCCGGGTTGTACTGGCTGTCGGCGATCATGTACTACATCCAGGCGCAGCAGGTCGTGCGCCGTCCGTCGGGGGAGGAGGCACCATGAGCACGCCACCAGGGGCACGGCCGGCACCGTCAGCACCCACACCACGGCAGCGTCGTCCCGACGAGAGCATGACCCTGCTCACGGAGATGATGCACCGTCCCCTGGACCCCGGGTATGCCGCCGAGGCCGACCGCCGGGTCGCGGCGGGTCTCACGCCGACACCGTCCGGGCGCACGTGGCGCACCACCGTCTATCTCCTGCTCATCGGGGTGCTCGTGGCGAGCGCCGGCATGGCCCTGCGTCAGCCCAAGGCCGCCGTCACCGCCGAGAAGTCCGCGCTCGTGGCGCAGATCGAGCGCCGCCAGACCGAGGCCGACCGGACCCAGGCGCAGATGGCGACGTGGGAGGCCGAGATGACCCGCGTCCGCGAGCAGGTCCTGGCCGGCCAGGCCGAGCAGGGACTGACCGACCGGCTGCGGCAGGCCGAGCTCGGAGCGGCGGCCACCCCCGTCACGGGGCCGGGGCTGGCGGTCACCGTCGACGACGCCCGCACCAGCACCGAGGCGTCCGCCGACGGCAACCCCCGCACGTCCGAGCAGGACCCGGGGCGGGTGCAGTCCAGCGACCTGCAGCTCGTCGTCAACGGGCTGTGGGAGGCGGGCGCCGAGGCGGTCGACGTCAACGGGCACCGGCTGACGTCGACCTCGGCGGTGCGCTTCGCCGGCGAGGCGATCCTGGTCGACTACCGTCCCCTGACCCGGCCCTACGTGATCCATGCCATCGGGGACCCGCAGCAGCTGCGCACGCGGTTCCAGGCCACCGAGGGCGGCCGCTGGCTGGACGCGCTCGGCCGTGAGGTCGGCATCCGTCACGACGTCGCGACGCAGGAACGGCTCGTGCTGCAGGGCGACAGCGGGGTGCGGCTGCGCCACGCGACCCCGGTGCCCGCCTCCGCCATACCCGCTGCTATTGCGAAGCCAGCCACCAGCACGACGACCAGCGCGAAGCCCGCCAGCACGAAACCAGCCAGCACGACGACCAGCACGAAGCCAGCCAGCACCACGCCCAGCACGACGGAGGCCAACCCGTGATCCCCGCACTCGGACTGCTCATCGGCATCGTGATCGGGGTCTTCCTCGACCCCTCGGTGCCGGTGTGGCTCCAGCCCTACCTCCCGATCGCGATCATCGCGGCGCTCGACGCCGTGTTCGGTGGTCTGCGCGCCGTCCTCGACGGCATCTTCAACGACAAGGTCTTCGTCATCTCGTTCCTGTCCAACGTGGTGGTGGCGGCGCTCATCGTCTTCCTCGGTGACCAGCTCGGCGTCGGCGCCCAGCTCTCCACCGGGGTCGTCGTGGTCCTCGGCGTCCGCATCTTCTCCAACGTCGCGTCGATCCGCCGACACCTCTTCCACGCATGAGCACGCGCCTCCCCGACCCGCCCGACGGCGACGGCACCACGCCGGAGCCCCGCACCGCTTCGCAGCCCTCCACCGCTTCGCAGCCCTCCACCTCTCCGTCGGACTCCACCGCGCCCACGACCGCCACCCCTCCCTCCGCGTGGCGGCGGCTCGCCCGCGTCGGCCGCCCCCGACTCACCAAGGCCAACGCGGTGGCCACGGCGCTCGCGGTGCTGCTGGGGTTCGCGCTCGCCACCCAGCTGCAGTCGCAGTCACGACGCGGTCTGGAGTCCCTGCGCACCAGCGACCTCGTGCGCATCCTCGATGACCAGAACGCGCGCTCGGACCGGCTCGACGCCGAGGCGCGGCAGCTGCAGGCCCAGCGGGACGAGCTCGTCAACGGGTCGCAGCAGGGGCAGGCCGCCGTCACCGCGGCCCGGGAGCGGCTCGACACGCTCGGCATCCTGGCGGGCACCGCCAAGGCCAAGGGGCCCGGGGTCACGATCCGCATCACCGACCCCCAGGGCAAGGTCAAGGCCCCCATGCTGCTGGACGTCGTCCAGGAGCTGCGCGACGCGGGCGCCGAGGCGATCCAGGTCGGTGACGTGCGGGTCGTCGCCTCGACGTGGTTCGGTGCCCAGGACGGCGCCCTGCGCGCCGACGGCAAGCCGCTCGGCGCCCCTTACGTCATCAAGGCGATCGGCGACCCGGCCACCATGGACGCCGCCATGCGGATCCCCGGCGGCGTCGTCGAGAGCATGAGGCAGGAGGGCGCTGACGCGGCCGTGGCACGGGCAGATAGCATCACCGTGGACGCGCTGGCGACGCCGGCGCAGCCACGTCACGCTCAACCCGTGCCGGCCCCGACGACGGGACCAGCTCCGTAGCACCCGTCCACGGAGGCCCGTCCGAGCCGGACGTCATCCGCGACCTACAAGGAGCGCCATGTCGGAGCTGTCCTACCCCGAGAACCTTCGCTACACCGCCGAGCACGAGTGGGTCGCCGTCGAGGGCGACCTCGCCAAGATCGGCGTCACCGCCTACGCGCAGGACGCGCTGGGCGACGTCGTCTACGTCAACCTCCCTGCCGTGGGCGACACCGTCTCCGCCGGCGACTCGTGCGGCGAGGTGGAGTCCACCAAGTCCGTCTCCGACCTGTACTCCCCGGTGTCCGGCGAGGTCGTCGAGGTCAACGAGGAGCTCGACGGGACCCCCGAGTCGGTCAACTCCGACCCCTACGGCAGCGGCTGGATGTTCACGGTCAAGGTCACCGACCCCGGCCAGCTCGACGGTCTCATGGACGTGAGCGCCTACAAGGCCCAGCTCGACTGACCGATAGGCTGGTGCCTCGGACACATTTCTCATACGGTGTCACCCGCGGTGACCCGCACGTTCGCGTGACGGGCACGCGGGTGACACCGATTGATCGCCAAGGAGGGACTGCATCATGAGCCACCCTGAGCAGGAGGGCCGTCGCCCTCTCCCCGAGGGCCCGTCGACGCAGCAGTTCCAGGGCGTCGGTCAGGAGCCGGACCTCACCGCCGACGGGGGCGGCACGCAGGGGCCGCACGACCAGGCCACCGTCGACGCGCTGCGTCCCGGCACGGCGCTGCTGGTGGTCCTGCGTGGACCCAACACCGGCGCCCGCTTCCTCCTCGACGCCGAGGAGGTCAGCGCCGGTCGTCACCCCGACAGCGACATCTTCCTCGACGACGTGACCGTCTCCCGTCGGCACGCAGTCTTCGTGCGGATGGGCGACACCTTCGAGGTGCGGGACGTGGGGTCGCTCAACGGCACCTACGTCAACCGTGAGCGCACGGACGCCGGCCGCCTCCAGGCCGGTGACGAGGTGCAGATCGGCAAGTTCCGCCTCGTGTTCTACGCCCCGTCGTCCAGCTGATGCCGGTGAGCGACGGCTCCTCCTCCCGCAGCACCTTCACGATCGGCGCCGTCGTCGCGGCGCTGGTCGACGACTTCCCCGACCTGTCCATCAGCAAGGTCAGGTTCCTGGAGTCCAAGGGGCTCCTCACCCCGGAGCGTCGCCCGTCGGGCTATCGCGTCTTCTCCCAGGAGGACGTCGAACGGCTGCGCTACATCCTCACCGCGCAGCGCGACCGGTTCTGGCCGCTCGAGGTGATCCGTGACGCGCTGGACGCCATCGACCGCGGGCTCACCCCGTCGGGGCCGGGGGAGTCCACGCTCCCGACCGTCCCCGAGACGGTCGCCGCCGACGCGGTCGACTCGTTGCTCACGGCTCCCGCCTCCTCGCTGCGGCTCACCGAGCGCGAGGTGCGTCGCTCCGCCGGCATCGACGAGGCCACGCTCACCGGGCTGCTGACCTACGGCCTGTTGCGCCCCGACCGTCACGGCCACTTCGACGAGGACGACCTGGCGGTGGCCCGGGCGGCCGGCCAGCTCGCGTCCCACGGGATCGAGCCGCGGCACCTGCGGCCGTTCCGCACGGCGGCCGACCGTGAGCTGGCCCTCGTCGAGCAGGTGCGTGGGCCTGCGGCCCGACGCCGTGACGACGACCCCGCGGTCGACATACTGCGGTCCTGCCTGTCCCTGCACGCCGCCCTGGTCCGAGGCGGTCTCGGGGACTGAGCACCACGAGCGCCATCGGCGACGGGTCGCCGATCGCGAGGTACGGTGGCGAGGTGAGGTCACTAGAGGTGCTCGGGGTCCGGGTCGAGATGCCGACCAACAAGCCGATCGTGCTGCTCAAGGAGACGGACGGCAGTCGCTTCCTGCCGATCTGGGTCGGGGCCGCCGAGGCCACCGCGATCGCCTACGCGCAGCAGGGGGTCGAGCCGCCGCGGCCGCTCACCCACGACCTGATCGCCAGCCTGATCCCCGCGCTCGGCCACCGGCTCACCGAGATCCGGATCAGCTCGCTGCAGGACAGCTACTTCCGGGCCACGCTCGTCTTCGACGGCACGATCGAGGTGGACTCCCGCGCGTCGGACGCCATCGCGATCGCGCTGCGCACCGGCACCGGCCTCGTGACCACCGAGGCCATCCTCGACGAGGCGGGCGTGACGATCTCCGGGGAGGCCGGCGAGGACGGGGAGGTGGCCGCCGAGGACGAGGTCGAGCGCTTCCGCGAGTTCCTCGACCACGTCACGCCCGAGGACTTCGAGGGACGCCAGGACGAGGGCCCTCACGAGGCCTGACGACCAGGTGCCCCGTCTGCGCCGGCCCGCGCCCCGGGGTCCGACGAGCCGGTCAGCCGGTCAGCCGGGTCGCAGAGAAGGTGGGCGACCCGGTAGGCCGTTCGGGTAACCCCGAGGCGCGCCACCCCCGACGCAGCCCGACACACGTGCCGGGTGGGGGCTGATGTGATTGACGACCCCCAGGCCGGGACGTACCGTCGAACTCGAGCCCGGCACCACGTCACGCTACTGCGCGCGACGCCCGACAGCCGAGACGAGCAGCGTGAAGGGGGAGGGGCCGTGGGACCGGAGCACACCGACCGCCCGGTCGTGCCGACCGCCTCGCAGGGGTTGCTCTTCACCGACGACCTGCCCGACCTGTCCGAGGACATCGGCTACCGCGGACCCACCGCCTGCAAGGCCGCGGGCATCACCTACCGCCAGCTCGACTACTGGGCCCGCACCGGCCTGGTGGAGCCGTCCGTGCGTGGCGCGACGGGGTCGGGCACGCAGCGGCTCTACGGCTTCCGCGACATCCTCGTGCTCAAGGTCGTCAAGCGGCTGCTCGACACCGGCGTGTCCCTCCAGCAGATCCGCGTGGCCATCTCGACGCTGCGCGAGCGCGGCGTCGAGGACCTCGCGCAGATCACCCTCATGAGTGACGGCGCCTCCGTCTACGAGTGCACGTCCGCCGACGAGGTCATCGACCTCGTCCAGGGCGGGCAGGGCGTCTTCGGCATCGCGGTCGGACGCGTGTGGCGCGAGATCGAGGGCGAGCTGTCCTCGCTGCCGAGCGAGCGCTTCGAGGACGAGGAGCAGCCCGACTTCCCGGGCGACGAGCTCACCGCCCGGCGCCGCACCCGCTCCGCCGGCTGACCACCCCTCGCGCCAGGGTCGTGACGACCCGGGTCGCGCCGGCCGGGGCGGCACCCTGCTGCTAGGGTTTGCAGCGCTGATCACCTCACGCGGGAGAGATCCTGCGCGGCGAAGGCCGATGATGCTCCGTCGCGACGAGGCGACGGAGTGCCGCAGGTCGACGTCGGCGGGGCGCCGAAGGGGCAACTACCCCGGAACCTCTCAGGCACCCGGACCGCGTGGGCAGGCACCCTGGATGCGTCGCCCCGGCGTCGCAGACTGGAGGGGACGGACCCGCCGCAGCGGCGAGCCCGACCTACGCCCGCCTGCCACGAGGAGCCTGCCGTGAGCACAGACAGCACCACCACCGTGCCGGAGTTCGTCTCCCGCCACATCGGCCCGCGCGAGGACGACGTCACGCGCATGCTGGAGGTCATCGGCCAGCCCAGCGTCGAGGAGCTCATCGCCCGCACCGCACCGGCCGCCATCCTCGGGGGCCCGTCCCTCGCGCTCGAGGGAGCCCCCACCGAGCAGGCCGTCACCGACGAGCTGCGCGCGATCGCCGACCGCAACCAGGTCAAGACCTCGCTGATCGGCCTCGGCTACTACGGCACCGTGACGCCGCCCGTCGTGCGGCGCAACGTGCTCGAGAACCCCGCGTGGTACACCGCCTACACGCCCTACCAGCCCGAGATCAGCCAGGGCCGGCTCGAGGCCCTGCTCAACTTCCAGACCATGGTCAACGACCTGACCGGGCTCGACATCGCCAACTCGTCCCTGCTCGACGAGGGCACGGCGGCTGCGGAGGCCATGACCCTGATGCGGCGGTCCAGCAAGGCGGCCAAGGACGCCGTGCTGCTGGTCGACGAGCAAGTGCTGCCGCAGTCCTACGCCGTGATCGCATCGCGCGCCCTGCCGCTCGGCATCCAGGTGGAGCGGCTGGACCTGTCGTCCGTGACCACGGCCGAGGGGCTGCTCGAGGCCTCCGGCGGCGAGGGCGTCTTCGGCGTCCTCGTGCAGTACCCCGGGGCCGACGGCGAGGTGCGCGACTGGCGCGCCCTGGCGGAGGCCGCCCACGAGGCCAAGGCCCTCGTGACCGCCGCCACCGACCTGCTCGCCCTGACGCTGCTGACGCCGCCCGGCGAGTGGGGCGCCGACATCGCGGTGGGCAACAGCCAGCGGTTCGGGGTCCCCATGGGCTTCGGTGGTCCCCACGCCGGCTTCATGTCGGTCCGCAAGGGCCTCGAGCGGTCCATGCCCGGCCGCCTCGTGGGGGTGTCCGTCGACGAGGTGGGCGCTCCGGCATACCGGCTCGCCCTGCAGACGCGAGAGCAGCACATCAGGCGGGAGAAGGCCACCTCCAACATCTGCACCGCCCAGGTGCTGCTGGCCGTCATGGCCAGCATGTATGCCGTCTGGCACGGTCCCGAGGGGCTGCGGCGCATCGCCGAGCGCGTCCAGCGGCACACCGCCGCCGCGCGCCAGGCCCTCGTCGCCGCGTCCGTCGACGTGCGCACCCAGCACCAGTTCGACACCCTCACGGTCTCGGTGCCCGGCCGCGCCGACGCCGTCATGGCGGCTGCGCTCGAGCGGGACCTCAACCTGTGGCGCGTGGACGCCGACACGGTGCAGCTGTCCTTCGACGAGACGACGGACCGGGCGCAGGTCGCGGCGGTCGTCGAGTCCTTCGGCGCGAGCTTCTCGGGTGCGGTGCCCGGCGACCTGGCTCCGTCCTGGCCCGAGGCGCTGACCCGCACGAGCGACTACCTCACGCACCCGGTCTTCAGCGCGCACCACTCCGAGACGGCGATGATGCGCTACCTGCGCCGCCTCGCCGACAAGGACTACGCGCTCGACCGCGGCATGATCCCGCTGGGCTCGTGCACTATGAAGCTCAACGCCACCACCGAGCTCGAGCCCATCACCTGGCCCGAGTTCTCGTCCCTGCACCCCTTCGTGCCGACCGACCAGTCGGCGGGCTCGCGCCAGATCGTCTCGGACCTGCAGCAGTGGCTGGTCGAGATCACCGGCTACGACGCCGTGTCCATGCAGCCCAACTCCGGCGCCTCCGGCGAGCTGGCCGGCCTCATGGCGATCCGCGCCTACCACCGCGCGAACGGGCAGGAGGAGCGCAATGTCTGCCTCATCCCGTCCAGCGCCCACGGCACCAACGCGGCGTCCGCGGTGATGGCGGGCTTCAAGGTCGTCGTGGTCAAGTCCACGGCCGGCGGCTCGGTCGACATGGAGGACCTACGCGGCAAGGTCAAGGAGCACTGCGAGGTGCTCGCGGCGATCATGGTGACCTATCCCTCGACCCACGGCGTCTACGAGGACACCATCGTCGAGCTGTGCGAGCTGGTCCACGAGGCCGGCGGCCAGGTCTACGTCGACGGCGCCAACATGAACGCCCTGGTCGGTGTCGCGCGTCCGGGCAAGTTCGGGGCGGACGTCTCGCACCTCAACCTGCACAAGACCTTCTGCATCCCCCACGGTGGCGGCGGCCCGGGCGTCGGCCCCATCGGCGTGCGGTCCCACCTGGCGCCATACCTGCCCAACCACCCGCTCGCGCCCGAGGCCGGGCCGGAGACGGCGACCGGACCTGCGGCGTCCGCGCCGTACGGCTCGGCGTCGATCCTGCCGATCTCGTGGGCGTACATCCGGCTCATGGGCGGCGAGGGGCTGCGCCGCGCGACGCTCGCGGCCGTGCTCAACGCCAACTACGTGGCGGCGCGGCTGCGCGACCACTACCCGGTGCTCTACAGCCAGGACGGGCTCGTGGCGCACGAGTGCATCCTGGACCTGCGGGGCATCACCCACGACACGGGTGTCACGGTGGACGACGTGGCCAAGCGGCTCATCGACTACGGCTTCCACGCGCCCACGATGTCCTTCCCGGTCGCCGGGACGCTGATGGTCGAGCCGACGGAGTCCGAGGACCTCGTGGAGCTGGACCGGTTCTGCGACGCCATGATCGCGATCAAGACCGAGATCGACCAGGTCGGGTCGGGCGAGGTGGCGGCGGACGCGTCGGTGCTCCGGCACGCGCCCTACACCGCGGAGTCGCTGGCGGGGGACTGGGACTACGGGTTCGACCGCCGCACGGCGGCGTTCCCGGCCGGTGTGGACCCGCGGTCGAAGTACTGGCCGTCGGTGCGGCGCATCGACGGCGCGTACGGCGACCGCAACCTGATCTGCACGTGCCCGCCCCCCGAGGCGTTCGCCGACAACGACTGACGCGCAGCGCACGAACCCGCGGCCGGTAGTCGCACCGGCCTGGGAGGCCAGGGCCGGTGGGTGTGACTACCGGCGGTGAGTCCGGTCGGTCCGGTCGGTCCGGTCAGTCACGGATGGGACGTCCGGCGCGGTAGGCGCTGGGCGCGATCCCCACGAAGCGCGTGAACTCCCGCGCCAGATGGGCCTGGTCGAAGAACCCGAGCCGGGCGGCCAGGTCGGCCAGGGACTCGTCGGTGCTCGCGTCCAGGGCGGCCACCGCGTCGTGCAGGCGGTAGCGCGTGATGACCCGCTTGGGGGCGACGCCGACGTACCGCGCGAACTGCCGCTGGAGGGTGCGCTCGCTGCTCCCGGTCTCGGCGACGAGACGTGAGACGGTGGTCAGCCTGGGGTCCGCCGCGATGCGGAGGACGGCCTCGTGGACCTCGGCCCACGCCGGGTCGACCCGGTCCAGGAGCGTCGCCAGGGCCGGCTCGACCGGATGCCGGAAGGCCTCGGGGTCACCGGGATCGTCGGCACCGGCATACGCGTCGACGACCGCGCGGGGCAGCACGGCGTCGGCGAGGACGGTTCGGTCGGTGAGGGCACGGGCGGGGACGTCGATGACGGCGGCGAGGGCACCGGGGTGGAACTTCGTGCCCAGCACGTGACCGCGACCGACGAGGTCGACGTCGAACCGGCGCGTCGGGACGCCGGTGACCACGACGGCGTCATACGGGATCCCTGGCCGGCCCGAGCCCACCTCGTGGGTGAGGTTGTGGGAGAGCTGGGGGACGAGCGAGCCGGGGAAGTGCTGCTGCGCGGGCAGGTCCCAGGAGAGCAGCCAGTGGCGCTCGACGAGCGGCGCGAGCTCGGGGCCGGGCTCGATGCTCCGCGGGGGACCAGCCCGGGCCTGGGCGCGGGGGTGCAGCACCACGCCCGGCGGGGGCGGCGGCGCCGACGGGTTCGTCCAAGCCGGCACCGCTCGATCGTAGGAGCCTGTCGGCATGACGACCAACGACTCGACCACCGACACCTCGCAACCCCCGGTGGCGCGCCTGGCGATGGTGACCCTGGACTGCGCCGACCCGGGCCCGGTCTCGGACTTCTGGACCGCCGTGCTGGGGTGGGACCAGGCGTACAGCGACGAGAGCTACGCCATGCTGACCGGCCCGACGCACGCGCTGGGATTCGGCCGGGTGGAGGGCTACGAGCCGCCCGCGTGGCCCGACGCCGGGGGCCGCAAGCAGTTCCACCTCGACCTGGCCGTCGAGGACATCGACGCGGCCGAGCGGCGCTGCGTCGAGCTGGGCGCGACGGTGCCCGACGAGCAGCCGGCCGACGACGCCGACGACCAGGAGGGGACCTGGCGGGTGCTGCGCGACCCGGCGGGACACCCGTTCTGCCTGACCGACGCGAAGAGCTGGGCTGACGCCCCTGCATGCTCTGACCTCCCCCAGACCGTCGCGCGGGGGAAACCGGCGTGACGCCCCGGTGCGGACGTCGTTAGCGTGGAGCGCATGCCCTCTCCCTGGCCGCGACGCAGCGGCGCCCTCGCCCTGCGGGACGCGACACCCGTCGACGTCGATCAGCTGCTGACCTTCCGCAACGACCCCGCCGTCAACCGCTGGATGATGCGGACCTCCGTGGAGCCGGAGGAGTTCCGTCGCGGGTGGGCCGCTGTGCCGGACAGCGGGACCGACCACTCGTGCGTCGCCGAGCGCGACGGCACGGTCGTGGCCATGGGCTTCCTGGAGCTCGTGGACCACGGCCTGCACGAGGAGACGCCCCGCGGGGGCGAGGCGCTGATCGGCTACATCGTCGACCCGCGCCACGCCGGCCAGGGGGTAGCGACCGACCTCACCCGAGGGCTGCTCGCGGTGGCCTTCGACACGCTGGGGCTGCGCCGCGTCAAGGCCTATTGCAACCGGGACAACCCCGCGTCCTCCCGCGTCATGGAGAAGGCCGGGATGCGGCGCGAGGAGCACGGTGTCGAAGACTCCTGGCACGCCGAGCACGGCTGGGTCGACGGCTACGGGTACGCGATCCTGGCGCAGGAGTGGCGGGGTGAGGTGCGTGGCCTTCGTGAGATCCGCGACGCGTCGGCGGCGGTCCCGCCACGACGGGCCCTCCCTGATCCTGTGCCGTGGGAGAGCGGGGCGCGGCATACGGCCAGGTTGTCCCTGGGCGACGCCTCACCGGACGACGTGGACCAGATGCTGCGCTATCGCAACCGGCCCGACGTCGGACGCTTGATGCTGCGAACGCAGGTGGAGCCGAGGGCCTTTCGTCGCGCGTGGCTGGAGCCCGGCGAGAACGACCGGTCGTTCGTCGCCCGCCTCGGGGACCGGGTGGTCGGCACCTGCTCGATCGCGGTGCGGGACGGCAGCGGCCAGCCGGGCGGACCCGTGCAGGGCTGCGAGGCGGAGCTCGGCTACGTGCTGGACCCGGCCTTCCACGGACAGGGCTACGGGCGGGAGATCGCCGCTGCCGGCCTGGACCGCTGCTTCCGCGAGCTCGGGGTGCGTCGGGTGACCGCCGGCCTGTATGCCGACAACGTGGCGTCGGCCCGGTTGCTGTCCGGGCTCGGGATGCGCCTGGAGCAGTACGGTGTCCGCGACTCGTGGCATCCCGACCACGGCTGGGTGGACGGCGCGGCATACGGCCTGCTCGCCCGCGAGTGGCGGGCCTGACCTCGACCGCAGCGCCAGCCACGCGACCACCCGGCCCGCCTGACCATCCGACCCCGTGCCCGAGGAGACCGCTGAACCTGCGATTCCCCGCCCCGCTGCGGCCCGGCGACACCGTCGGGGTGACGAGCCCTTCGTCAGGGGTGTCGGGGGCGCTGCAGGCGCGCCTCGACGTCGCCCTGGCGACGGTGCGTGACCGGGGCTACCAGGTCGTCGTCGGTGACTGCATGGACGGCTCGGGCCACCTCAGCGCGCCCGCCGCCGAACGGGCTGCCGAGCTGCAAGGCATGCTGCTGGACCCGTCGATCCGGGCCGTGGTGCCCCCGTGGGGCGGTGAGACGGCGATCGACCTGATCGGCCTGCTGGACTGGGAGCAGATCGGCCGGGCGGAGCCGACGTGGGTCGTGGGGTTCTCCGACATCGCCACGCTCATCACCCCGCTGACGCTGGTCGCGGGTTGGGCGACCATCCACGGCAACAACCTCATGGACACCCCCTACCTCACTCCCGAGGGCCTCGTGTCGTGGCTGGACATCGTCACCCTCGGCCAGGGGGCCACCGTCGTCCAGACGCCGCCGGGTCGGCACCGACGGGGATTCGTCGACTACGTCGAGCATCCGGGCGTCGACGAGTACCTGCTCGACGTCCCCGGATCGTGGACGCGGCTGGACTCCCTGGGCGGGGAGGTCGACGTCACCGGTCGGCTCGTCGGGGGCTGCATCGAGACGCTGGCCAACCTGGCCGGCACCAGATATCTCGACACGAGCCCGCTCGCGGAGCTGGGAGACGGCCTCCTCGTCTACGTGGAGGCGGCCGGAGACGACGCCCCGGCGATCTGCCGCAACCTGCACGGGATGCGGCTCAACGGGGTGTTCGACCACGCCCGCGCCGTCCTGGTCGGACGCACCTATGCGCCACCGGGGGAGACCCTCACGCAGCACGAGGCGGTGGTCGACGCCCTGGGATGCTCGAGATCCCCATCGTCGCGGACGTCGAGTGCGGACACTGGGCCCCCTACCTGCCGCTCGTCAACGGGGCCCTCGCCAGGGTGGAGCAGGGGCCGGGCATCGCGTGCATCACGCAGACGCTCGCCTGAGCCAGCCACCTCGCCGCGGCGAGACTCGGTGGGATCTCCACCGGCAGATGCCTGGGGCACCCGGCGTCGACCTAGGCCAGCGACTCCTGGAGGTACGTCAGCGCCTGGCGCGCGGTCCATCCCTGCGGGTGACGCGCGATGAGCTCGACGGCCCCGGTGAGGTCCTGGCCGAGGGTGACGAGCGGCACCTCGGCATACCCGTCGGTGCGGTGCTGCCCCAGGCCGATGTCGGCCATCAGCCCGTTGCACAGGCACTGCCGTCCGACGGTGTCCGCCAGGCTGCCGCCCTTGCGCAGGTGCATGTGCACCGGCTCCGCCGGGCACCGGTATCCGACCTTGCCGTCCGATCGCTCGTAGGGCTGGCGCAGGTAGGACAGGTCGCACAGGCGCGGGCGAGCGGCATAGACGTCGGCATCGCTGGCCGTGCCGGGGAGCACCGCCACCTTGAACGGGAACCCGGTGGGGCTGGCACGCGGGTCGTTGCGCACGGTCAGGTCGCCATCGCGCAGGCGCGCCAGCAGCTGGTTGCGATTGTCGTCGCTGAGGCCGGAGTCCAGGCTGAGCGCGAACAACGTCCCCACCTGGACGCCCACCGCTCCGGACCGGATCGCCGTGGCGAGGTGCGCCGGGGTCGCTGCTGCGCCGGCCACCCAGAAGGGCAGCCCGAACTGGGTCAGCTTGGCGAGGTCGGCCTCGTCCCGGGGGCCGTACACCGGGTCGCCCGTCTCGTCGAGCTGCAGCCTGCCGCGGGGAGGGGCGGAGTGGCCTCCGGCAGGGGGCCGCTCGACGACGAAGCCGTCGGGGCGGATCTCGGGGTCACGGTGCAGGTAGGACGCGAGCTGGTTGATCGAGATGATGGCGAGGAAGTCGGGTCGGGTGAGGGTGGGCATCTCGGGTCCGACCAGGTCCACCGGATCGACCTCGATCGACCGCGTGGTGCTGGCCCCCACGACATCAGCGGTGATCCGACCGACCTGCCCGGCAGCGAGCGCGCGCAGCAGCGCCGGGATCTCGCGGGGGATGCCGGCACCCATGAGGACGTAGTCCACCCCCGCGAGCATGGCTCCGAGCACCGCGGTCGGCGTGGCCATCTGGATCTTCTCCAGCAGGTTGACGCCCACGACCCCGTCGTGGCCCTCCTTGGCCAGCCAGACCTCCGCGAAGTTGGCGACGACGGCGAGCTCCTGCCCCTCGCGGCTGGTCGACAGCGTCAGCTTGGGGACCGGGCGATAGGGGGCGTCGTCGGGTCGCCCACCATCGATGAAGTAGGTGTCGAGCACGCGCTGGGCGACGGGGAGGTTGGGGAAGTGCGCCAGCGCCCGTCGGTAGTGCCCGCCCGGGTCACCGTCCTGCAGGATCCGAGCCAGGACCGCGTCCAGAGCCGTTCCGGAGACCACACCTAGGTGACCGTTGGTGGAGATCGTGCGAGCCAGCCGCCAGCCGGACACCGCCACGCCCATGCCGCCCTGGATGATCACCGGCCGGGGGCGGTGATCGCCTCGCGCCAGCGTCCCGGTGTCGGCCTGGGTGGTCAGGGACGGGGCTGCGGTCATGGAGGGACCCACTTTCGGTAGACCTCGGGTGCGGGCGGCGCGGGTGCCGTCATCAGCCACGCTAGACCCATCCGGGGGCCACCTCGTGCTACCCGCAGGTACCGCCCGTCGTGCTCACCGAGCCTGTCCCGGCCCGTCGCCGAGGGACGCCCAGTCAGCTGCGGTCATGGCCATGACGTGGGCGTCGACCCAGCCGTCGTCGAACCGGAGGGCGTCACGCAGGGTGCCCTCGTGCCGGAACCCCACCGTGTCGTAGACGTGACGGGCGCGCGGGTTGAACGCGTAGACCTCGAGGGCGACCCGGTGCAGGTGCTGCTCCTCGAAGGCGTGGCGCACCGTCAGCCACGTGGCCTCGGTCCCCAGGCCCCGGCCGGTCGCACCGGAGATCCAGATCCGGAAGCCGCACGACAGGTTCTCGACGTCGACGTCGTTGAGCACCGACTCGCCCACGACGCGTCCCGTCTCACGCTCCTCGATCACCCATACCGTGCGGTCGTCGGCCGTCGACCAGGCGTCATAGATGTCCTCGAGCCGGTCCCGGGTGAACCGGTGTGGCTGGTCGGGAGCGCCTGAGTGGACGGACCCGGTGAGCCGACCGACCTCGGGGTCGGCGAGCAGGGGCCACAGGTGATCGACGCTGTCGCGGGTCGCGGGGACGAACCGCACGAGTCGACCGTCCAGGACGGGCTTGCGGGTGAAGTCGGGGGCGGACACGAGCCCACTGTGCGTGGCGACGGACGCGCGTGACAAGCACATTGCCTCGGCAACCCAGGCACGCTCCCGGCTATCGTGGGGATCGTGATCACGGTCCAGGACAGCCTCGCCCGGCTGCGACGCGTCGCCGACGACGGCAGCCTGGCGAGCGCCTGCCTGGAGATCGGGGTGGCGCTCCTCGTGGTCCATGGATCCGTGCTGACGCGCCCTGACCGGGCCCGCGACGTCGACCTGGCCTACGCCGTGCTCGGTGAGCCGGCGTCGGACGAGCTCACCCTGGTTAACCGGTTCCACGAGCTCGTGCCGGGCGACCACCTGGACCTGATGGACCTGGGCCGAGCCGACCCGGTCGCGCGGCTGGCCGCCCTCCAGCGGGGGGAGCTGCTGCACGAGGCGGAGCCACACCTCTACGCCGAGCAGCACCTGGCGGCCGTCGGCGCCTATCGGGACACGCAGTGGATGCGCGATCGCGCCCTGGAGCGGCTCTGATGCCCCCTCGCGACCTCGACGACCAGGTGGTCGTACGACGGCTGACCGCCATCCGTGAGCTGGTGGACCTGCTGGCCCGCCAGGGGGAGGTCAGCGGGGCGCAGCTGCGGGACGACCTCGTGCTGCGCCTGGCCGTGGAGCGCGCTCTGTCTCAGCTGGTCGACCTGGCCAGCGACGTCAACTCGCACGTCGTGGCCGTCGCGGGGATCGCTGAGCCCACGGATTACCGCTCGTCCTTCCGCCAGGCTGCGCGCGCTGGACTGATCACTGACGAGCTGGCGAGACGTCTCGGCCCCAGCGTCGGCCTGCGCGACATCGTCATCCACGAGTACGTGCAGGTCGACCTGGACCTGGTGGCGAGGGCCGTTCCCCAGGCCGCGTCGCAGTTCGACGAGTACGTCGCGCAGGTCAAGGCCTGGCTGCAGGCCCGCGCCCAGGAACCGGCTGCCCCGGTGACGCCGGTGACGCCGGTGACGCCGGGTGAGCGGGCTGGCTAGGGTCGTCGTATGACGTCCCACGAGCGCGGTGCCCACGCGGAGCGAAGGCGGTGACGGAGGCAAGCCGCTGGGCGCGGTCCGCGGTGGCGCACGTGGACGGCCTGAGCAGAGGTGGGGCTCTGGACCGCTCGCTGCGCGTCACCGTGAACTTCCACCCGGACCGGGGACCCCGCGGCGACACGGTCATGGACCGCCTCGCTCGTGACGGCATCTATCGAAGCCAGTTCGAGACGGGCACCAGCAACGGCGGCCTCACCGCACATCCTGGTGGTGATCGGTTCCGTTGGGAGACAAGGATGTTCGGGGGTGCGTATGACGACGCGCCCTTCTCGGAGCGGCCTCGGTACGGCGCGCTGAACCACCGTCGCCGCGGGGTCGGGGGAGCGGTGCGCTTCGGGTCGTCCCACCTGCGCCTGGCCGAGCCTGTCCTGGACCGGACGACCTTCTGCTTCCCGGACTCGTTCCGCGAACCGGCGGACTTCGGGACGGCCCGTCGCTTCGACCTGCTGCGTCTGTCGGACGCTTTCGACCTCGCTGCGGCGGCGTGCACCTCCGAGCGGGAGGAGGCCGAGCAGGGCGGCTTGCTGGACGACTACGTGGAGGCCCACGTCCACGGCGTCGTCGCGATCCCGGACGACGTCGAGGCGGTGGTGCTGGATCCGTCATACCGGGGAACCGAGGCCGAGGAAGCAGCCGGCGCGCTGGGGGTGCCGGTCGAGTGGCACGAGGGCCGGGTGCTGATGGTCGAGGAGCTCGGGCGGCGTCGGCACTACCGCGACCCTGGCGCGTACGAGGTGGGAGTGGCGGTAGCGCGGGACGGGCTGCTCGATGCCGCCATCATCGGGGAGGCCGCGCGCACGGGACTGCACCATCCGCAGAGCCTCAAGCAGGTCTGGCACCTCACGGCGAGGTTCGGTCGTCCGGTCCATGACTGGCGGACGACGACGCACGACTGGGGCACCTCGGTCGACCACGGGCATCTCGCCGAGCTGCGTTCCCGTGCACGGGCGCTCGGGGGCGTCAGCCTGCGCCACCTGGTGCTGGAGGTGCTGGCCTACGCGAACGACGAGGCCGAGGAGCTGGTTCGCCAGGGACTGGCTGTCGTCACGCTGCACCCGGACGGGTCCGTGGAGATCCGTGACGACGGACGGGGGACGGACACCCGCCGCGACGACGCCGGGAGGATCGTGCGCAAGCCCGTGATGGCGACGCAGGATGTGCGCTTCGCCGATCCCGGGTCCGCGCCACGGTTCGCGGACGGTCGACCGAGGGCGGGGATGTCGTCCGTAGCCGCCGTCTCGCGCTGGCTCGTGCACACCAACCGCCGGGAGGAGGGCGCCTGGTCGCAGCGCTACGAGCACGGTGTGCCGACGACGATCTTGGAGGACGTCACGCCGTCCCCCGGTGAGGGGACGGGGACGAGCGTGCGGTTCCTGCCGGACCCTGCCTACGTCGCGGTGGGGGACCTGTCGTCGGACGACCTCGGCCGTCATCCGTGGATCGAGGTCAGGCTCCGTGGGTGAGGGCTCTGTTCCACCGATGGCCCGTCTGACGTCGGGTCTCGCCGCGGCGGAAGGCGTGATCCCAGGGGCACACGAGGCGAGTCACACGGCCTCCGGCAGGGCGCGGACCTCGAGGGAGGAGCCGTTCTGGGTCCGGATCAGCCTGACCTGGGCTGGAATTCGCTGCCTGAGCTCGGCGACGTGGCTGATGATGCCGACGCTGCGACCGCCTGCTCGGAGGCCGTCGAGGACCTCCATCACGTGCTCCAGAGCCGCCTCGTCGAGCGTGCCGAACCCCTCGTCGACGAACAGTGTGTCCAGGTCGACACCGCCGGCCTCGGCCCGTACTGCGTCGCCCAGCCCGAGCGCGAGCGCCAGGGAAGCCATGAAGGTCTCACCGCCGGACAGCGTCGTCGTGTCGCGTGCCTTGCCGCTCCAGGCGTCGACGACCTCCAGACCCAGCCCGCTGCGAGCACCGCGCGCCGCCAGCCGGTCGGAGTGGCGCAGCTCGTAGCGGCCGTCGGTCATCACGGCGAGCCGCTCGTTGGCCAGCACGACGACCTCCTCGAGACGGGCCGCCAGCACGTAGGTGGGCAGGCTCATCCGGCGCAGGTTGTTGGCACCGGTCCCGGCCACCGTGTCCGCGACCTCACGGATGGTGTCGGCACGACGCACGGCAGGAGCCAGCGACTCGAGGAGGCCGAGCACCTCGGCGGTGTGCCGGGCGAGGAGCGCGCCGGCGTCCTCCGCGACCCGCGCGGAGCCGGTCGCTTCGCGCGCAGCCGCCCTGGCGCGCTCCACCCTGATCGCCAGGGCCTCCAGGTCAGGGGTGTCGGTGGCCATCGCGTCGGCCACCTCGGGGTCGTCGAGGACGGCGCGTGCCTGCAGGAGGGCCTGGTCGTGGCGCGCCAGGGTGGTCTCGAGCCGGCGCCGCTGCTCGGTGGGCAGCGCGGCCGCTCGCACCTCCTGCGCGTCCTCGAAGTCTGAGCCCTGCAGGCTCTCGGCCAGGGTCTCCTCGGCTCGGAGCAGGTCGCGTCGAGCCCGTGCGTGGGCGGAGCGGGTCTCGTGCAGCACTCCCAGTGACTCGACCGCAGAGCGAACGCTCGTGAGGAGCTCACGGACCAGTGACGCACGCGGGACCGAGGACCGCTGCGGGGAGTCGGCCGGGGGGAGCACGAGCTGCAGGGTCTCCTCCTCACCGAGCTCGTCGAGCAGCCTCCAGGCCTCGGCGCGCTCGGCCTCGCTGCGGCTGCGGGCCAGCTCGACGCGTGAGCGGGCCGCCGCCAGCTGCTCGGAAGCGGCGCCGAGCGCGGTCCGCCGGCGCTCGATGTCGAGGTCCGCCTCGTGCAGGCGCGCCTCAGCCTTGACCAGAGCGGCAGCGGCCCGCTGCGCCGCGGTGTGATGCGCCTGGGCCGTGGCCAGGGCCGGCGCGACCTCCTCCGCCGGCAGGTCGTCGAGCGTGGCGAGCCGGTCGCGCAGCTCGTCGGCGTGCGCGGCCCGGGTGGCGCGAGCGGACTCGAGCGCGGACACCGCCTCGACCTCCGCGGACCGGGCCTGGGCGAGGACCGCCTCGGCGGCCTCCACGTCCTCGGACGTGACCAGGTCGCCGGCCTCGCCCGTGGCAGGGTCCGGATGCTCGGTCGCCCCGCACACCGGGCAGGGCTCGTCCGTCTCGAGGCCGAGCGCCAGCTCGGCCGCCAGGCCGTCGGCGCGTCGGCGGTGGAGCCGGGCGGCGTCCTCCTGCCGGGCACTGCGCTCCGCCGCAGCGGACGCGGCAGCGCGCGCGTGCGCGTCAACCCGTCCCTCGTCCGCGGTCAGCGTCTTGATGCGCGCCGCCGCGTCTCGAAGCCGCTCGACCTTGAGCCGGGCCGACTCCGCTCCCTCTGCCGTCGCGGTCAGCGCAGCCATGGCCTCGGCCTGCTCGGTCCGGGTGCCCTGGGCGCGCTCCAGGCGCGTCCGTGACTCCGCCACCGCGGCGGCGTGCCCGGTGACGGCTGCCGCGCTGGTCTCGGCCTCCTCCCGAGCGCTGTCCGCGTGGGACACCTGGACCGCGATGCGGGTGGCGAGGTCCGCCGCAGCGTCGACGCGGCGGGTGACGTCCCGCAGCACCTGCTCGTCGAGCTGGTCGAGCTGGTCGGGCTGGTCGAGCTGGTCGAGCTGGTCGGGCTGGTCGGGCTGTTCGGCGCCTCCCGGCTGTACGTCGAGACCCGCGTCGTCAGGTGCAGCCCGTGGCCGCAGGCCGAGGCCCGAGCCCAGTCCCGCGGGGAGGGCCTCGACCGCCTGACCATGAGCGGCCGCCGCCTCGACCGCGGCCGCAGACCGCTGGGAGGCGGTGGTGACGTAGGCGATGAGCTCGGCCGCCGCCGCCGCGCGACCAACCTGCTCCCGCACCGACCGGATGTCGTCGGCCTGCGCCTCGAGGCCGGCGAGCGTGGCTGTGGCCGTCGCCGCCTTGGCGCGCAGGGCGTGCACCCGGCGCCCGGTCTCGTCGGCGCTCGCGGCGCCTCGGCGGGCCGCGTCCGCGTCGGCGGCCGCAGCGCCGAGCGCGGCGACCACGCTCTCGACCCGGGCGCGGAGCGTCGTGAGTGCCTGCCTGATGGCGTCAGCGTCGGACGCCGTGGTGTCCACGAGCAGGTCCTCCACGGCATCCGTCGCCTCGGGCGTCGGGCTCGTCGCCTGCCCGTGCGCGAGGTCCGCGCCCACGGGCTGCCGCCGGTCGTCGTGGGGTGACTTCTCGGGCTGGGTGGGGTCGTGGACGGCGTTGCTCGATGCGGGCGCTGGTGCAACGGCCAGCGCCTGGCCCGCGGCGTCGTTGACGCGGGTGAGCGTGCTCGTGAGACGCGCACGCGCCTCCTTGACCTCGGCCTCCACCTCGCGGCGCCGGGCCTCCAGCCAACGCTGCACCTGCTCGAACCGCGTGGTGTCGAACAGTCGCTGCAGGATCGCGGCACGCTCGTCCGTCGAGGCCCGCAGGAAGCGGGCGAACTCGCCCTGGGGGAGCAGGACGACCGTGGCGAACTGCTCGAGGCCCAGGCCCACCACCTCGCGGACGATCCCGCCGACCTCGTCGGCGCGACCGGACCCACGGTCGATCCAGCTGCCCTCGACGCGCTCGACCATGACGACCTTGTGCTGCTGCCTCGTCGTTCCGGTGCCGCGCTTCTTGGGGCGTTCGTACTCCGGGGAGCGGGTGGTCCGGAACCGCCGGGAGCCCACCGACCACTCGAGCTCGACCTCGGGGACCGCCTCGGCAGCCGCATGGTCTGAGCGCAGGGACCCCTTCTGCCGGGCGCCCGGGACGTCGCCGTAGAGGGCGAAGCACACGGCGTCGAGCAGGCTGGTCTTGCCTGCGCCGGTCGGGCCGTTGATGAGGAACAGCCCGGCCGCGCCGAGCTCGTCGAGGTCGACCTCGACCGTGCCGGCGAAGGGGCCGAAGGCGGTGACCCGCAGGTGGTGCAGCTTCACGTCGATCCCTCCCCGCTGGAGGCGACGCGGACGGCCTCGAGAGCCTCGACGACCACGGCGTGCTCCTCGGCACTGGGGGTCGCCCCGCCGCGGACGTGCTCCAGGAAGCCGTCCACCAGCTCGGGGTCGGACGCGACGCGGATGCGGGCGGCATACGACCGGCTCTGCGACGGCTCGATCCCCTGGGGGTCGAGCTGCAGGGACAAGGTGTGGGGGAAGCGTCGGCGGACCTTGTCGATGGCATCGAGCGGACGGACCGCGTCGGTCAGCGTGACCTGGCAGTAGGCGGACTCGGCGGCCTGGTGCGCCGGGTCGCGCAGCAGGTCCTCGAGGTCGCCTCGCAGGACCGCCAGAGGCGTGTGGACGGGGGCCTCGATCCGCTCGGTCCGGACGTCGCCGGAGCGCGCGTCGCCGAGGTCCACCAGCCACGACGACTTGGTGTGCCGAGCCTCGGAGAAGCTCATGGCGACGGGGGACCCGGAGTAGCGCACCCGCTCGTCGAGCGTCTGGGCGCCGTGCAGGTGCCCGAGGCCCACGTAGTCGGCCTCGCGGAACAGGGAGAGGGGTACGTCGCCCACCCCGCCCACGCTGATGTCCCGCTCGCTGTCGCTCGCCTCGCCCCCGGTGACGAAGGCGTGCGCCAGCACCACCACCGGCCCTTGGTGCCGCTCGGCGTCGGCCGTCACCCGAGCCAGCGCCCGCTCGATGACCCCGTGGTGGGACCGCTCGGCGCCGTCGAGCTCGTCCGCCACCACCGACGGCTCGAGGTAGGGCAGGGCATAGATGCGGGTGGCGCCGATCGTGATGGGCCGCGACAGGTCGGCGACCGACGTGCGCAGGTGGACCCCCGCCCGCTCGAGCAGCGGGCCACCGAAGCCGAGCCGCACCGCGGAGTCGTGGTTGCCGCTCGCCAGCACCACCTGGGCCCCCGCGTCGGTGATGCGGCGCAGGGCCTCCGAGAGCAGCGACACGGTCTGCGGGGCCGGCAGCGCCCGGTCGTAGACGTCGCCCGCGATCGCCACGACGTCGACGCCCTCCGAGCGCACCACCTCCACAAGGTGGTCGAGGAACTGCTCCTGGGCAGGCAGCAGCCCGACCTGGTGGAAGGAACGGCCCAGGTGCCAGTCCGAGGTGTGGAGCATCCGCATGGTCGACACCCTAGGAGCGACCACCGACAGACCCTCGGGGACGCGCCCTCGAGCGGCAGATCGCAGACCGGACGCGCCGCGGACCGGTCATGGTGCGCGCCGCGGCCCCGCATGTGGTGCGCTAGTCCGCATGGGTCAAGAGATCTCCGCCGGGCTGAACGCCCGCGAGCTGCGTCAACGTTATCGAGAAAAGGTCCAGCAGTGCCTGGACGTGCTGGAGCGCATGCTCGGGCAGCAGGACTTCGAGACCAGCGAGCCGATGGCAGGACTGGAGATCGAGATGAACCTCGTCGACCAGGACCTGCGACCCAGCATGACCAACGAGGCGGTTCTCGAGGCCATCGACGACCCCTTCTTCCAGAGCGAGCTCGCGCGCTTCAACATCGAGCTCAACGTCGAGCCGGAGCCGCTCGCGGGCGATCGCCTCCACGCGCTGGAGCAGACGCTGCGCGAGCACCTGCGCGCGGCCCGGGACAAGACCGGTGACACGGACATCGTCACCATCGGCATCCTGCCCACGCTGACCAAGGAGCACCTGGGGCGTGACGCGCTGACGCCGACGCCGCGCTACCTCGGGCTCAACGACGCGATCATGGAGGCGCGGGGCGAGGACCTGCTCCTGGACATGGAGGGACGGGGCGGCGAGCGGGTGGCCACCTTCGTGGACACGATCGCTCCCGAGGCCGCCTGCACGTCGGTGCAGTGCCACCTGCAGGTCGCGCCCGCGGACTTCGCGAACTTCTGGAACGCCGCGCAGGCCATCGCGGGGGTGCAGATGGCGGTGGGGGCCAACTCGCCATACCTCTTCGGCTCCCAGCTCTGGGCAGAGACGCGGATCCAGCTGTTCCACCAGGCCACGGACACCCGCCCGATCGAGCTGCGCAACCAGGGGGTGCGGCCGAGAGTGTGGTTCGGTGAGCGGTGGGTGACCTCGATCTTCGACCTGTTCGAGGAGAACGTCCGCTACTTCCCCGCGCTCATCCCCGAGGTCAGCGAGGAGGACCCGGTGGGTGTGATGGAGTCGGGCACGGCTCCCGAGCTGTCCGAGCTCAAGCTGCACAACGGCACCGTCTATCGCTGGAACCGCCCCATCTACGACACCGTGAACGGCAAGCCGCACCTGCGGGTGGAGAACCGCGTCCTGCCGGCCGGCCCCACCGTGGCCGACACGATGGCCAACGCGGCCTTCTACTACGGCCTCGTCAACGCTCTCGTCAGCATGGAGCGGCCGCTGTGGTCCAAGATGAGCTTCGCCTCGGCCAAGGAGAACTTCTTCGCCGGTGCCCGCCGAGGCTTCAACGCCAACCTCTACTGGCCGGGTCGCGGTGACGTCCCCGTGGACGAGCTGGTCCTGCGCCAGCTGCTGCCGTTGGCCGACTCGGGACTGGAGTCGTGGGGGGTGGCGACAGCCGTGCGCGACCGCTACCTCGGCATCATCGAGGAGCGGTGCAAGGCCGAGATGAACGGCGCGGCCTGGCAGGTGCGCTGCGTGGACCGGCTGCAGGACCGGGGCGCCAACCGCGACGAGGCCCTGCGGCGGATGCTGCACCGCTACGTCGACAACATGCACGAGGGTGAGCCCGTGCACACGTGGTCGCTGCCGCGCTGATCAGCGCGGTGCGGGCTGGTTCCAGCGCTGGATCGAGGGGAAGGCCCGCTCGTAGCCCAGCACGCTGATCGACCCGGCGTGCAGCTCCAGCTGGGCTCCGAACCTCGGCTCGGTGCGCAGCCACACGCTGGTGAGGATCCGAGTGGTGTGGCCGTGCCCGACCAGCACGACGTCCTTGCCCTCCTTGAGGACGGGCATCACGCGGTCGATGACCGCGCGCGCCCGGGCGGCGACCTGCTCGATCGACTCGCCGGGGCTGTCGCCGGCGGCGACCCCGTCCTGCCAGACCGTCCAGTCGTAGCCGAGCTCCTCGCGGATCTCGGCCGTCGTGCGGCCCTCGTAGCCGCCGTAGTCCCACTCCACGAGGTTGGGGTCGATCGCGGGCTCGGGCAGACCCACGAGCTCGGCGGTGCGTCGCGCTCGCCGCATGGGTGACGACAGGACCAGTGCGAAGTCGAACTCCTCGAGCAGGGGAGCGGTGCGGCGCGCCGCCTCCTCGCCGTGCTCGGTGAGGTCCAGGTCGGTGGTGCCGGTGTGCTTCATGGCCTTGGACCACTCCGTCTCGCCGTGACGGATCAGGACGAGTCGGCCCTCGGGGACGGGGCGGACGGTGGGGCTACCGGTGTCGTTGCTCACGGTGGCAGGCTAGCGGTCATGACGACCTCCCAGCAGCCTGACCACCGCCGTTCCGTCCAGCTCGAGCGGACCAGCCTTGGGCGGTATGCCGCCACCAACGCTCGCGGCGGGACGCTCGAGCTAGGCACCGGCGAGGACGCGGCGTTCACCCCCGTCGAGGCCCTGCTGGCCGCGATCGGAGGCTGCTCGATGGTCGACGTCGACCACCTCACCTCGCGGCGTGCCGAGCCTGCGGGGTTCTCGGTGGAGGTGGGTGGCGACAAGGTCAAGGTCGACGGCGAGTCGCGCCTCGAGGGCCTGACGATCACCTGGCAGGTCACCTTCCCGGAGGGAGCGGAGGGCGACGCGGCCCGCCGGGTGCTCCCTGACGCGATCCGTATGTCGCACGACCGGCTCTGCACGGTGGGGCGCACCGTCGAGGTGGGGACCCCCATCGCTAACATCGAGTCAGGTGAGGAGCCTCGCCGGGCGCAGGTGCGACCGGACGCCGAGTGACCCCACGACGCGGGCTCCGCCGACGAGCGAAGGAGCCTGTCATGACCCACGACACCATCCCCACCGACCTCATCGTCGTCGGGGTCGACGGCTCAGCGCTCGCGCGCCCGGCCCTGGAGTGGGCGGCTCGCGAGGCTGAGGGACGCAAAGCGGGACTGCTGCTCGTGATGGCCCAAGAGGTCGCGCAGCCAGCGCCGCACGAGCTGGGGTGGTCCTACGGGCTCGAGGAGCTCGTCCAGCAGGGCACCGAGCGGGTCCTGGACGAGGCCCAGGCTGCCGTGCGCGTGGCCCACCCCGACCTCGAGGTGACGAGCCAGGCCGTCTGGGGCAGCCCCTCGGCGGCGCTGATCGAGGCGTCCCGGCACGCGCAGCTCGTGGTCACGGGAAGCCGTGGGGCGGGCGGATGGGAGGGGCTGCTGCTCGGCAGCGTCTCGGGCGCTGTCGCTGCGCACGCGCACTGTCCCGTGGTCGTCGTCCCCGACCGTGCGGCCGGAGCCCCGGCGGACGGGCCGGTGGTGCTCGGCGTCGACGACTCGGCCGAGGGGCACCGGGCCGCGGCGTTCGCCTTCGGTGAGGCCGACGGTCGAGGTGTGCCGCTGGTGGCCGTCCGGGCCTGGACGATGGAGTTCGAGGGCGGCGTCGTCCCGACGGAGCAGGGCTCCTCCGCGCACGACGAGATGACCCGGCGTCACACCGAGCTGGTGGAGCACGTGCTCCAGCACGGCCGCGAGCAGCACCCGGACGTGGTCGTCGAAGCCCGCATCCGCCGCGGCTCGTCGGTCAAGGCGCTCGCGGAGGAGTCCCGCAGCGCCTCTATGGTCGTCGTGGGCAGCCGCGGGCGGGGTGGCTTCGCGGGCATGCTGCTCGGGTCGACCAGCCGGCAGGTCCTGCAGGCCTCGCACGCACCGGTGGCCGTGGTCCGCGTCTGAACGACGACTTGTCCACAGGTCGTCTCGTCTCCGCGACCGTCGTCCACAGGCGGCCGCCGATCGTCCGACGGCCCGCCCCTCGCCCGCCAGACTGGGCCCGGCGAGGGAGGAGACCCCAGATGACGGTGGCGGACATCGACCCGACGGAGGTCGTGCGCGAGCTGATGGGCGCGCACCCGCACGAGTGCGTCGTGTGCTACGTGGGACGCATGGTGCAGCGGTTCGACTGCGACGGGTCGTGGCGGTGGGTCGAGACGTGGCGCGAGCAGCGGGCGCCGCGCGCCAGCCGTCTCGAGCGTCGGCTCGGTGCGCGCGGGGCGTCGTGCGACTGCGAGCTGCAGCTGCGGGCCTACGAGGTGGAGCCACGAGCGCTCGCCGTGTCCTGGGACGGCCCGATCGCGTCGGTCGGTCACTGCCTCGAGGTCCGGGCGGGATCGACGCAGCCGTGCCGCCTCTGGCGCCTGGCGCAGCGCAACTGGTGGGCGGGGGAATGCCATGCGCCGCAGACGTGTTAGGCCGACATCGTCCTGACCGAAGGAGCACCCGTGGAGGACCTGCGCTACCTGCAGCTGTCGATGGCCGAGCACCTGTTCGAGGAGAAGAAGTACACCTCGGCCGCCCACTCGCTGTCCGACCTGCTGGATTCCGAGCCCGACAACGTCGCCGTCCGACTCCTCCTCGTCCGCGCCTACTACCACTCGGCCCAGCTCGGTCGGGCCGAGGAGCAGCTCACCGAGCTCGTCGGCCGAGCCCCGACGGACGACTACGTCCGGCTGCTGCTCGCCCGCACGCTCGAGCGTCAGGGGCGAGGGGCCGAGGCGGCCACGCAACGGCGGATCCTGGCGGCGCTGACCGGCGACGACAGCCACCTGGCGTCGACCCCGGAGAACAACAGCCACCTAGCGCAGACCCGGGAGCCGGTGGCGGAGGCGCCCTACGAGGCGCCATCGGGGCACACCCGTGGCGAGGGCTCCCCGGAGGCGCCGGACGCCGGCCCCGGGACTGCCTCGTGACCATCGTGGGTATGCCGAGCCGCATGACACGCACCCCCAAGCGCATCCTGATCGTCGTCACGAGCACCCCCCGCTACACCTCTGCCGGCTACCGCACCGGGCTGTGGCTGGGGGAGCTGACCCACTTCTACGACGTCGTCACCGACGCCGGCCACGAGGTGACCATCGCGAGCATCGACGGAGGGGCCGTGCCGCTCGACCCCGAGAGCCTGTCCACGATGATGCTCAAGAGCGGGGGCACCGGTGTGCGCTACGCCGACCCGGCCTTCATGTCCCTGCTGGACGACACCGTCCGGGTCGAGGACCTCACGGCGGACGAGTTCGACGCCATCTACCTGACCGGCGGCCACGGCGTGATGTTCGACTTCCCGACCAGCGAAGCACTCGGCGCCCTGGTCGCCGATCTCGACGCCCAGGGCAAGGTCGTCTCTGCGGTGTGCCACGGCCCTGCCGGACTGCTCGGCGCCCGTCGCGAGGACGGCGCACCCGTCATCAAGGGACGCAAGGTGACGGGCTTCTCCTGGCCCGAGGAGAAGCTGGCCAAGCGCCAGGATGCCGTGCCCTTCCGCCTGGACGAGGAGCTCAAGGCGCTGGGAGCCAAGTACTCCAAGGCGCTGCTGCCCTTCAAGGACAACGTGGCGCGCGACAAGAACCTCATCACGGGGCAGAACCCCCAGAGCGCGGAGAGCGTCGCCAAGGCGGTGCTCAAGCGTCTGAAGTGACGCCCAGCCGCCCTGAGGCATGTACGGCGAGCGATCGAGAGGATCAGGCGCCCAATTCGCACCGAGGTTCAGCTGCACCGAGGTTCAGGTGCCCCTAGGTTCAGGTGCCCCTAGGTTCAGCTGCGCGGAGGTTCAGGCGCCCGCACGCCGCTGTGGTGGGCCTGCTAGGTGTGCCAGGGCGACGTCGACCAGCGAGACGTGGTCGAGGGCGTGCACCTCGGCCATGGGGAACCACCGGGCCTCGTCCGTGGTGCCCGCGACCTCGTTGGTGAGGATGCCACCGACGACCGTGGCCTCGTGCAGGACCCGCACCGCTCTGAGCGGGCGACCGGATCCGCTCCACCGCTGCTCGGCGGGGATGACGCGGGTGTCCACGGCCAGGAGGGGACCGAGCTCGACCTCGAGCCCGGTCTCTTCCGCGGCCTCGCGCACGGACGCCTCGGCCACCGTCTCGTGCAGCTCGACCCCGCCTCCGGGCAGCGTCCACATCGGGCGCGTCCCTTCGTTCCAGAGCGCGAGCAGGAGGCGGCCCTCATCGTCGACGATCACGCAGTAGGCCGCGAGCCGGGTGTCGTACTCGGTGTAATCCGGGTGGCCGGGGTGGCCGGGGTCCCCCGTGCGATCACCAGCACTCGATCCGTCCACCACGGCCGGACCTACCCGTCCGCGCGCAGGGCGTGGACCTGGCTGTAGCCACTGTCGAGGTCGGTGATGCGCACCTGCACGATCCCGTGCTCGTCCAGGGTGTAGCGCTCCTCGACCAGCGGGCCGTCGTCCCGACGCTGCACGGGGACGCGGGTCAGGTCACGGCCGTCGCGCAGGACGGGGTCGAAGGGGAAGAGAACCTCGGCGAAAGGGACGAGATCTCCGGTGGGGCCACCGTGCTCGTCGAGGTCGGTGTGCTCGACGTAGCGGTACCACCCGACGTCGTGGGCCGCGCGATATCGACGGGTGGCCGTGCGGCAGCCGCTCGGTTCGAGGACGTCGGTGCGCCCGAGGATGGGGTCGAAGCCGACGGCCTCCCCGTCGCGCAGCTCTCGGAAGACGCCGAAACCGCGCGACAGCCGGTCCCGGAGCGAGTAGCCCGCGTCGTCGTCGGTCGCGATGGCCAACCCGATGGCGGTGGACGCCGCGGGCAGCGGTGAGCGGTGAACTCGCCGACCGAACCTTTCCTTGAGCAGCCGCGGGACGAGAGGCAGGCCGCTCGCACCCCCGACGAGATAGATGCCGGCCACGTCGTGCAGCTCGTCGACGTGGTCGTCGGCGTCTCCCATCAGCGGGCCCATGGCGTCCACCGTCTGCTCAACGAGCGGTGTGGCACGGCCGTAGAACGCGGTGACAGGGACACCGACCTCGGTCCCGGCGACCTCGAGGGTCAGGCGCCGGGTCTGGGGTGACAGGTGCTCCTTGAGCTCTCTGGCCTGCTCCAGGAGGTCGTCGCGGTCGGGGGCCGAGAGGTCGTCCACCCGCTGGTGGATCGACTCGGCGGCCAGGTCGGCCAGGAGCAGGTCGAAGTCGTCGCCACCCACGTGGTTGAGACCCACCGTCCCGAGCACCTCGTGGTGGGTGCCCGCGACGTCGACCACCGAGGCGTCGAAGGTCCCGCCGCCGAGGTCGTAGACGACGACGCGGGTGCGGTTGCGGGTGATCTCCCGGCGTCTGCGGTGCGTGAACTCGAACCCCGCGGCCGAGGGCTCGTTGAGCATGGCGACCACGGTGAAGCCCGCCCGCCGGAAGGCCTCCAGCGTCAGGAAGCGCTGCGGTCCGTGAGCGTGGGCGGGGACCCCGACGGCCGCCTGCAGCTCGGAGTCAACGGTCAGCTCTTCGGACAGGCTCGACTGCTCGACCAGGGCCGTGCGCAGAGCAGCGGCGTATGCCGTCAGCAGCTCCAGCACGGGGACCTGCCTGGTGCCGACGGTGACGGGTGTCTCGGCTGTCACGTCCGGGGCTGCCAGCACCCGCTTGAAGGACCGCGTCAGCGGTGCCCCGGCTCGAGCGGCCGCCAGCGCCTCGAAGCCGAACACGAGCCGGTCATCGTCCAGCGCGACCACCGACGGCAGGTGCTCGTGCGCCTCGCCGTCTCCGTCGTAGAAGGTGACGACCGGATAGTTGCCGCGGTCGGCCGTGGCGACGATGGTGCGAGTGGTGCCGAGATCCACGCCGAGCTTCATGCGAACAGCCTAGTGAGCCCGGGCCGACGACGAGCGGGCCGTCTCAAGGCCCTGGAGAGCCAGCCGCCTCACCTCGCCGCACCCGACGTGTCAGCGCCCCGCGGGCGTGATCCTCAGCGGGATGCGGCGGGTGCCGAAGTCGCCGGGCTGGTCGGCATACCGGCCCGGGAGAGAGATGCCGCAGCGCTCGCACCGGCCCTGCTCGTCGAGCCGGTAGCCCGTGATGGTGTAGCCGGCGCGCTCGATCACCGCTGAGCCGCATCCGGGACATCGCGTCGTGTCGCCCTCAGGGTTGCGCGCGTTGCCGGTGTAGGCGAAGTGCTCGCCGGCGTCCGTCGCGATGCGTCTGGCGCGCTCCAGGGTGTCGACCGGAGTGCGCGGCACGTTTCGCATCCGGTTGTCGGGGTGGAAGGCCGTGAAGTGGTGCGGCAGGTCCGGGCCGAGCTCTGCCACGACCCACCGGCACATGCGCTCGATCTCGTCGTCGCTGTCGTTGTGCCCCGGGATGAGCAGCGTGGTCAGCTCGACCCACACGTCGGTCTCGTGGACCAGATAGGTGAGGGTCGCGAGCACCGTGTCGAGACGCGCGCCGGTGACCCCGCGGTAGAACTCGGGGGAGAAGCCCTTGAGGTCGACGTTCGCGGCGTCCATGGGCGCGAAGAAGTCGCGACGTGCCTCGCCCTGGACGTAGCCCGCGGTCACGGCGATCGTCCGGACCCCGCGCTCGTGGCAGGCGTGCGCGACGTCGATGGCGTACTCCGCGAAGATCACCGGGTCGTTGTAGGTGAAGGCCACCGAGGCGGCCTGCCAGTCGCGGGCCGCGTCGGCGATCTGTGCGGGGGAGGCGTCGTCCTGCAGGCGGTCCATCTCGCGGGACGTGGAGATGTCCCAGTTCTGGCAGAAGCGACAGCCGAGGTTGCACCCCGCGGTCCCGAAGGACAGGACGCTGGTGCCGGGGTAGAAGTGACGCAGCGGCTTCTTCTCGACGGGGTCGAGGCAGAACCCGCTGGAGCGCCCGTAGGTCGTCAGGTGCAGCTCGCCGCCCTCGTTGCGACGCACGAAGCAGTAGCCGCGTTGCCCCTCGCGCAGCGTGCACTCGCGGGGGCACAGGACGCAACGGACCCGCCCGTCGTCGGTGGCGTGCCAGTAGCGGGCGAGGCTGCTCACGGCTCCTCCTCGAAGGACGTGACGCTGTATCGGGAGAGGCGCACGCCATCGTCCCAGTGGTCCCGGGGCAGGCCCGCCTTGGCGCGCAGGCTGCGCAGGAAGTCCAGGGGGTCGGTGAGCTGGTCCCACACCTGTGGCAGGTAGGTCGCGCGACGACCAGCTGCCTCGAGGACCACCCCGTCCACCCGCGGCCGCAGGGCGAGCACCGCGTCGCGCTCCGACGTGACCTGGATCGGTTCGGGGACCGACAGGACCGACACCTCGATGGCGAGGTGCGGCGCCTCGTCGGGCCCGACCGGCGGGAAGCGCGGGTCCGTGCTGGCCGCCGCCACGGCGTTGGCGCGGACGTCGTCGAGGAGCGGTCGGTATGCCGTCAGCGTGCCGATGCAGCCGCGGAGGCGGCGGTCGAGGTGCAGGGTCACGAACGAGGCGCCGTCGTCGAGCAGCCACCTCTCCCGGGTGGGGCCGTCCAGCGGGTCGGGGAAGTCGGCGTCGGACTGCCGGGCGGCGATGCCGAGGCGGCCGTGGATCGCGCCGCGTGCGACGGCGAGGAGGACGGGGCCGGCGTCGGCCGGGACGGTGGAGGTCATGGCCCGGCCTCCACGAATGCCGTCTCCTCGAACGCCTTCTCCTCGAGCGCGAGGGCCGCGTAGCCGACGACCCGGTCGCGGTCGCCTGCCGTGTCGCCGGACGAGCACGACGCCAGCGCGCGGATCGTGCCCCCTCGGCGGCGGGCGTGCTCCATGAGGCCGTTGATGGGGGTCGCGCCGCAGGCCTGCTCGTGGTCGAGGTCGCCCCTCAGGGCGGTGACCTGGTCGATGGTGTCGCGATCGAGGCGACGGGCGGCGTCATACGGCAGGTAGTGGGACAGGTCGGAGCTGATGACGACGACTGTCGCCGGATCGTCCAGCAGCGCGTCGACGACGTCGGCGACCTCGGAGGGAGTGGCGCGACCGACCGCGAGCGGGACGAGGTCGGCCTGGGGGAGCAGCCGCTGCAGGAAGGGCACGTGGACCTCGATGGAGTGCTCCGGGGCGTGGGCCTCGTCACTGACGACGACCTGGGGCAGCGCTGCCACGGAGGGTGGCACGATCGCCCGGGCCTCCCCGAGAGGGGTGCTCCACGCCGAGGCGCTCGAGGTCGCGACACCACGGAGGGGCACGCGGTGCGTCGGGCCCAGCACCGCGACCCGCTCGATGCCGTCGCGACGGAGGTGGCGGTAGGCGACCGCGGCCGTCGACCCGGAGTGGACGTAGCCGGCGTGCGGGGCGATGACCGACCACGCGCCGAGCCGGATCGGTGCGGTGGCCGCAGGCGAGGCGGTGCGTGACGGGTTCGGGCCGGAGTATTCAGTGGGCGGCGAGTCAGCACGCAGCGGGTCCGTGTGCGGCACTCGTGACGTGCCCGACGTGCCGGCCTCGGCCAGCAGCTGGTCCACCAGCTGCTCGAGGACCGCGGGCTGGGCGGGGTAGAACGTGCCCGCGACGGCGGGTCGTCGCACTGCCATGCGTCCCAGCGTAGGCCGGGCTCGTGGCCGGCGGGGAGATGTGTCGTGCTCGGGACGCGCTCGCGGTCCGGGTCAGGTCGTGGGTTGCGGCAGCGGGTGCTGGCACTGGTCGTCGAGCGGGAGCGAGGTGTGCTCGTGCGTGATGCGCGGGCCGCCATCGCCGGGCTCCCACACCTGGGTGAACCGGGAGACGATCTCCGCGCGCCCGCCCTGGCGATCGTCGGCGGCGTAGAACGCCAGCCCGGAGATGACGACGAGGTCGTCGGAGCCGGCGACCCGTGGTTCGCGGATCTCGCAGATCCCGTTGCCGGACAGGTAGCCGAACCACTCGACGACGGCGGCCCGCCACTCGTCCTTGGAGGGATACTGCCAGGCCGACGTGCCGTCGAAGACCCGGACGTGGTCCGCGTAGAGCTCCAGCAGCCCGTCGACGTCGATCGAGGCGACCGCCTGCTCGTAGGAGGAGATCAGCTGGGTAGCATCCATGCTCATCATGTGAACACCGTATACATCCGTGACGATGCCGCACAAGACCCCTGCCCCCAGGGCCGACCGTGAACGACCGGCGGTGAGCTAGCGAAGGTCCGGCGAGAGCAGCTCGTAGAGCTGGTGGTCCTGGTAGGTGCCCGCGATCATGACGTACTTGCGCGCCAGGCCGTAGCGTTGAAATCCGTTGCGCTCCAAGACCTGCTGCGAGGCGAGGTTGTGCAGCAGGGTGCCGGCCTCGAGGCGGTGCAGCTGCCACTCGCCGAAGGCAAGGTCCGACAGCTCGGCCACGGCACGCGTCGCCAGCCCCCGTCCGGTGAATCCCGCGCCGAGCCAGTACCCCACGCTCGCGTACTGCCCGGCGCCCCGGACGATGTTGTTGAGGGTGATGCGTCCCGCGATCCGCCCGCGCTCGTCCGTGACGACATAGGGGCCCATGCGGCCACCATGGCGCTCGGCGAGGGCCAGGCGCACCATCTCGCGCTGGCCTTCCTCGGTGTAGAAGCGCTCCGGGCGCGCCGGCTCCCACGGCGCCAGGTGCTCTCGGCTCGTGAGGACCAGCTCGGTCAGAGCGGGCACGTCCGCCAGGTCGAGGGGCCGGATGACGGTCATGGGGCCATCATCTCAGCGAGGTCTGGGGCGTTGCAGGCGCACGAGGACCTCGGCGTGCGCGGTCTGGGGGAACATGTCGAACAGCCTTGCCGCGGTGACCTGCCAGCAGGGCATGTCCGCCAGGTCGCGCGCCAACGTGGCGGGGTTGCAGCTGGAGTAGATCACGGTGGAGGCGGGAGACTCCTCGAGCCAGCGGGCGAGCGGGCCACCGATCCCGCGTCGTGGGGGATTGACCACGACCAGATCCGGACGCGAGTCCGCTTCCAGGGCAAGGCTGGTCGCGTCGCCGTCGATGAATCGGGCTGTGCCGAGACCCAGCTCGTCGGCGCTGCGGCGGGCGCTGCTGATCGCCTCGGGTGAGACCTCGATGCCCAGCACCTGGATCGACCGACCGGACGCGCAGGCCCGGTCGGCCGCGTGGAGCGCGAATCCGCCCACGCCGCAGTAGAGGTCCCACAACGTGCCGACCTGCGCGTCGAGGACCCAGTCGCCCGCCTGGGCGTACAACGACTCCGCGACAGAGGTGTTGGTCTGGAAGAAGCTGCGGGTGCCGAGGTGGAGCGTCACGCCGGCGACAGGCATCGGCAGGGTATCGGCCTCGCTGAGCAGGACCTCCTCGTCACCCTCGAGCACGGCGGCGTGGCGGGGCTGGAGGTTGGCCGACAGGACCCGGATCTGCGGCAGGGCCTCGAGCAGCACCGGGACGCCGCGTCGCAGACGACCCAGCTGGTTGGTCGAGCGCAGCACGAAGCGCACCATGAGCTCGCCCGTGGGGGAGTGGGTGACGAGGAGATGCTTGAGCTCGCCCTGGCGTCCGCGCACGTCATACGGCTGGAGCCCGAGACGGGGGACGACCTCGGCGAGCGCCAGCGCCGCCTCGTGCAGCCCGGGTTCGTAGAGCCCGCATCCGCGCAGGTCGACCCCCGCCCCGCCGGCGTCCAGGATGCCGAAGGTCGGCGCTGCCGTGGTGCCCGCCACGACGAGCTTCGCCTTGTTGCGGAACTCGCTCTCGCGACTGGGTCGGGGGTCGAGCCACGCGTCCTCGGGGACGTGGCCCGCCAGGACGTCGGCGACGGTGCGCTGCTTGTCGGCGAGCTGCTCGGTGTAGGGAACGCCCATGAAGGTGCACGACCGGCACCGCCCCGCGTCGAAGTAGTCGCACTGCATGGCGGCAAGGCTACGGGCAGCTAGGCCAGGCCAGCTCGCGCTCGCTGTCGAACCTGCGCCGCGTCCCGTCCACGGGATCGACGAACGCCAGCGTCCGGGCCAGGAGGCGCAAGGGCTCGCTGACGTCGTCGACGGCGTCGGGCAGGACGGTGGGATACAGCGGGTCGCCGACGATGGGGATGCCGAGGGACGCCAGGTGCAGGCGCAGCTGATGCGTCCGTCCCGTGCGGGGCGACAACCGGTAGCGTCCGAATCCGCCACGCACCTCGACCAGCTCGACCGCGGTCTCGGCGTTGGGTGGCGCGTCCGGGACCTCGCGGGCCGTCAGGACACCCCGGTCCTTGACGATGTGGCTGTGCAGCGTGAGAGGCAGGGTCAGATCAGGGCGGAGCGGGGCGATGGCCTCGTAGGTCTTGACCGGGATCCGTTGCTCGAACATCCGTTGGTAGGGCGCCCGCCAGCGTCGCTCGGTCGTGAGGACGAGCACCCCGGCGGTCAGTCGGTCGAGCCGGTGAGCGGGTCCGAGCTCGGGTAGATCGAGCGTGCCGCGCGCACGGACGACCACCGACTGAGTGACGTGGCGCCCGCGCGGGATGGTCGAGAGGAAGTGCGGCTTGTCCACCACGACGATCCGCTCGTCCTGGTGCAGGACGGTGAGCTCGCCTGGCACGACAGGCTCCTCGCGCAGGTCACGGTGGAACCACACGAAGGTGTGCGGGCGGTAGGGCTCGTCTCCGGTCCAGGGGTGACCATCGTCGTCCATGAATCGCTTTGCGGCCAGCATCGATTCGACATCGACCTCGTCAGGGAGCTTGTGCCGTAACCAGTCTCGCATCGTCTCCCAGGGGGCGACCCGGCCCGGATCCCGGTCCGGAGTACGCACCCAGGCCGACTGCAGCCCGTGGCGGGGCGGGAGCGGGGAGCGGGGAGGCACCGGGTCATCATGCCTGTTCCGGCCCGTCATGCCCGTCTAGGGTGGCGTCATGACGCAGACCCAGGGTGCCGCGACGTTCATCATGCTCGAGGGAGGCGCCGAGGGCGCCCTCGACCTGTATGCCGAGGCCTTCGGGGGTGACTGGGTCGCGGGGCTGGTGGCTCGTCGTGAGGGTGATCTGGGGCAGGCGACCGGGCCGGTCCTGCACGCGTCCGCCGAGCTCAAGGGCCACCGCGTCATGGTGGTGGACTCGGGGGTCTCCCATGCGTTCGGCCTGACCCCGTCGATCTCGCTGTGGGTCGACTGCGCGGACCAGGCCGAGCTCGATCGGGTCTGGGACGTCCTGGTCGATGGCGGGCAGGTCTACATGCCGCGCGGTGATTACGGATTCGCGCCGTACTTCGGGTGGGTGGGGGACCGCTACGGCGTGACCTGGCAGCTGTGCGTGGGCATGGCCGCCTGACCCCGGCGCGGAGGCACCAGGGCACACGGCAACGGGTCAGGTCGCCAGGTCGTGGTCGCCGGGCGGATCGGTCTCCGGCCGGTTCACGCCCGGCGTCTCCCCGTGCGCCTCGACGGAGTCGCCTGCCGGTGGTGTCCGGTCAGGGGTGCCTGTGGCGTCCGCCGGGTCGGGCGGGCCAGTTGCGTCTGCAGGTCGGGGTGCGGGGCGCCACCCGCCCAGGACGTTGACCACGTCCCACTCGACCCGGCCGCCGTCGGGGGTGACGCGTCCGGTGATGTCGTGCCGGTGGACGAACCGGTGGTGCGGTCCGCACAGCAGGGCGAGGTTGTCGGCGTCGGTGGCGCCACCGTCGGCCCAGTGGACGATGTGGTGGACCCGTGACCAGGAGGCGGGGTTGTCGCAGCCGGGGAAGCTGCATCCGCCGTCGCGCACCTCGAGCGCGCTCCGCTGCCCCCTGCTGGCCAGACGCTCCGTCCGTCCAAGGGTCAGGGGCTGGCCACCCTCACCCAGCCAGACGGGCGTGACCTCGGCATCGCAGGAGAGCTCGCGGGCGTAGGCCGGAAGCAGGTGGGTGCCGAGGTCGTCGACGGCGGCCACGGGCGTGGTGCAGTCGCACGGCTCCCCGGTGGGCCGCCAGAGCCCGAACATGTCCTTGGCCCGATGCTCGCACGGCCGGGCGAGCGCATCCAGCGGGAGCGTGAGGTTGACCCTGGTGCCGGCACCCATGGGTCCGGTCACCGTGGAGGCGCCGACGAGCTCCGCCATCCGCATGAGAGCGTCCAAGCGGCGCTCGCGGGGGAGCCGGGTGTCGATCTGGCCGGGCTCGGGGTTGGGGACCGGCGCCGACAGAGCCGTGAGGGCGGCGTCCAAGGTGGCCTTGTCGGTCGGGGAGAGCAGGCCCTCGAGGCGATAGAGCCCGTCCGGCATCTCGGTGAATCCGGACAGGCCGCGCTGGGCGGCGTGGTGGCTGCGGGTGCGTTCCTCGCTGTCGAGGGTGCCGTAGCGGGCGAGCATGTCGGTCTTGAACCGGGCCAGCGAGCGCCGGCTGGTGCACTGGCGGGCGAGGGTCGTGGCGGCCTCGGCGATCTCGTCGTGCATGGCCGGGTCGGTGGCGGTGCGCAGCTCGTCGAAGACAGAGGCGGCGCGGCCCGCGTCGCTCGGAGTCACGTCACCCGTCCTGAGCGCGTCGCGGAGCCCGGACAGTACCGGCCGGGTCGTCGTGTCGATCGCCCGTCGGATGGCGTGCGCGTCGGTCTCGGTGAGCGCGGCGCCGGCATCGGTCAGCCAGGCGGCCGCGCCAGTCGACCCCGACTCGCGGATCACACCCCGCTCGCCGGCCTCGATGGTGACGGCGCACGCCAGGCCCCGCGCCGCCGCAGCGACCTGCGTCGCGGTCACCGCCAACCCGGCCAGATCCATGGACTGGACCGAGCTCACCCCAGCACCGAGCACGCGCAACGCCTCCAGGGCCCCGTCGAGGGTGCCCCTTGCCGCGAGAACGTCGGTGTACGTCATACGACCACCGTATCGAACGATACATCGAAAATATAGAGCGTTTGACCCTGATAGCCATCATTTGACCGTATGCCGATCAGCCGCCACGACCTGTGAGGTCGACGTCATCTCGCACCCGCGAGGCGAGGGCCCCAGCGCCAGAGGCTCACGGCCGCCGCCAGACGTACGGCGTCGTCGTGGTGACCTTCACGAAGCCGGAGCGCTCGAGGATGGGGCGGGAGTGCTCGGTCGAGTCGCTGTGCAGCAAGGTCGCGCCGCGCCGCAGCGCCGAGCGTGCCCGCGCCGCCGTCAGGGCTCGATAGATCCCTCGCCCACGCCACTGGGCGAGCGTCGCCCCGCCCCAGAGGCCGGCGAACTCGGTGCCCACGACAGGCTCGATCCGCCCGGTGCACACGACCAGCCCGTCGATCTCGGCGACCCACAGCTCCAGGTCGTCGCGCCCGAGCGCCAGGCGGTCGAGCAGCTCATCGGCCATCCCCGGGACGGCTTCGCCGAAGGCCTCGTCCGCGGCCTCGCACAGACGCCGCACGTCGGCCTCCGACTCGACCCGCCGCAGCTCGACGGCCGCCCCGTCAGGCAGGGGCACGTCCACCGCGAGCTTCGCAGCCTCGCCGATCATCACGGACTCCGGTGCGCCCGGGACGAACCCCTGGGTGACCAGGGCGTCGTGCAGTCCTGGCGCCACGTCGTGGCCGCGAGTCTTCCACTCCACCCTGGTGATTCGTTCGTCCGAGCGATAGTGCTCGAGCGTCTCCTGCACCAGCTGCTCGATCCTGGCCGCGTCGAGCCCGCCCAGGTCCCGGTAGGTGACGAAGCCGCGCACCCCGCGATACACCCCCCAGAGGACGGGCCCGTGCCGTTCCTTGGTGCCGGCCGAGACGAGCTCGGCCTCGTCGCGGAGCTGGGCGTCGTACCGGGCGAGCAGGTCCGCGGGGGAGGGGTCCGTCATGGGGGCCAGCCTGGCCCACAATGGGGCGACGACAAACCCGATTTGCGAGGAGCGCCCGATGATCACGATCACCGTCAAGTGGGACGTCAAGCCGGAGTACGCCGACGACTTCCTCGAGCTGACCCGGGAGTTCACCGAGGCGTGCCGCGCCGAGCCGGGCTGCCTGTGGTTCGAGTGGTCGCGCTCGTGCGACAACCCCAACGAGTACGTCCTCATCGAGGCCTACAAGGACGCGCAGGCCGGCAAGGAGCACGTCGAGTCCGGCCACTTCGCCGAGGCCATGAAGACGCAGGGGAAGTACGCCGCCACGCGCCCCAAGGTCATCTCGTTCGAGAAGCCCGGCACCGGCTGGGACGAGCTCGGTGAGATCCAGATGCCCTGAGGCTCAGCAGGACCCAGGCTCAGCCCGTATGACGGAGCTGGTCACCGCTGCCCGTCCGGCCCGACGTCACGATCGGTGACGCGAGCCGCCCGAGCTGCGTGGAGCCGGCGCGTCAGTCATGCGTGCCGCGCCCGCCTCGCGCTCGGTCCGTGATCGCGTCGGCGACGTCGTCGGGGTTGCACTCGGGGAGCCAGTGCCCGGCGTCGAGCTCAGCAAACCGGTAGTCCGCGTCGACGAACGCGGCAGTGGCCTCCGCAGCGGCGCGGCCGAGGGCGACGTCGCGGCGTCCCCACACGTAGGTCGTCGGGACCTGGACCTGCGAGGACCGTTGCGCGGCAGCACCGTTCGTCGAGCCGGCACTCCTCGCCGCGGCCCCACGCCCGCCAGCAGCCTTCCTCGAGCCGAGACCGCCGGACGTCAGCGACCGCCAGGGGGCGCTCGCGCGGTACCAGCCGATCGGGCCGCGCAGGCTCGCCGGGGTGGCGAAGCGGGCGGCATACCGCTGGGCGTGGTCGGCGGGCAGGCCGGCGCTGGTCAGGAAGCGCAGCATCGACCGGGACAGCACCCGCTCGGGCAGGCCGGGCACCTGGAACGCCAGCATGTACCAGCTGCGACGCGCCTGGTCCGGCGTCCGCATGGCTCGCTCCATCGCCGCGGGGTGGGGCGTGGACAGGACGGTCAGGGACAGCAGGCGGTCGGGTGCCGACAGCGCGGTGGCCCAGGCGACGGCACCTCCCCAGTCGTGCCCGACCAGGTGGACGCGCCCGGCGCCCGACGCGTCGACGAGGGCCAGCACGTCGCGCACGAGCTCGCTGACGCGGTAGGCGTCGTTGCCGGCCGGCGACGCGGCGGGGGAGTACCCCCGCTGGTTGGGCGCGAGGGTCCGGAAACCCTTGGCGTGCAGGCGTTCCGAGACCGCCGTCCAGGCCGTCGCGTCCTCGGGGAAGCCGTGCAGCAGCACGACCACCTCGCCGTCGCGCGGCCCGCCGTCGACGACCTCGAAGGTCAGCCCGGCGCGGGTGAAGGAGTGCAGGGGAGGGGTGTCGACGTGATCCGTCATGGTGGGCGCCGTTCGTCGTCGCGAGTCTGGCCAAGGCCACCCTAGTCCGGCAGACTCGTGCCGGTCCGACGTCGACGACGACGTCATCGACGCCCACCGACGAACCAGCGAGGCCACCATGTCCCGTCCTGTGCACTTCGAGATCCACGTCGACGACCTCGACCGCGCGATGGCGTTCTACGCCGCGGCGTTCGGCTGGAGCTACGAGGACTGGAGCGAGTTCGCCGGCCTGCCCTACGCCGGCGTCACGACCGGCGAGGAGGGCACGCTCGGCATCAACGGCGCCCTCATGCAGCGACAGGGACCGTCCCCGGCGGCCGACGGCGCGGTCAAGGGCGCCGTGCTGACCATGGGCGTCGAGGACTACGGCGAGTCCGAGCAGCGCATCCTCGAGGCGGGCGGGACGCTGGCCCTGCCCAAGTACGCCCTCCCCGGGATGGCGTGGCAGGGCTACTACCTCGACACCGAGGGCAACGTCTTCGGCATCCACCAGCCCGACGAGGACGCCCGCTGACACGGGCGCCCTCGCGCTGGGTGGTTCGGGTGGGTCGCGGTGCGGCTGATCAGCTGCCGTCGCCGAGGGGCGTGACGTCGGGCTGACCGGCGCCGGGCTCGTCCGAGCCGGTCGCGGCAGCCTCGCCGGGCGTGCCCTCGCGCACTACCTCGAGCTGCACCTTGGTCACCAGGGCCGCGACGGCTCCGATGGCGGCGAGCATCGGGGCGGCCAGCGTCAGGACGCCACCCGCGGCGACGCCCATGGTCAGCGGCACGGTCAGCAGCTCCTTGCCGTCCTGGTCCTTGATGACGACGCGCTTGGCGTTGCCGTCCTGGACCAGCTCGCGGACCTTGCCGACCAGCTGGTGGCTGGCCACGTCCATCCGCTCGGTGAAGGTCTGCTTGTCCTGCGGTGCGTCGCTCATGATCTGCTCCCCCTGGAGGTTGTCGGTGGTGATGCCTCCAACCTAGGCAGGGGGCCTGGGGGCTCGCACTCGGGGACGACCCTGGCCGGACCCCCGGTCAGCCCGTATGCCGGGCCCCGGCCGCCACGGGGGTGCTGCACGTCGGCAGGGTCCAGTCCTGCTCGGGTCCGTACCGGTGGCCGTGGCCGTCCCCGGGCGCGAGGGAGGACAGGGTGTCGACGGCGGCCCCGCCGTAGCTCACCCACGGCAGCCACACCGCACCGGCCCAGCGCAGCGGTCGGTGGGTGGCCGTGCCGGGGACGAGGTGCACGATGGGGTCGTCCGCGTTGGCGAGGGCGCGCTCGCGGGCGATGCCGAGCCTGCCCCCGCCCGGCACCCCGCTCCACAGGGATCCGCACACGTGTGCGGCCCGCGCGTGATCGGCGAGGGCCGCCTGACCCGCCAGGGCGCCGAGCGACTCGCCGTAGACGTAGAGGGCGGGGCGCTCCCCGGCCGGCAGCTCGTCGATCCGCGCGGCGACGGCGTCGACGACCGCCCGCGCCGACGCCTCGCTCACGTCTCGCTCGGCGAGCAGGCTCAGCCAGCTCGGTGAGCGGTCGTAGTGCACGGCCACCGTCGCCACGCCCGAGCCGAGCTGGCGCTCGAAGCCCTCGATCGCGTTGCGGTTGACCCAGCCGCTCCCCGTCGGGACCACGACCACCACCGCGCGGCGTCCCCGGACGCCGGCCTCCACGAGGCGGGACGCGGCGAGCCGGGCTGCCTGCTCGGGCGCGGCTGCCTCGCCGACGTCCGACACCCGCACGAAGACGCGACCCGCCCCCACCGAGGACCGGTGCAGCATCACGTGATGGGCGTCGAGGTCCTTGTCCAGCAGGCCGAGCACCGGACCCTGCACCGCCCCCGACCCCGCCGCCAGCCCCAGCACGAGCATGATGACGCCGCACCCCCCCGTCACGAGCAGCCGCACCCGAGGCCGCAGGGCGCGCAACTGGGAGACGCCGACCCTGACCCCGAGCCCGACCCCACGAGCCAGCCCCGTCAGCAGGAGCGCCACGACGACGGCCAGGGTCACGACCGCCGGCCAGTAGGTCCCGTCAGGACCCGCCATGTCCAGGCGCAGCGCGAGGCTCTCCTGGTAGCGGTGGCTTGACCCGACGCCCACCGCCGCTAGACCGCTGCCGACCGCCAGGGCGCGGCCCCGGCCGATCGGCAGCGGCCGGCGAGGGGGCAGGCGGCGAGGGGGCAGGCGGCGCCATACGAGCCGCACCACCCCACCAACCCCGAGGGCAACGGCCACCAGCACCCCCGTCAGCGGCCCCTGCACGACGGCGGGGCGAGGGAGCAGCGAGGGGGCCAGGGACACCAGGACCGCCACCGCGACCAGCGCGGAGGTGAGGGCGCCCGGCAGGCGGGCCCGCAGCGCAGCCGCCACCGCGCGACGGCGCCGACCCGGCAGCGTCAGCGTCCCCACACCCAGCACGCCGGCGGTCGACGCCGCCAGGGACGCCTGGACGGCCGGCGTCTCCTGGGGCACGCCTCCGAGCTGCCGCCAGGAGTTCAGGGCGACCACCGACGAGGCGACCTGCGCGCTCACGTCGCACGCAGGGTTCCCCGTGGCCGCGCAGGCCCGCTGGAGGCGGACGCGGAGCAGCTCGTCGATCGAGGTGCGGGCCCAGCCGCCGAGAGGGCGCCCGGTCAGCGCGGCGTGCCGCAGCAGGTCGTAGCCGAGGTCGTGCTGGCGGCAGGCCGGCTCGAACGTGCGGGGGAGCGGGACCGGGGACGAGCAGTCGCCGTCGGGACGCACCAGCTCGCCGTCCTGCAGGACCGGTTGGTAGCCGAGGGTGGCCTCGAAGTCGTCCGGGACCGCCCGCAGCGCCTGGGTGCCGGTGCTGGTCGTGAGGGCCGTCACGGCTCGGCCGGCGGGCGACGACGGCGGGGCGACGTCGGAGCCTCCCCGCACGAGGTTGACGAGCGTCAGGGCCAGCGCGGCGGCGATGACGACCAGCAGGACGGCGAGGACACGGGGCGGAGGACGAGTCATGGCTGTGACGCTAGGAATTCGCGACCGAGCGGCGGATCGCCCGCGAGTGCCGTGAGCGGCCCGCCGCTGCGGCGGGGTGGGCGAGCCCTCTCACCGTGGAGGGTCGGTTCTGTCTCACCCGCCGGTATGACGACGCGGCCGCCGTCCGTGCGTACTGTCGAAGCGTGACCAGGACGCGTGAACGGCCGTGGAGGCGCCCAGCGCCGCCGCGCGCCCCGGCGAGGCTGGCCCGCGGCGGGATCCGTCGGATCTCGGCGGTCAGCGTGCGGGCCCTGTCCTACTGGCTGTGGGCCCTCACCCTGCTGCTGTTCACGATCGCGTGGCCGACCCTGTCGCTCACGCACGACGTGCCGACGAGCCTGCGTCCGGTCGTCGCCGCTGCCGGGGTCGCACCGCTCCTGCTGCTGCGACGCCATCCCTTCCTGGGGTGGGCGCTGTGGTGCGCGGGCGGCATGGTGGTGCCGGTGCTGTTCCGCCGCCAGCCCGGCTACGACTTCCCGTGGCAGGTCACGGCGTTCCTGGTGCTGCTGGCCCTGCTCGTGGCCGTCGGGGTCCGGGAGAGCCGGCGTGCCCTGGTCACGACCTGGGTCGCCACCACCGCCCTGTGCATCGCCTTCCTGCCGGGAGAGCTCGCCCCCGGCTGGGTCTTCGGCCTGACGGCGGTCCTCGGCGTGGGCCTGCTCGCCCGCTGGCTGCTGCGGTCCCAGCGCGAGCTGGCCCAGCAGACCGAGCTCGGCGAGCTCGAGCGCGCTCGCCGCACGATCGCCGAGGAGCGCACCCGCATCGCCCGCGACCTGCACGACGTGGTCGCCCACCGCATGTCGATGGTCGTCGTGCAGGCCCAGAGCGCGCCATACCGGCTCGGCGGGGTGGATCCGCAGGTGTCCGTCGAGTTCACCGCCATCGCCGACCAGGCCCGGGAGGCCCTCAACGAGGTCCGTGGGCTGCTGGGCGTGCTGCGCAGCGACGGGCAGCTGGCCGAGGACGTCCCGCAGCCCGGCATCGCCGACGCCCTCGAGCTGCTGCGGGAGGCGCGCGAGGCGGGGCTGGACCTGCGCTGGGACGTCGAGGGCGATCCGGACGGGTGCGGGACGGCCACCGCGATGGTGACCTATCGCATCCTGCAGGAGTCTCTGGCCAACGCCTCGCGGCACGCACCGGGCGCCGAGGTGCAGGTGGACCTGGACCTCGGTCCGACCGTCGTCGTGCGCGTCCGCAACGGGCTCTCGTCCCGCACGCCGGAGCCGGGGACGCACGCGGGCAACGGCATCTTGGGCATGCAGTTCCGGGCCGCCTCGGTCGGGGGCTCCCTGAGCGCCGGGCCGTCGGAGGACGGCGGGTTCGAGGTGCGGGCCACGCTGCCGGCCCGGGCCACCGTCCGGGACGAGGCCTAGGCTGTGACCGTGCCAGTCACCGTGCTGATCGCCGACGACCAGGCCATGGTCCGCGAGGGCTTCGGCGCGCTGCTCGCCGCCCAGCGGGACCTCACGGTCGTCGGCCACGCCGCGGACGGCCGGGAGGCGGTCTCCGAGGTCGTGCGGCTGCGGCCCGACGTCGTCCTCATGGACGTCCGCATGCCCGTGCTCAACGGCCTCGAGGCCACCGCCGAGATCGTCTCGCGACGACTTGACCCGCCGTCGAGGATCCTCATGCTCACGACCTTCGACATCGACGACTACGTCTACGAGGCGCTGCGGCTGGGCGCCAGCGGCTTCCTGCTCAAGGACGCCCCCGCCGACGAGCTGGTCCGCGCCGTGCGGGTCGTCGCGGCGGGGGAGTCGCTGCTCGCGCCCTCGATCACCCGCCGGCTGATCGAGGAGGTGACCCGGCGCCGACCCCCGCGACGGGCCGCCACGGGCTCCCTCGCGCGGCTGACCGGCCGCGAGCGCGAGATCCTCGAGCTGGTCGCCACCGGCATGTCCAACGCCGAGATCGCCGCCCGCCTCTACCTCTCGGACCAGACGGTCAAGACGCACGTCAGCAAGGTCCTGACCAAGCTCGCGCTGCGCGACCGCGCCCAGGCCGTCGTGTTCGCCTACGAGAACGGCGTGGTGACCCCCGGGTGACGACGGCCGGGAGGGGCGCGGCCGACGGGATGGCCCGTGGGATGACCGGGGGAGCGGTCGTCGACCTGGGCGTGCACGAGCCGTATGACGCGCCCGGCGTCTTCGCCTTCCTGGCCGCTCGCGCCGTGCCGGGCGTGGAGGTCGCCCACCTGGCGGGCGACCGGCTGACCTATGCCCGGACGCTCCGGACACGTTCTGGCACAGGCACTCTCGGCGTCTCGGCCCGTGCCGCCGGCGCGGGCTGGCGACTCGAGGTGCAGGTCGATACGTCCGGCGGAGCGCAGGAGTCCGAGCTCGTGGACGCGGCACGGCGACTGCTCGACCTCGACCACGACGCGATCGCCGCCGACGCTGCGCTGGCGCGAGACCCGTTGCTGTCGTTGGCGGTTCGAGACGTGCCGGGCATCCGGGTCCCGGTTCGGTCGACGCCGCCGAGCTGCTGGTGCGTGCCGTCGTGGGCCAGCAGATCTCCGTCGCCGCGGCCCGGACGCACCTGAGTCGCCTTGTCCAGGCGGGCGGTTCGGCATACGACGCGCGAGTCCCGGGTCTGGACAGGCTGTTTCCCACCCCGACCCAGATCGCCGAGGTCGTCCCCGATCCGGTGCCCGGGACGGCTCCGGACCCGCAGCGTCCGCTCCGGCTGCCGGGACGCAGCACGGCAGCTGTCCTGACGGCCGCTCGTGACCTGGCCTCCGGTGCACTCGTGATCGACCGCGCGACGGACCCGGTCCTGTTGCGGGAGAGCCTGGTCCAGCGACCGTCGATCGGTCCGTGGACCGCTGCGTACGTCGCGATGCGCGTGCTGGGCGACCCCGACGCCTGGCTCTCCACCGACGTGGCCCTGGTGGCCGGCGCCCGTTCGCTGGGCATGCTCCCGGCCCCCGTGCCCACACGCGAGGCGCACCGGGTCCTGGCCCGGCGGGCGGAGTCCTGGGCGCCATGGCGGTCCTACGCCGTCATGCACCTGTGGCAGGCCGCCGCGCGAGCGTCATCGGACGCAGCAGGGTCACGCCTCCGACGCTAGCAACAGCTGCGGCGCAGGGCTCAGCCCTCGGGAAGCGCGGCGAAGGCCTTCTTGGCGTCGCGGTACCACCCCATGCCCTTGACGGGGTTCTTCCAGCGTCCCCGCATCTCGCGGGCGGCCTCCTCGTGGGCGGTGTCGCCGCCGGCGACGGCGTCCTTGAGGTGCTGGTCCTGGGCGTGGATGACGTCGTCGGCGGTCGCGCCCGTGTGGGTGGTGTCGCAGGGTCCGCCGAGCTGGCGGCAGGTCATGTTCTTCACGGTCTTCACGATCGTGCTCCTTGTTGGTCGCTGTGATGGTGCGGTGATGCTCTGGTGACGACAGGCGGCGGCCGAGTGTGACCGCCGGGCGTCAACGACGGGTCAGGGCTGCCAGGACGGCCGGGTCGGCCCGGAAGTCGATGCGGTGCACCAGCCCGTCGACGATCGTGAAGTCGAAGGCGACCCGCGCCTCGCCGCGGTGGTACCACGCCGCGCCGGGGCGGCCCTCGAGGAGGGTGGGCAGCGCGGCCCTGGCGGCCCCGTCGAACATCTCCGCCACGGCCCGGCGGCCCTCCAGCCGGGTGGGGGTGCCCGCGGTGATGGCGGCCGCGTCGGCGGCCACGACCGCGTCGGGCGCGAGCAGCTCGAGGAGCCGGGCGTACTCACCCTCGCGGGCCGCGGCGAGGAAGGCGTCCACGACCTCCCACTCGGCGCGTCGCTCCTCGGCCCGGGGCTGCGTGACCTTGCGTCGCGCACGGGAGGCCAGCTTGCGAGCGGCCGCGTGGGTCGTGCCGAGGATCGCCGCGATCGTGGGGAAGTCGATCGCGAGGGTGTCGTGCAGCACGAACGCCACCCGCTCTGCCGGGGTCAGCCGGTCGAGGACGACCTGCAGCGCCACACCGACGGTGTCGGCGAGGGCGACCTCGTCGGCCGGGTCGGGCGCGGTGGCGGTGAGCTCGAGGTCGTCGACGGGCAGGGGGGTGCGGGCCCGCAGCCGGTCCAGGCACAGTCGCGTGGTCACGGTGGTGAGCCAGGCGGTCAGGCTGTCGATGTCGGCGTCGGTGCCCTGCAGTCGGATCCACGCCTGCTGCACCACGTCCTCGGCCTCGGCGCGGTCCCCGAGCACCCCGCCCGCGATCCGCAGCAGCCGCGGCCGCACCGCCTCGAAGGCGTCCGTCTGGTCCATGGTCGTCACACTCCCATCACGTGGTCCGTCATGGGTAGTGACTCCGGGATCAGCCCAGGTGTGACCGCCTGCCGGTGCGGGGAGGGGCAGGCGCGTCAGGCCTGCCGCGCCGTCGCGTCGAGGAAGGCCCGCCAGTGGCTCTGCCCCTGCGTGAGCCGGCCGCCGACGCCCACGCGCTCGAGGACGTCCTGCGTCGCCGACCGCGTGTCGTCGTCCCAGGACCCGGTCGGTTGTATGTCGAGGCCCCAGACGTGACGACACATGGCCTGCACGGCCTGGACCTGCACGCGCGAGCCGGGGGAGAAGGTGCTGCCGGCGGGACCGGAGCGGCCGTCGTCGACGTGGATGTGGTTGTGGTGCGCCTGGTCGTAGAGATAGGTCAGGACCGAGGCGAAGTCGTGGTGCAGGCTGGCGGCCAGGCGCCAGTACGAGCGCTCGCGCGCGGCCCGTTCCCCGCCGGTGGCGCTCTGCCACAGGTCGTAGCGGCAGCTGACCAGCTCCTGACCTGCACCGGTGCGGACCCGGGCCAGGTCGAAGGCGCGTCCGGCGTGGTGCCACGAGAGGCGAGGGCGGTCCTCGGCCCTGACCCAGGCGCCATACGACCAGAGCTGGGCCGGTGGCGGTGCGGGCAGGTAGGTCCAGTGCCGGGCCAGGGTGTCGGACAGCCGCTGGGCGAACGCAGGCTCGATCCGGAACCCCGTCGGTGTCCCGGAGACCTCGTAGTAGAGGCGGGCACCAGCCAGCCGGTCGAGGCGCGGCAGCTGCTCGGACGCGACGCCTGTGGGATCGCCCGACGGCGTCGACGGGTCGCTCTCTGACAGCTGGTCCACGGTCTCCTGCAAGGGATCTCGTGCTGCCCACAGGGCCGCGGCCGTCGCGAGCGTCGCGGCGCCGCCGACGAGGACGGCGCGCCGCCGTGGCCTGTGCTCGGGGGAGCTGGTGTCGTCGGGCACGGTGCCTCTGCCTCCTGGGTGTCTGGTCCAGGATGCCCTGCGCGGAGCCGGACGGTGATGACGACGGCGTCAGGCCCGCTCGATTCGCAGCATCGTCCCAGCGGGCCCACCGGGGGTGGCCAGCATGAGATAGAGGTGCTCGCCGTCGGTGGTGAGGTCCCACAGCTTGCCACCCGTCGTGATCGGCAGGCTGATCGTGGTCCAGGTCCAGGGCGGCGAGCCCGGGTCGGCGGCCACCAGCGCGCCGTCCCAGTCAGCGGCGATCACCTTGCCGGTGAGCTGGGGGATCGCGGTGCCGCGATAGATGACCGCCCCGCTCACGATCTGGCCGACCTCCGGCCCGAGCTCGGCAGCGGGGAGGGTGAGCCTCGCCCCCTCCAGCGCGAGGCACCGGGGCTCGGGGCGCCCGCCCGGCCAGCACTGCGAGACGCGGGCGCGGGGGAGCAGCGGGTAGCCCGCGTTGTCGCCAGGCCTGGGCAGGAGCACCTGCTGGTGCATCTCGGTCCACATGGCGTGCGCCACGAGCAGGCCGCGCTGCGGGTCCGCGTGGATGCGGAACGGGTTGCGGTAGCCCCCGGAGTAGATCTCGGGGTGCCCGCCGCCCTTGGCGTACGGATTGTCCTGCGGCACGGTGTAGCTCGCACCCTTGCCCGGCGTGATCCGCAGGATCTTGCCCTCGTAGGACCGGGGGTCCTGCGCCTCCTCGCCGGCCGCCCCTCGGGCGACGAGGAGGTTGCCCCGGTCGTCCAGGGCGAGGCCGCCACCGAGGTGGTCCAGCCCCGCCGACGGGAAGCGCATGATCACCTGCTCGGACCGGGGGTCGGCCACCAGGGTCCGGGGATCGGCCCGCCACCGGGAGAGCACGTCGACCCGCAGCGCGCCCGGGTGCTGGGCCGTGGGCTTGGTCGAACGAATCGTGTAGAAGGTCCCGGACGTCGCGAAGTCGGGTGCCGGCTGGAACCCCGCCAGGCCCAGCTCCAGCGAGCTCGAGCTGGGGCCGAGCGTGCTGGCCCGCACGTCCAGGAACGGCTGGGCGCGCAGCACGTCGCCCTGCAGCACGCGGATCGTGCCGACCTGGTCCTGGACGAGGCGGCGGGTCCGGTCGAGGCGCACGACCCGGCGGGGCACGGCCAGCTGGTCCGTCACGATCGCCGTCCGGAGGCCGGGGACGGGCAGCGTGGGGAGGGCCGAGGGGCCTTGCGCGGCAGTCGTGCTCGTCGAGCCTCCGACCGCCCCGCCGGAGGACGGGCCCGTTCCGCGACCGGCCGAGCCTGCGCCGTCCGCGCACGCGGCCACGAGGGCCAGGGCGAGGACGAGGTGAGCGGTGGCGTCCGGATCGATGTCGCGGCCGATCTCGCCCTCCGCCGTGGCGCGGCTGACGAGGGAGGCGAGCAGCCCACGGATCTCGTCGTCGCCGGCGGCGATGGTGGCACCGATGGAGCTGTCGTGTGCCGCACGCTCGGCGAAGGCAGCGCCCTGCAGCGTCAGGGCTCGTCGCCGCTCGTCCAGGGGGAGGGTCGAGACGACGAGCTCCACGAGCCAGGTCTGCAGCGTCGGCCGGCCGGGCTCCCCCGGAGGCGTGCCGACCCCGGCGCGGAGCCGCTCGAGCATGGCGGCCTCGATCTCGCCCTTGCTGGCGAAGGCTCGCTGCACCGCCCCGAGGGACCAGCCGGACTCCGCGGCGATCGTGCGGAAGCTGACCCCCGCGCTGCCGTCCCGCGCGACGATCGCGAGGGCGGCATCGGCGAGCTCCGCCTGGCGCTGCGTGAGGGGCATGACGTCCAGGGTAGTCACGAGGGGACGCCGGCCAGGGGGGGGGGCGGTGGCGGGGGAGGGGATCGTGGGGGAGCTGGTGGGTGAGCTCGTGACGGTGCGGCGACACAGCAGCACGGCGTAGGCCAGGAGCAGCAGCGTGCCGAGTCCCAGCACCACGAGGGTTGCGGTGCCCATCGAGTCGCCTCCGGCATACGCGCACCAGTCGTAGGCGAGATGCCAGCCGGTTCGCGCTGGGGCGAGGCGGGTGCGCCGCGCGTCGGAGGTACCGCTTGACCCATGCCAGGCGTACGGTCAGGGGAAGGAGCCGCTGGCTCCGCTAGGGAGTGGCCATGTCCGACAAGTCCCCGCGGCACTCGTTGTCGCAGAAGAGCACCAAGTCCCTCAAGGAGAAGCGGCGCGAGAAGAAGGCCGCTGAGAACCCGGCGAGCCAGGTCGACAAGGCGATCCACCCCAAGCGCGGCTGACCCGCGGGGTTAGTCTCAGCCTGCGACTTAAGCTGGCGCCTATCCGGCCGAAACAGGATCCCTCGAGTCGGATTGATATCATCACCCGGTGCCTGTTGAGGTGGTCCCGTACTCGCCCTCGTGGCGGGCCCAGTTCGAGCTGGTCGCGGGCGACCTGCGCCAGGCTCTCTCTGGAGTGACCTCCGCACGAGTCGAGCACGTGGGATCGACCTCCGTGCCAGGGCTCGCGGCGAAGCCCATCATGGATATCGACGTCATCGTGTCTGCCGAGGAGATGCAGATGGCGATGGCCGCCATGAGCTCCGCTGGGTACGTCCACCGTGGGGACCTGGGAGTCGCCGATCGGGAGGCATTCCGCCCTCCCGATGATTGCCCGAGGCGGAACGTCTATGTCTGTCGGGAGGGCACACTGAACGTTCGCAACCACCTCGCAGTTCGCGATGTACTTCGTACGCGGGAAGACCTACGTGACGAGTACGGGGCCGTGAAGCGGGCGCTTGCAGCAGAGCCCGACATGGACATCGATACCTACATCGCCCGCAAGTCTGCGGTGCTCCAGAAGGTCCTCGCGGAGTCCAGCTTGACGGCCGACGAATGCCTTCAGATCTTGCGCCTCAACGATCCACGCAATGGTGGGCCTGGCCTTTAGCGCATGCTGATCAGACCCGCCGCCGTCCGTGATGCCGAGGCTTTCGTCATCGACTCGGGCATCGGGCGCATCGCCGCACAGCTCGTCGAAGAGCTGCACCAGTTGCGGTGGGGGATCAGGTCATGGTGCTGGAGGGGGCTGGTGCACCGCTGTCGCTGTAATGACATAATGTGGATTATCGGCGTTTTTGAGTGTGAGGCTGGAAGGGGCGCCATCACCGCTGGCGCCCAAGGGCTGATCATCACGACGTCCTGGTCCTGTGCATCGAGCACCGACGTGGCGCCGTCACCATCGGTGTGGGGCCGGCCGCACAGCCCGGTGATCCGGTCAAGCCTTGATCTTTGTTGCGCCATCGCTAGCGTCTGCTCATGGACATGATGCGCGGCGAGCAGATCGCCCAGGCCGACCTCACCCACGGGCGCAAGCTCGCCCAGGGCCTCCACGCCCGTTATCTGGTCAGCGAATTCTCCACCGGCGCAAGCTTTGTCGTGGCCGCTGGCCGGGCCGGCGATGAGCTTGGGCATCACCCGATCGTGTCGATCGGCCCCGGCTACGTCGACCTCAGGCTGGTCAGCGACGACGCCATCTATCGGGACGACGAAGGCACCGAGCACGTCGTCCAATGGGTGACCAAGCAGGACGTCGACGAGGGCAAGGAGCCGCAGCAGCGCTTCCATGTCGAGGTCTACGTGGCGCCCGAGGTGGTCGAGAGACGGGTCGCCGCCGCCATCGCTGCAGGGGGAACCGTCGTCGACGACACCGATGCGCCTGGTCTCACCGTGATCGCCGACCAGGACGGCAACCCGGGCGTCGTCTGCGCCGACATGTCCGCTGTGCGGCGCATCTGAACCGCTTGCCCGTATGACGCGGTCGGCGGGGTTCGCAAGCCCTAGGTCTTGTCGAGGTCCTCCAGGAGCGTCATGCCGGCTCGTGCTGCCGCCTTGCGATCGAAGGTCAGGGTCTCTCGACACCCGTGCGTGCGGGCGACGGCGGCGATGAGCGCGTCCGCGAAGTCCGCGCCTTCGGCGACGGCCGCCAACGCGGAGGCCAGTGCCTTCCGGTCCTGCAGGACCAGAGCGTCATCGATGGACAGGCGGCGGATGGCGTCGAGCATCTGGTCCGCGGACGCTCGGTAGACCTGCCGCATGACCCACCACGTCTCCACCAGCGCGACGGAGCCCACGAAGAGCGGATCCTGCGGTGACGCGTCTGCGATCACCCTTCGGGCGAGCTGACTCTGGTGCGGATCGTCGCCGGCGAGGAACCGGACGAGGATGTTGGTGTCAACGGCGATCACGGCATGGACTCCCCCGCTGCGGCGGCTATCGCCTCGTCCATGTCGTCCAGGGTGGCCGGCGGTCCGTCACCCCTCAACGTCCCGAACAGATCAAGGACGCTGTGCCGTCGCGTCGTCAGGACGTAGTCCCCACTCTCGTTGCGGGTGAACGTCACCGTGGTGCCGGGCGTCAGGCCCATCTCCTCCCGGACGTCCTTGGGGATGGTGATCTGACCCTTGCTCGTCATCGTGGCAGTCGACATGTGCACCTCCTTACACAAGAGTAAGGAGGTGCAGGGGGAGACGCCAGCCCTGACGCCGGTCGCGCTCACAAGGGGACGGCGACGATCGATCCGAGGTGGCGGCGCAGCATCGCGACCATGTCGACCGACTCCCGGTCCAGGAGCCACTGGACCTGCAGCCCGTCGGTCACGGCGATCAGGATGCGCGCGGCGTGCTCGCAGTCCACGTCGGGCAGCAGCTCCCCGCGCGACTCGGCCAGCTCCAGGGCCTGCCGCAACCCGACCACGAGCCGGTCGTAGCGCCGGACGAAGTACTCGTGCAGCGGGTGGTCGACGGAGGTCCCCTCCGCCGACAGGGTCACGTGCAGGTCGACGAGCTCGGGCGTGTCCCGGCTTCGTCCCACCTCGGCCAGCCAGGCCCGTATGACGTCCACCCCGTCCACGTGCAGCGCGTCGAGGCGCTGCAGGGCGTCCTGGTCCCGCCACGTGAGCACGGCCTGCAGCAGGTCCAGCTTCGTCGGGAAGTGATGCCGCAGCCCCGCGTGCGTCATACCGGCTCGCTCCGCGACGTCTCGGACCGAGCCGTCGCGGACTCCCGCGGCCGAGAACACGGAGACGGCGAGGCCTGCCCCCGCGCTCAGCGTCGACGCACGACCCCGCAGGCCTGGCGGGTGCCGGCGTCACCGGTCGACCGGGTGGCCTGGTCCGGACCGTTCGGCGCGTAGCGCGTCGGGATGTTGGCGTAGTTGTCGGGGCTGGAGTGGACGATGAAGGCCGAGCCGTCCTGGTCCAGCAGCCACGCGGCCGTGAACCGGTCGGTGGCGAACGAGAGCGTGGCCCGGCCGTCCTGGCGCACCAGCATCTGCGGCAGGTCGCCTGCGTGGTCGGGGTGCTGCGCCCCGTCGGGGTTGAGGTGGCTCCCGGCGGAGGTGAAGTCGCCCTCGCACCGGCCAACCGAGTGCAGGTGGAAGCCGTGCCAGCCAGGGGTGAGGTGGCTGGCGCGCAGCTCGACCTGGGCGACGCCACGCCTCGAGCTGACCGTCACGCGGCCGACGGCCGCTCCGGTCCGATCGACCAGCTGCGCGTGGACGGTGCGGCCCCTCCCGTGGTCGCGGGAGTCTGCGTGGGAATCGGTGTCGGCGCCGGCAGCGGCGGGGCCGATCCCACCGAGCGCGACGGCGGCCAGACCGGCCAAGGACGCTGAGAGTCGGGTGGACAACATCGTGGTCTCCTTCAGCGGGGCGATGCGGACCCCCTCAAGGCTGACCGATGTCGACCCGCGCGACAAGGGCTCAGGGCCGGCGTTCCCGCGTCGTGCGGATCACCCAGATCACCGCAACGGCGATCGCGCCAGCCACGATCGTGTCGACCCCGCGGGCCGTCGCGAGCTCCCCCGGGCCCTCGTTCGGGGAGAGCGGCACCGAGATCGCCAGCGCGAGCAGCGTGATCACGACGCTCCCCACCAGGTAGTTGTGGGCCGTGACCCTGGCGACGCACCAGAGCAGGACGCACAGCAGCGCGACGTAGCCCGCCGTCCCGAGATGGACTCTCGCCAGGGGCGTGAACAGCGCGATCCCGACGAGGGCGCCGACGATGCGGGAGACCGCTCGCACCGTCAGTCGCCCCTCGTCGCCGGGATAGGACAGCACCAGCACGACGACGAGGACGCCCCAGAACGGGTGGGTGTCACCACGGGCCACGCTCACCATGACCGAGGCAGTGACAGCCACCAGCACGCGGACGAGCACCACCCAGGTCGGCGGGCCGGTCGGGCCGGCTGGCACAGGCGCGGAGGCCGGCCGGGACCTCCCCCGCTCGAGCAGCAAGGCGTCCAGGGATCCGGCCGCGATCGCGAGCGCCGACCCCAGGGCGAGGTAGGCCGCAGTCATCGGGATCCCCAGCCCGGTGCCGGTCAGCAGGGTCCCCCCACCCAGCATGAGCACGAAGAAGTACGGCCCTGGCGGTCCCGGGTCGACGAGCCGCGTGACCAGCACCGCCACCACCGACACCACGAGGTATGCCGCCAGCGTCCACCAGGTCGAGCCACCGACCACCATGCCCGAGGCCACCGCCAGCACGAGACCGATGGCAGAGATCAGGTAGGCACGCACCCGCTCCCCCACCGGACGCCCGCCCCCGAACAGGACGACGTAGCTGCCCAGCGCCACCAGGAGTCCCTCGACCGGCCGTCCGATCGCGCTGCGACGACCAGGCCCGCCCAGGCAGGTGCGACGAGCAGCGCCGTGCTGCGCCGCCTCATCGCCGCGGGCCGGAAGGTCAGCAGCGTCTGCCAGGCACCGGGCCTGTGGCCGTTCCTCATGCCGGGATCGTCTCAAGAAGCTAGCGACATCGTCAGCCCCATCACACGTGGGAGGTGGGCCCATGGAATCAATCGTCATACGCGGTCTTGACCAATCAGTGCAGGAGCAGCTCGCTGCCCAGGCCGCGGAGCATGGACGCTCCCTGGAGGCCGAGATCCGCGACATCGTGACCAAAGCGGTACGCAGACCCAACATCGCGCTCGCGCTCCTGCAGGCGGCTCGGGCTGCAGGAGGCGTCGACGACCTGCCGATCCCGGAGCGCACCGACCTCGCGCAGGCGGTGGACTTCGCGTGATCGTGCTCGGCCCGAATCCGCTCAGCTAGAGGTGGCTCGGCCGAAGGCCGCGCGGTAGTCGCGGGGGCGCACGCCGGTGCTGCGGGCGAACACCGAAGCGAAGCTCCCCGGGTCGCGGTAGCCCACCGTCCTGGCCACCTCCGCCACCGTGCGGTCGGTCGTCTCCAGGAGGTGGCGCGCTCGCTGCACGCGCGCCGTCTGCAGGTGCTGCAGGGGACTCTGCCCGGTCTCGGCCGCGACGCGTCGCAGCAGGGTGCGGGTGCTGACGTGCAGGGCGTCGGCCAGCCTCGCCAGGTCGTACGGCTCCGCCAGCGTCTGCTCGAGGTGGCGAATCACCCTGTCGGAGAAGGTCTCTCCAGGTCGTGGCAGCAGCGCGGTGTCGACATACGGCGCCTGCGAGGTCCTGGCCCCGTCGAGCAGGGCGATGCGGGCCGCGGCTCGGGCGACGCGCGGGCCGTCGTGCTCGGCGATCAGGGCGAGGGCGAAGTCGTACATCGCGCTGAAGGCGCCCGTGGTCGTGACCCCGGCGTCCGTCACGACCAGCTCGGCGGGCACCACGTCGGCGTCCGGGCAGCGCCGGGCGAGCTCGTCGGCGAACAACCAGGACGTCGTGGCCCGACGACCGGCCAGCACGCCGGCCTCGGCCAGCACGAAGGCACCGACGCAGATCGACACGACGGCCCGCCCGGCCGCCGCGTGCGCGGACACGACGTCGGCCTCCGGACCGAGCGTCGTGACGTGCTCCCGGAGCCCGGCGACGTCGGGCGCCTCGAAGCCCGGCACGACCAGCACGTCCACGTCCAGGTCGCCCGACACCGCGATCGGTGTCCCGCCGGAGGCCACCACCCTGCGGCGCGGCGAGACCACCGACACGGCATACCCGGCCTCGCCGCTCCCCCGCGCCACACGGCTCGCCATCGTCAGCAGGTCGGGCACGCCATACACCTCGGACGCGAAGCAGCCCGGATGCGCGAGCACCCCGATGCGCAGTGCGGCCATGGCCCCTCCTCGGCGTCGTGGCGAGATCACCCCAGCGTATGGCGATCCCGCCGCTGTCCTTGCGGTGCCCGCTCGTTCAGGCTGGAGGCATGACGACGTCGGACACTCGTGACAGCACGCCCGGCCGGGACGATCGGGACGACCCGCACGAGGACTTCGCCCGCCGGGAGGTCGCGGTGGACGGCGTCGTCAAGCGCGTCCTCGTCGCGGGTCGCGGGCCGGCGGTCGTGCTGATGCCGGAGATGCCGGGCATCAGCCCCGACGTGCTGCGGCTGGCGCGGTGGATCCGGGACGCGGGGTTCACCGTCTACGTCCCGTCGCTGTTCGGGCGGGACGGCGCCTACCCCACGGCGGAGGGCTACGAGGTGGCCCAGCGGGCCTGCGTCAGCAAGGAGTTCCGGGCGTTCGCCGGGGGTGGCACGAGCCCGGTGACCGTCTGGCTGCGGGGCCTGGCCCGGGTCGCGCGCACGCCGAGTGCGGCGGACCGGGTGTCGGGGCGGTGGGCCTGTGCTTCACCGGGAACTTCGCCCTCACCATGACCCTGGAGCCGGCGGTGGTCGCGCCGGTGGTCAACCACCCGTCCCTGCCGCTGGACGACCCCGGCGGGGTGGAGCTGGACGAGGCGGACCAGGCCGCCGTCCGCGAGCGGGTGGACCGGGACGGACTGACCGTCCTGGCCTACCGCTTCGACGACGACCGGTGGTGCACCGGACAGCGGTTCGCGGCCTACCGCCGGCTGCTGGGGGACGCCTTCGACGGGCGCGTGCTGCCTGGCGCCGCCGCCAACCCTGCTCCCCCACCGTTCTTCGAGCACGTGGTGCAGACGCCCCACAGCGTGGTCACCGCCCACCTCGTCGACGAGGCCGGCCACCCCACGGTGGTCGCGCAGGACGAGATCCTCGCGTTCCTGAGCGACCGGCTGCGCGTGGGTATGCCGCAACCGCCCGCCGAGGCGGGGAGCCGCTGAGCCGCCGGGCATCGGCGTACGACGTCCGGGCAGCAAGAGGCCCCCGACACCAGTGGTGGCGGGGGCCTCTCGTCAGGCTGGTGAGCCTAGGTGCGTGGTGATCAGCCGATCACGGTGATGTTCGACGCCTGCAGACCCTTGGGGCCCTGCTCGGTGTCGAACTCGACCTTGGCGCCCTCGTCGAGCGAGCGGTAGCCGGTCGAGTTGATCGCGGAGAAGTGCGCGAAGACGTCAGCAGAGCCGTCCTCGGGGGCGATGAAGCCGAAGCCCTTCTCGCCGTTGAACCACTTCACGGTACCAGTTGCCATGTCAGAACCTCTTTCTGAGGGCGGTCACCCGGACCTCGGGGACGCGCGATGTCGATGATGCTTGTCACGGACAGGCTCAGAAATACGGTTCGATCCCGTGTGGATCAGCACCGCCTTGCTGTGCACATCAACTTCAACAACGCGGCCAGCCTAACCCACTCGGGCGCCGTGGACGAATGCAACCGCCCGACGGGCCGGGTCAGTCGACCGAGGTGATGGTCTGGTCCTGCCCGCCGAAGGTGAAGGTGTCGCCGGCCCGCAACCCGTGGATCAGGTCATAGATCGGGGCGTCGGTCGCCATGCCCTCGTAGGTGATCCCGCCGGACTCGAAGGCGTCCGTGGGCACACCGATGACGTAGTGCTGCCCGTCCAGCTCGACGATCGCGCCCGGCCCCACCACGTCCCGCTCGGACACGTCCAGGGAGCGGGCCTCCTTGAGGTCGAGCCGCTCCTGGGCGTCCGCCCGGCCGAAGATGTCGTGCAGGTCGCCCGCCTCGTCCCGCTGGGAGTCGTCGTCGACCCGTCGCTCGTCGGGCGCACCCGCACCGGCGGCCGCCTGCTGCGCCGTGCTCGAGGTGCCGGCGGCAAGACGCGTCTGGAGGTGGGCGATGAGGTCGTCCTTGACCTGTTGCTTGCTGCGGCTGTCCATGGATCAAGCCTAGGCGCCGACGTACTCGGCCAGGTGCTTGCCGGTCAGCGTGTCCCGCCGGCGCACGAGCTCGGCGGGCGTGCCCTCGAAGACGACGCGTCCGCCGTCGTGACCGGCGCCCGGACCCAGGTCGATGATCCAGTCCGCGTGGGCCATGACGGCCTGGTGGTGCTCGATGACGACCACCGACTTGCCGCCGTCGACCAGCCGGTCGAGCAGGCCGAGGAGGTTCTCGACGTCGGCCAGGTGCAGGCCGGTGGTCGGCTCGTCGAGCACGTAGGTCGTGCCCTTGTCCCCCATCTGCGAGGCGAGCTTGAGGCGCTGCCGCTCGCCGCCGGACAGGGTGGTGAGCGGCTGACCGATCGACAGGTAGCCGAGGCCCACGTCCTCGAGCCGCTGCAGGATCGTGTGAGCGGCGGGGATCCGCGCGTCCCCCTCGGCGAAGAACGCGCACGCCTCGGCCACCGACATCGCCATGACCTCGGCGATGTCCTTGCCGTCGAGGTGGTACTCCAGCACCTCGGGCTGGAAGCCCTTGGCCTCGCACACCTCGCAGGGCGTCGACACGGTGTCCATGAAGCCGAGCTCGGTGTAGACCACGCCCGCCCCCTTGCAGTTGGGGCAGGCGCCCTCCGAGTTCGCCGAGAAGAGAGCGGGCTTGACGCCGTTCGCCTTGGCGAAGGCCTTGCGGACGGGCTCCAGCAGGCCGGTGTAGGTCGCCGGGTTGGACCGCCGCGAGCCCTTGATGGCGCTCTGGTCGATGACGACGACCTCGTCGCCCCGCAGCGACCCGTGGGTCAGCGACGACTTGCCCGAGCCCGCGACCCCGGTCACCACGCACAGCACGCCGAGGGGCACGTCGACGTCGACGTCCTGCAGGTTGTGGGTCGAGGCTCCCCGGATCGGGAAGGTCGACGACGACTCCCGCACGGTCTCCTTGAGCCGTGCCCGGTCGTCCAGGTGGCGCCCGGTCAGCGTGCCGCTGCCGCGCAACCCCTCCACGGTCCCCTCGAAGCAGACCGTCCCGCCCGCGGACCCGGCGCCCGGGCCCAGGTCGACGACGTGGTCCGCGATCGCGATCATCTCGGGCTTGTGCTCCACGACGAGCACGGTGTTGCCCTTGTCGCGCAGCCGCACCAGCAGCTCGTTCATCCGCTGGATGTCGTGCGGGTGCAGGCCGATCGACGGCTCGTCGAAGACATAGGTGACGTCGGTCAGCGACGACCCGAGGTGGCGGATCATCTTGGTGCGCTGGGCCTCTCCCCCGCTCAGCGTCCCGGCGGGCCGGTCCAGCGACAGGTAGCCCAGCCCGATCTCGACGAACGAGTCGAGCAGGTGCAGCAGCCCCGTGAGGAGCGGCGCCGCCTGGGGGTGCTTCAGCCCGCGCACCCAGGCCGCGAGGTCGGTGATCTGCATGGCGCAGCACTCGGCGATGTTGACGCCGTCGATGCGCGAGTCGAGCGCGTGCTGCGCCAGGCGGGTGCCGTCGCAGGCGGGGCAGTCCTGGAAGACGACCGCCCGGTCGACGAAGGCCCGGATGTGCGGCTGCATGGCCTCGCGGTCCTTGGACAGCATGGACTTCTGGATGCGCGGGATGATGCCCTCGTAGGTCAGGTTGATGCCCTCGACCTTGATCTTGGTCGGCTCCTTGTGGAGCAGGTCCTGCAGCTCCTTCTGGGTGAACCGCGCGATCGGCTTGTCCATGTCGAAGCCGAAGCCCGAGAAGATCCGGCCGTACCACCCGTCCATGCTGTAGCCCGGGACCAGGATCGCCCCGTCGGCGAGGGAGCGGGTCTCGTCATACACCGCTGTCAGGTCGAAGTCCGAGACCTTGCCGGTCCCCTCGCACTCGGGGCACATGCCGCCGGTGATCGAGAAGGTGCGCTTCTCCTTGGTGCCCTTCTTGGCGCCGGTCTGGATGGTGACCGCGCCGGCCCCGGACACCGAGGGGATGTTGAACGCGTACGCCTGCGGCGAGCCGACGTGCGGGGTCCCCAACCGGGAGAACAGAACTCGCAGCAGGGCGTTGGCGTCCGTCGCGGTGCCGACGGTCGAGCGGATGTTGGCGCCCATGCGCTCCTGGTCGACGAGGATCGCCGTCGTCAGGCCCTCGAGGTGGTCCACGTCCGGGCGCGCGAGGGAGGGCATGAAGCCCTGCAGGAAGGCGCTGTAGGTCTCGTTGATCATGCGCTGCGACTCGGCCGCGATGGTCGCGAAGACCAACGAGCTCTTGCCCGACCCGGACACCCCGGTGAAGACGGTCAGCCGGCGCTTCGGCAGCTCGACGCTGATGTCCTTGAGGTTGTTCTCCCGCGCGCCGTGCACGCGGATCAGGTCGTGGTGGTCGGCGCTGTGCTGCGTCATCGGGTCTCCGTCCGTCGGACCTGTGGGCTCAGGTCGCACGCGCCATTGTGGCGCCTCGCCCAGTCGAGAGCACCCAGCTGGCGGGTCCTCTCGGTGCGGCGCTCCAGCCCGGTCCCCCACCTGGCCGTATGACGTCTCCGCCGTCATCGGTGGTTGTAGGTATACAATGGTTGCATGAATACAACTAAGACGGTCACGACGGCCGAGGTCTGGACCCTGCTGGCGGCGGTGTTCACCGACCATCGGCACCTCTGGCAGCCGCTGGTCGTCGAGCGGATGGGGCTTCCCTTCAGCCGGTTCCGCGCCCTGCGGCGGATCGAGCGCCGGCCCATGAGCGGTGCCGGCCTGGCGGCCGAGCTGGGGGTCGACGCACCCGCGGCCAGCCTGATCGTGAGCGACCTCGCCGACCGGGGCCTGGTCCGCAAGGAGCCCGACGAGTCGGACGGCCGGCGCAAGATCGTGACGGTCACGCCGCAAGGACGCGCGCTCATGGACGACATCCGGGCCCTGCCCGGCCCCGTCCCCGGCCTGGAGGCCCTGTCCCCGACCGAGCTGTCCACGCTGCACACCCTGCTCGCGAAGGTGCAGGGACACCGGTGAGCGCGCCGGCCGCCACGGCCCGCCGCTCCCGTCAGGACTCCTCCAGCCGATGGCTCGTCCTGGCCATCTGCTGCCTGAGCATCTTCGTCGTCGGGCTCGACATCTCCGCGCTCAACCTCGCCCTGCCGTCGATCCAGCGCGACCTGCACGTCTCCGACTCCCACCTGCAGTGGATCCTCGACTCCTACACGGTCGTGCTGGCCAGCCTGCTCATGCTGTCGGGATCGATCGCCGACCGCGTGGGCCGCCGACGCGTCTTCCAGACCGGCCTCGTGACCTTCGGCATCGGGTCGGCCTGGTGCGCCTTCGCCACCTCGGGGGACATGCTGATCGCGTCCCGCGTCCTCCAGGCGGTCGGGGGCTCGATGATGAACCCCGTCGCGATGTCGATCATCACCACCACCTTCACCGATGCGCGCGAGCGCGCCCAGGCCATCGGGTTCTGGGGCGGCACGATCGGTCTGTCGATGGCACTCGGGCCCGTCGTCGGCGGCGTGCTCGTCCAGACCCTGGGGTGGGAGGCGGTCTTCTGGATGAACGTCCCGGTCACCCTGACCGCGTTCGTCCTGGCTGCGCGCTACGTGCCCGAGTCGCGCTCCCCACGGCCACGTCGCCTCGACCCGGTCGGGCAGCTGCTCGTCATGATCGTCCTGGCCACGGTGACCTTCGCCCTGATCGAGGGTCGCGAGGCGGGGTGGACCTCGATCGTGGTGCTGGCCTGCCTGGCCGCGGCGGCCGGGTCGCTGATGGCCCTGGTGGTGGTCGAGCTGCACCTGCCCGAGCCGCTGATCGACCCGAGGTTCTTCCTCAGCATCCCCTTCAGCGGCGCCGTCCTGTCCGCCGTCGTCGGGTTCGCCGCGCAGTCCGGGTTTCTGCTGGTCAACACGTTGTACCTCCAGGCCGAGCGTGGCCTGTCACCCCTGCACGCCGGGCTGATGACCTTGCCCATGGCCCTGGCCACCGGGCTCTTGTCGCCGGTGTCGGGGCGGATGGTCGGTGCGCGGGGGCCTCGGGCGCCGATGGTGCTGGCCGGGATCGGGATCGCCGGATCGGCGGCGGTGCTCGGATCCCTGACGGCGACCACCGACACGCTCGTCCTGCTCGCCGCCTACGCGTTGTTCGGCTGCGGGTTCGGTCTGCTCAACGCCCCCATCACCAACGCCGCCGTCACAGGGATGCCCCGGCACCAGGCGGGTGTCGCGTCCGCCGTGGCGTCGACCTCGCGCCAGGTGGGCACGGCCCTCGGGGTCGCGCTCTTCGGGACGCTGACCTTCTCCGCGCTGGGCTCAGGGACGAGCAGCCTCGCGATCGCCTCGCACACGGCTTGGCACGTGATGCTGGCGTGCGGCATCGCCCTGGTCGTCGTGGCCCTGCTCGTCACCACGGACGCGGCCAGGCGCAGCAGCGACCGGGTCAGCGCGCTGCTGGGCTCCTCGTGACCCCGCGCGCCGCCCGCCGGTTTGGCCGGATGGCGCGGGCGATCCGGGTGGCGTCGATCCGCAGCTCGCGGAACATCCCCGAGATGGGGTTGGTGAAGCCGGTGAAGTGCAGCCCCGGGAGCGCGGGCTCCGCGCCGTGCGAGCGTGGGAGCCCTCGGGCGTCCAGGACGCCGAGCGCCCCCACGAGGGGCTCGAGGTTCTGGCGGTAGCCGGCGGCCACGACCACCGCGTCGGGGCGCAGCCGCGAGCCGTCGGTCAGCACGACCTCGTCGCCCTCGAAGCGCGCCGGGCTCTTCACGGGGACCACCGATCCGCTCTGGATCGAGCCGACGATCCCGACGTCCTGGACGGGGATGGTCCCGGCGAGGACCTTGGAGTAGAGGCCGCCCGACGGGCGCGGCAGGCCGTGGGCGGACAGGTCGGGCGTCTCCAGCCGCAGCATGCGGTCCTGGAGCAGGTCCACCACGCGAACCGGCAGGTGCCGCACCATGATCCCAAGCAGGTTGGCGGTCATGGGGCCGCGGTCGCGCACCAGGATGTAGGGCGGGGTGCGGACGCCGATCCACACCGGACCGGCTCCGTGCTCGACCAGGTCGGTGGCGATCTCCGCGCCGGTGTTGCCGATCCCCACGACGAGCACGCTTCTGCCGCGCCAGGGTTCGCCGTTGCGGTAGGCGGACGCGTGGATGATCTCGCCCGTGAACGACTCCGTCCCCGGCCAGGTGGGCATGGCGGGCGTGTTGTTGTATCCCGTTGCCACGACGACGTTCTCGGCATCCAGCCTCCCGCCGTCCGCCGTCGTGACGGTCCAACCGCCGTGCTGCTGAGCGAGATCGGTCACCTCGACGCCGGTGCGGACGTCGAGGCGGTGGTGGGCGGCATACAGCTCGAGGTAGCGCACGACGTCGTCGCGCGACACCCACCGGCCGAACCTGCGCGGGATCGGATAGCCCGGCAGGCCGGACAGCTCGCGCGGGGTGTGCAGGTGCAGCCGGTCGTAGTGACCGCGCCACGAGCTCCCCACTGCTGCAGCCTTGTCCACCACGGTCACGGTCTCGCCGCGCTGCTGCAGGGCCGCCGCGACCGCCAGCCCGCCGGGGCCCGCGCCGATGACGACGGTGCTCATCGCTCCCCCTCGTGGGTGATCCGGTCCTGGCGCTCGCAGGCCTGCCGCGAGCCGCGGTCGGTCAGGCCGGGCAGGAACCGGTCCGAGCGCCACAGCGCCTGGGCGAGCAGACCGACCGGTATGACGGTGCTCCCGGCCTCCACGCCGCGGATCGCCCTGCGCGCCACCGTCTCCGGCGTGGTGAGCCGCGGCTGCAGGGTCCTGGCGTAGCGGCGGAAGTCGCCCGCGTGCGTCGTGGCGTCGTAGGGCTCGTCCAGCAGCTTGGTGTCGACGAACGCCGGGCAGAAGACGTGCACCCCGATCCCCTGGGCGGCCACCTCGAGGGCGAGCCCGCGGGAGAACGCCACGACGGCCTGCTTGCTCACGGTGTAGGGCAGCATCCGCGGCGAGACCATCAGCCCTGCAAGGGAACCCGTGTTGATGATGGTGCCGCTCCCCTGCTCGCGCATCACCGCCAGCGCGGCGCGGGAGCCGTTGACCACGCCGAGCAGGTTGACGTCCAGGGCGCGACGCCAGTGGTGGTCGTCGAACTCCTCGAACGGGCCGTTGACGAGGATGCCGGCGTTGTTGATTATCGCGTCGAGGCGACCCTCCGTCGCCACGACCTCGCGGACCAGGTCGTCCATGGCGGCGGCGTCGGCCACGTCGACGCCCCGCGCCGTCACGGTGAGCCCGTCCGCCCTGAGCTCCGCGGCGGTGCGCTCCGCTGCTGCGGCGTCGATGTCGGCGATCACCACCCGCGAACCTCGTCGCCCGATCTCGACCGCGAGCGCCCGACCGATGCCGGCGGCTCCCCCGGTGACCAGGCTGACCCTGGGTGCGAACGGCGTCCTTGCCATCGTGTGCCTCTCGTCGGGCCGCGTCGCGGCGCTGCAGGTGGGCACACCCTACTGGCTGGTAACAATGCGTGCGAGGGGCCCTCCACCGATCGGCGCAGTCCGTGCGCGCAGCGGGGCATCGGCAGTACCCCCCTCGGGCGAGCCTCCCGCGGCATACGACCCTGCGGTTGGATGGAGCATGCGGCGCCGGACCGGGTGCCGCCCCCGTTGCGAGAGAAGGCCACCCATGTCCCCCCAGGTTCCCAACGTCACGCTGGACAACGGTGTCGAGATGCCGATCCTCGGGTTCGGCGTCTACCAGATCCCCCCGGAGGAGACCGAGCAGGCCGTCTCGGACGCCCTCGCGGCGGGCTATCGCCACGTCGACACCGCTGCGGCCTACGGCAACGAGGCGGCCGTCGGGCGGGCGATCGCCGCCAGCGGGATCCCCCGCGACGAGCTCTTCGTCACCACCAAGCTGTGGATCCAGGACGCCGGCGACCAGGCCGCCCGCACGGCCTTCGAGCGCTCCCTGGAGCAGCTCGGGCTGGACCGGCTCGACCTCTACCTCATCCACCAGCCGTACGGCGACTACTACGGCTCCTGGCGCGCGATGCAGACGCTGCTGGGCGAGGGCGCGGTGCGTGCGATCGGCGTCTCCAACTTCCACCCCGACCGGCTCGTCGACCTGGTCGAGCACAACGAGGTCGTGCCCGCCGTCAACCAGATCGAGACGCACCCCTTCCACCAGCGCCGGGCCGACCAGGACCTCATGCGCGAGCTCGGCGTCCAGCACGAGTCCTGGGGCGGCTTCGCCGAGGGGAGGAACGACCTGTTCACCAACCCGGTGCTGAGCGAGATCGGCGAGGCGCACGACAAGTCCGTCGCGCAGGTCGTGCTGCGCTGGCTGGTGCAGCGGGACGTCGTGGTGATCCCCAAGTCCGTGCGCGCCGAGCGGATGGCGCAGAACATCGACGTCTTCGACTTCACCCTCACCGACGACGAGATGGCCCGCATCGCCGGCCTGGACACGGGCGAGTCGCTGTTCTTCGACCACCGCGACCCCGGCATGACCAAGACGCTGGGCGGGGTCCGCATCCACGACTGAGCGGTCACGCCCGTCAGACGGCGTGGGCCTGCCCGTCAGACGACGTCCCACGCCAAGAACCGGGTCGCCCTCGTCGTGCTCGCCCACGAGGCTCACCTGGTCTGACGGCCGGTCTGTCCCGTCAGATGCGCTGGGCGCCACCGCCCAGCATGGCTCCGGTGGCCACTCCCTCGACGGCGGGGTTGCGACCCCTGGCCTTCTCGTGAGGGACGTAGTCGTCGTCCGGCCAGGGCTCACGCTGGTCGTGCCCGGCCTGGGCCAGCCGCTCGGAGAAGGGCAGGTCCGCCCGCCTCACGGTCTCGGGCTCGTGCTGGTCGCGCCTCATCGGTGCCACCCACTCTCGTCCGCGCACCCACGCGACGGCGCGTCGGCGCTGATCCGTCCAGCGTACACGGCTCCCCTGGACGCCGGACGCGCCCGCGACCAGCCGGGCGGGCTGATCGCGGGCGCGTCGCGTCGCTGCGGTGAGTTGGCGCGGTGCCGCGTCAGGCCGTGGTGCTCCCGGACCGCTCGGAGACTGGGGCGTCGTCCTCGGCGCGCCGGGGCGCGTGACCCAGGCTCAGGGTGATCACGGCGGCACCGACCAGGAGGGCCCCGACCATCCACAGGGCGGGCTTGGCGCTGCCCGTCAGGTCGATGCTGAACCCCGTGACGAAGGGTGCGGCGAAGCCCGAGATGTTGCCGAGCGAGTTGATCAGCGCGATGCCGGCGGCGGCACCCGCGCCGGTGAGGAAGGCGCTGGGCAGCGACCAGAAGACGGGCAGGGCCGCGCAGACCCCGATGGCGGTGAAGGTGATGGCGACCATGACGGCGAACGGCGACTGCTGGTAGAGCGCGACCGGGATCGAGACGCCGGCGACGACCGCCGGCACCGCGACGTGCCAGCGCCGCTCCCCCGTCTTGTCGGAGTGGTGACCGTTGGCCACCATGGCCACGGCGCCGAACAGGAACGGGACGGCGACGATCATGCCGGTCTCGACGAGGGAGAACTTCGTGCCGAACTGCTTGGCGAAGCCCGCGACGATCGTGGGGAGGAAGAAGCTGAGCGCGTAGAGCCCGTAGCAGACACCGAAGTAGACGAACGACAGCGCCAGGACGCGACCGCTCGTCAGCGCCTTGCGCACGGACCAGCCGTGGGCGCGCTCGGTCTCGCCCTGCTCGTGCGCCATGCGCTCCGTCAGCCAGGTGCGCTCCTCGGCGGAAAGCCACGTCGCGTCGTCGGGACGGTCGGTGAGGTAGAACCACGCGATGACGCCCAGGATGACGGCCGGGACGGCCTCGACGAGGAACATCGCCCGCCATCCCTCGAGCCCGAAGAAGCCGTGCAGGTTCTGCACGAGCAGGCCCGACAGGGTGGCCCCGAGGGCGGAGGACAGCGGGATCGCGACCAGGAACATCCCGGTGATCCTCGCGCGGTCGCGGGCGGGGAACCAGTAGGTGAGGTAGAGGATCATGCCCGGGAAGAACCCGGCCTCGGCGATGCCGAGCAGGATGCGCAGGCCGTAGAGCCACTGGTGGTTGGGTACGAAGGCCATCGCCGCGGCGACGATGCCCCACGAGACGAGGATGCGCGCGATCCACCGCCTCGCGCCGAACCTGTGCATGGCCAGGTTGCTGGGCACCTCGAAGACCAGGTAGCCGATGAAGAAGAGCCCGGAGGCCAGGCCGAACATCGTCTCCGTGAGGGCGAGGTCCTTGGCCATCGTCAGCTTGGCGAAGCCGATGTTGGTGCGGTCCAGGTAGTTCACGAAGTACATGAGCGCCATGAAGGGCACCAGCCGACGGGCGACCTTGGCCACGACGCGACGCTGCAGCGCGTCGTCCGTCGCCGGGGTCGCGCGGTGCGCGGTCGAGCTCATCGGGGGTCCTCCAGGGAGTCGTCGTTCAGGGCAGGGTTCGGTGCAGGGGTCGGTGCAGAGCCCCGCTCGGCCGGCACGTCGGGCAGGGCCTTGCCGGGGTTGAGGATGTCGTGGGGGTCCAGGGCGCGCTTGACGGCGTGCTGCAGGGCGGCGACGACCGGCGAGACCTCGCGGGTGAGGCCGGGGCGCTTGAGCAGGCCGACGCCGTGCTCGCCCGTGACCGTGCCGCCGAGGTCGAGGGCGTCGCCGATGATGTCCTCGAAGGCCGCCTGCGCAGCCGCGGTGGCCGCGGGGTCGTCGGCCGGGACGATGAGCAGGGGGTGCAGGTTGCCGTCACCGGCGTGCGCGATGTTGGCGATGAGCACGCCGTGCCGCTCCCCCGTCGCGACGATGCGGTCCAGCATCTCGGGCACGGCACCCATCGGGACGCACACGTCCTCGGTGAGCACCGGGCCGAGGCGCTCCAGGGCCGGGTAGGCGAGCCGTCGGGCGGCGAAGAGCGCCTCCGCCTCGTCCTCGTCGGTGGACAGGGCCGCGAAGGTCGCGCCGGCTCCCTCCATCGCCGCCAGGATCGTGGCGGACTCGTGGTCGCCCGTGGCGCCGGCGGAGTCGACGCGGGCCAGCAGCAGGGCACCCGCGTCGACCGCGAGGCCCATGTTCTTCCACCGGTCCACGGCCTCCAGGCAGTGCCGGTCCACCAGCTCGAGGGCCGAGGGTATGACGCCGCTGGCGCCGATCGCCGCCACGGCGCGGCCGGCCGCCGAGACGTCCTCGAACTGGCCGGCGATGGTGCGCTCGGCGGGACGGGACGGACGCAGCCGCAGGGTGATCTCGGTGATGATGCCGAGCGTCCCCTCGGAGCCGACCATGAGGCTGCACAGGTCCAGGCCGGCGACCCCCTTGGCGGTGCGGCGCCCGAGGCGGACGACCTCGCCCGTGCCGGTCACCACCTCGAGCCCGAGCACATAGTCACCCGTCACGCCGTACTTGACGCAGCACACGCCCCCGGCGTTGGTGGCGACGTTGCCCCCGATCGTCGACCACGGGGAGCTGGCCGGGTCCGGCGGGTACCACAGGCCGTGGCGCGCCGCCTCGGCCCGCAGGTCGTCGTTGACCACGCCGGGCTCGACGACGGCGAGGCGCTCGCGCTCGTCGATCTCACGGATCGCGGTCATCGCCTCGAAGGACACGACCACCGATCCGGCCGTGGCGTTGGCCCCACCCGACAGGCCGGTCCCGGCTCCGCGCGGCACCACCGGCACCGCGTGGTCGCGGCACCAGCGGACCAGCGTGGCGACCTCGTCGGTGCTCCGGGGCCGCACGACGGCCAGCGGAGGCGCTGACGGCGCCCACTCCGCGTCGTCGTGGGCGTAGGACACGAGCCGCGAAGGGTCGGTGATCACCCGATCGGCGGGCAACAGGTCCAGCAGGGTGGCGATGGTCATGGGTCTCCGGTGGGCCGACGTCGTTGTCGCCGCGGGATCCGCGACGGGGTACCCGGGCAAAACTAGGCTGCTGAAGGCATGACCACGAGGGGTGAACCCTCCACATTCCGCGACGGAAGGTGTGGGGAACGCCCACAGCGGTGTGGGATCGTTGCCCCGTGCTACCCACCTGGCTGACCCTCGTGCTCGACGACGCGGACGACGACCGGCTCGCCGCCCACCTGGCGTCCTGCCTCTCGGAGGCCGCTCCGGGCACGGAGCCCCTGGCCCATCGTGAGGCCGAGCGCGCCCGCAGGCTGCGGGATCTCGTGCGGCAGGGCCGGCGGCGCACCGCCGAGCTCGGGGTCGTCAACGACCTCTCGCAGCAGCTGGCCCGGCTGCACGACCCCACGGACGTCCTGCGCGAGGTCGCCCGTCGCGCCAGGCTGCAGCTCGGCGCCGACGTGGCCTACCTCATGCTCCCCGACACGGACGGCACCCTGCCCATCCAGTACGTCGACGGGGCCCTGGGCCACGGCTTGCGGCGGACCCGTCTGAGGCCGGGCGAGGGCATCGGTGGTCGCGTGTTCGAGACCGGCCAGGCGTTCTGGAGCGGGGACTACCTCACCGACGAGACGGTCCGGCACGCGACCGGGGTCGACGAGGTGGCCGCCCAGGAGCGGCTCGGCGGCATCCTCGGGGTCCCGCTGCGCACGGGCGAGGAGGTGACCGGCGTGCTGCTCGTGGCCGAGCACCGTCCTCGCGCGTTCACCGACGCCGAGGTCGTGCGGCTCAGCGCGCTCGCCGCCCCGGCCGCCATCGCCATCCGCAACGCCCAGCTCATCACCCAGCGCGAGGCGGCGCTGCGCTCCCAGCAGGAGGCGGCGGCCCTGCACGACGACCTGACCGGCATCGTCGCCAACCGTGGCGGCCTGCCCGAGGTGGCGGCCGCGCTGGCTCGGGCCCTCGGGGCGGGTGTCGTCATCACCACCACCTCCGGGCACGTCGTCGCGAGCAGCGACCCGGGACTCCGCCCGCCTCGTGCCGACCGGGCCGCGGGGTCCTCGGCGGGGTCCACGGCGGGGTCCTCGCCTGGGTCCACGACGGCGCCTCCGGGCGGGGCGGGCTGGCACTGCGTGCCGGTCCGGGCGGGCGGCGTCGACCACGGCCGGCTGTGGGTATGCCGCGCGCAGAGCCTGACGCCGGCGGACGTCCGCAGCACCGAGCGAGCCGCCCTCGTGATCGCCCTGTCCATGGCGACCGAGCGCGAGCTGGCCGAGCAGAGCCGCCGGGGCGGGGCCGAGCTGGCGGCGGCGCTGTTCGTCGACTCCCCCGATCATCAGCGGGTCCGTCGCCGGGCCGAGGCCGTCGGCCTGGAGCTGGGGCGCGTGGCGACCGTCGTCGTCGTGGGCGCCGGCGGGCCGGGCGCGGAACGGGTGCTCGCGCGGCTGCCGAGGGCGTGGTCGGGCCAGGTGGCCGACAGTACGGTGGCCCTGCTCGACCAGACGGCCGACGAGGTCAGCGACGTCCTCGGACCCGCGGTCGCCCATCACGTGGTCGTCGCCGCCGTCCCGGGCGCGCACGGTAGCGCGGCCATACCTCGCCTGGAGCGTGCTCCGACCAGCGCGGGCGCGAACGGATCGGCGGCCGCCGGCGTGACGGCCGTCGCCGCGGCCTGGCGCCGGGCGGACCGGGGCCTCGGCGTCCTCACGACGCTGGGCAGGCCACCGGCGGTGGTGCGGGCCGAGGACCTCGGCGTCCTGGCGGCGGTGCTCTCGAGCGCGGCCGAGGGGGCCGGCGTGGAGCACGTGCGCTGGCAGCTGGGTCCGTTGCTGGACCGCGACGCCGCGACCGGCAGCGACCTCGTGGGGACGCTCGGTGCCTACCTGTCGGCGGGCCGGTCGCACGCCGCGACCGCAGCCCGCCTCGGCGTGCACACCAACACGCTCTACCAGCGGCTGCACCGGATCGACGAGCTGCTCGGCGAGCGGTGGCGAGAGCCCGAGCGAGCCTTCGAGCTCGGCCTCGCCCTCGAGCTGCACAGGCTCTCGGAGCGCGTGGGCGGGCCTGCCGGGTGACCCTCGTCAGTGACCGAGACCGTTGCTCTGCAACGGGAGTCGCACGGCCTCGGGGCCGTAGCGGACGACGGTCGCCAGGCTCGCCGGACGGATGTCGAGGTCGTAGAGGGACTCCGAGTCGAACCACCGGAACTCCATGCCGGGCACCAGCGCCTGGGAGGAGGTGCGGTTGACCTTGGCCTCGAAGGCGAGGTTGATCTCGTGATGAGCGACCCCGTCCAGCTCGAAGGCGTTCTCCACCACGGCTATCAGGTCCGCGACCTTGGCCTCGAGGCCGAGCTCCTCGAGGATGTCCTTGTGCAGGGCGTCCTTGGCCGACTCGCCCAGGGTCACCGGGCCGCCGGGCAGGAACCAGTAGTCGTGGTCCTCGAGCCGGGTCAGCAGCACGCGGGGCCCGCTGCGGATCACGGCCGAGACGACGACTTCGAACTTCTCCGGTCGGTTCGCCATGGCACGACTGTAGTCATGGGCCGAGCCGCAGGACACCCTCCCCATCGATCACGTCAGCCGATCACGTCAGCCGATGATGCCTGGCCGCAGGGAAGGCCGAGGGGAACGCCGAGGAGGCGGCCCGCGAGACGACGTCCCCGAGAGGCGAGGCGAGCGCGCTGCTCAGGCAGCTCCCGGCAGCAGGAACCAGCCCACCGCCAGCAGCACGGGAAGGATGAACGGACCCACGACGAGGAACGCGACCCGGCCCGGGGAGCGCCACCTGCGCAGCCCGTTGACCAGCACCGCACACCACGCGGCGACGGTCACGAGCACCCACCACGGCTGCGCGGCCATCCCGGAGACGGCGATCGGATAGAGGAGGGGGAGCATGAGCGCCAGGAACCACACGATGGCGGCGCCCGTGGTCCAGTGGCCCCGGGTGAGGGCCCTCCCACGGTCGTGGACCGCGGGACCGTTCGTCGAGGTCTGCATGGTGCACCTCCTCGTGCTCAGCCTACGCCTGGCCGGGGCACGGGCCCCCGTGCTCCTCGCGGTGCAGGAGCGAGATCGTGGCGGCCTGCACCTCGTAGCGGGACTGCGCGCCGCCCGGTGTCCGGTAGAACCGCCGTCTCAGGGCGCCGTGGACCTCCACGTGGTCGCCGTCGACGAGCTCGACGGCCTGCTCCTGCACGTCGCCCGGCCAGCAGGTCACGTCGATGGTGTCCACCGTCGGCGGCCGCCGGCCCTCCTCGGCCGCCTGGGGGTCGGGCGGCCGAGGCACGACCACCCGCAGGCTCACGAGGAGGACCTCGCTCGGCAGCGCCCTGAGCTCGGGCTCTCCGCTCACCCGCCCCCGCAGCCGGACCTCGTTGCACACCGCACCCACGCCACCCGCATCCACCACGTCCACCTGCACCATCTCCGCTCCTGCGCCACTGCCCGCACCCACCGATGGCGGGGTCGAGGACCACGGTGGCAGCGGGTCGGCATACGACCAAGGACCATGCCGGGGCTGTGGACGACGACGGTGGGAACACGTCAGCCTGTGGACGAAGGGGCCCCACAACGACGTCCCAGCCGCACGACCTCGCGCGGCTCCGCCGTCGCCGGCTCGACCGACACGGAGACCTCGCGACCACCGTCCAGCACGACCGCCAGCTCGGTGGGTCCGGTCCAGCGGGCCGAGGTCATGGTGCCGCCCGCGTACTCGCCGTTGAGGCAGGCGGCGGGCCACCAGCGCGCAGACGGTCCCCACTCGCGGTGACGGATGACGACGGTGGTCACGGGCGACACCAGGTCCCCGTCGCTGACGATGTCGGCCTCGTAGGGGTCGGTCCCGGCCTGGGCTGGAGCGGGCAGGACCAGCTCGTCGCGACCAGGGTTGACCCCCACGCTGAGGACCATCCCCACCAGGCCGAAGGCCGTGGCGCCCAACGCGGCGAGCAGGATGCGGACTACGAGCCGTCGCTGCGCGTCGACCGCCACCAACGAGACGCCCCAAGCGACGAGCAGGTAGCCGGCGAGGCCGAGGACGACCGGGTGGTCGAGGAGCTCGTGCACGAGCAACGAGCTGGTGGGGTTGAGCCGCCCCCAGGCCGCGGCGAGCAGCGTCGCGACCCCCGCGGCGATCCACCACGGGGCGCGTCGGCGCCCGTCACCCATCAGTCGTCGTCGTCCTTGCGCTCGCCGCGTCGGATGAGCGAGCCCATGCCGGGCAGGCCCTGGGCCGCGTGAGCCAGGTCGGTGACCGACTCGAGGATCTGGTGGACGTCGGGAGCGATGCGGTCGATCTGCACGAGCGCCTCCGGGAGCCGGTCGATCATGCCCACCAGGGCCAGGACCTCGTCGCGGTCGACGCTCGCCACCACCTCGGAGGCGATCGGGAGGGCCTTGTCGGCCAGCGCCGCGAGCGGCTCCACCATGGGCTGGAGCCTCGGGAGGGTCTGCTCGCCCACGGCCGTCAGCGCCTCGGCGCGGGCCACCAGCGCGGCCGCGCGCGCCGACGTCTCCGCGGCAGCGTCTGCGACCTCGTCGACGTGCGCCCGCGTGAGGGCGGCCTGGGCGAGCAGCTCCTCGGCCTGCTCCAGCAACGCCTCCCCACGGCCGACCATCGCCTCGACGCGGTCGATCAGGTCCAGGGTGCGGGGCCACAGGTCGGCGGCGTCGGTGACCCCGTCCTTGACGGTGACGGCGGCGGTGAGCAGGTCGTGGGGTCCGGGGATGCGCATGAACCCATCATGCCCCGGCGCTTCGTCGAGCAGGATCGCTGTCATCGCCGCGACCGGCCAGTAGGCTCTGGCCCGGCGACCTCGACGGCGAGGTCCCCGGCCGAGGAGAGACCGCATGCCCAGCAGCACCGACCGCAGCGCCGAGGCCACCGACCTGCCCGAGGGTACGACGCGTCGTCGCCGCAGCACCCGCCATCAGCGTGCGTGGTACTGGTACGACTGGGCGAACTCGGCCTACGTCACCACCACCGCCGCGGTGCTCATGGGCCCCTACCTGACCACCGTCGCCAACCGGGCCGCCTGCCCCGACCAGCCCGTCGGCCAGAGCTGCGCCGCGTACCTGTCGGTGCTGGGCATCCCGGTCGCCCCCGGCTCGCTGTACTCCTACACCACCACGGTGACCACCGTCGTGTCGGCGCTGCTGCTCATCGTCGTGGGCGCCGTCGCCGATCGTTCCCTGCGTCCCCAGCGGCTCCTGGGCTGGTTCGCCGGCGTGGGTGCCGCGGCCGCGAGCGCCATGGTCCTCGTCCAGGGGACGGCGTGGCAGCTCGGTGTCGTGCTCATCATGGTCGCCTCGGTGTGCCTCGGGTCGTCGATGGTCGTGTATGACGGGATCCTGTGCCGCGTCGCCCCGCCCGACGACCGGGACCGCGTGTCCTCGCGCGGGTGGGCGCTCGGCTACGTCGGCGGCGGCCTGCTGCTGGCCGCGAACTTCCTGCTGCTCAACCTCGGTCCTCGGGTGGGGATCGGCACGGAGACCGCCGTGCGGATCAGCCTGCTGAGCGCCGGGCTGTGGTGGGGGCTGTTCACCGTCATACCGGTGCTGGGTCTGCGCGACCTGCCGGCCCGGCCGCTCGCCGAGGGGCTCCCGCCCGAGGCCGCTCCCGAGCGCGGCGCCGTGCGAGGGGCGTTCGCCCAGCTGCGCGACACCTTCGTCGAGCTGCGCGGCTACCCGCAGACGCTGCTGTTCCTGCTCGCCTACCTGTTCTTCAACGACGGGATCCAGACGGTCATCGGGTCCTCCAGCCTCTACGGCACGCTCGAGCTGGGCCTGTCGCAGAGCCAGGTGCTGCTGACCTTCCTCGTCGTGCAGTTCGTCGCCGTGGGTGGCGCCCTGATCTTCGGCCGCGTCGCCGGTCGGATCGGGGCCTGGCGCACGGTGCTCGGCGGGCTCGTGGTGTGGACGCTCGTCGTCGGGGTGGCCTACTTCGTCCCGTCCGGGGTCTTCACCGCGTTCCTCGCGCTCGGCATCCTCATCGGCCTGGTCATGGGAGGGACGCAGGCGCTGGCGCGGTCGCTCTACAGCCAGCTGGTGCCGCAGGGGCGCGAGTCGGAGTTCTTCAGCCTCTACCAGGCGATGGAGCGCGGGACGAGCTGGTTCGGGACGCTGCTGTTCGGCGTCGTCCACCAGCTGACCCACTCCTACCGCCTGTCGATCGTCGCCCTGGTCGCGTTCTTCGTCATCGGCGGGGTGCTCCTGTCGCGGGTCGACATGCGCGAGGGGATCCGCGCGGCGGGCAACGAGGCGCCCGCCGTCGTCTAGGATGGTGTCTTTGGGTGCCAACCACCGCGCCCGGGAACATCCCCCGGATCAGCCGACGTTGATGGGGGTATGCCGCGAGTCAGTCCCACCGGGCTCGCGGTGCCGACGAAAGGGGATCAGACATGGCCGAGCGTTCACTTCGAGGTTCGCGACTCGGGTCCTTCAGCATGGAGACCGATGACGGCGTCGTCCCCAGCGAACGCCAGCTCGTGTCCTACACCTGCCCTCAGGGCCACGTGACCGAGCTTCCGTTCTCCATCGAGGCCGAGGTGCCGGCGACGTGGGAGTGCCGCTGTGGCGAGCTGGGCCGGCTCCAGGGCGGCGACGCCCCCGAGGAGAAGCCCACCAAACCCGCCCGCACCCACTGGGACATGCTGCTCGAGCGCCGTTCCGTCAAGGAGCTCGAGGAGCTGCTCGAGGAGCGCCTCACGCTGCTGCGTCAGTCCCGTGGCGAGAAGCCACGGCCCAAGCGCAGCGCCTGAGCAGCGCCGGACGACATCGAGGCCCGCCTCCCGTCAGGGGAGGCGGGCCTCGTCGCGTGCCGCACCGTGGGTGGAGCGACTCAGAGGATCTCGCCCTCGACGACGTCGTCCTTGCTGTCACGCCGAGGCTGCTGCCGCGGATGCCCCGCTGACGGTTGACCGGGCTGACCAGGTTGGCCGGGCTGACCAGGTTGGCCGGGCTGACCGGGCTGCCAGGTCGGCGGCGCCTGACCCGGGCCCGGGTTGCGGGGCGGCATACCGGCTCCCCACAGGACGACCCCCGGCCCGCTCGCGAGCAGCTGCCGGGTGATGACCGTCGTCAGCAGCCGCCGGGCCAGCGGCCGGGTGAAGGGCAGGACGAAGAAGAAGCCCACGACGTCGGTGAGGAAGCCGGGGGCCAGCAGCAGCGTGCCGCCGACGAGGACCAGCGCGGCGTCGGACAGCTCGCCCGCCGGCATGCGTCCGCCGGTCAGCGCACGCTGCAGGGCGGCCCAGGCGGCCCGGCCCTCGCGCTTGACGAGGTAGGCGCCGAGGGCGGACTCGACGAGCAGCAGCGCGATGGTGGGCCAGCCGCCGATGATCTTGCCGACGCCGATGATGACGGCGATCTCGGCGACGGGGACGACCAGGAGCAGGACGAAGGCGATCCACGTCCAGCGCGGGCGTCGTCGGGTCGGGGTGCTCACAACGACTCCCATCGCTCGACCTGGCGGGCGGCGAGCAGGTCGCGCACCTGCCCCTGGCGGTAGCGCAGACCCCACCGGGTGATCCGCAGCATGGACTCGCGCACGATGTCGCCGCTCATCTTGGAGTAGCCGATCTCGCGCTCGACGAAGGTGATCGGGACCTCCCGGATGGTCAGGCCGGCGTGAACGGTGCGCCACGTGAGGTCGGTCTGGAAGCAGTAGCCGAGGGACTCGACGTCCTGCAGGCCGATGCTGCGCAGGGTCGAGGCGCGGTAGGCGCGGAACCCGGCCGTCGCGTCGCGGACGGGCATGCCCAGCAGCAGCCGGATGTAGAGGTTGCCGCCGAGGCTCAGGGCCTTGCGGTGCAGCGGCCAGTTGACGATGCCGCCGCCCGGCACCCACCGGGACCCGATCACCAGGTCGACGGTGGGGTCGTCGAGGGTCGCCAGCATGGCGGGCAGGGTCTCGGGCGGGTGCGAGCCGTCGGCGTCGATCTCGACCAGCACGTCGTAGCCCTCGTCGAGCCCGCGGGCGAATCCGGCGAGGTAGGCGGCCCCGAGGCCCTCCTTGCCGGCGCGGTGCAGCACCCGCACCCGGGGGTCGGCGGACGCCAGGGCGTCGGCCACCTCGCCGGTGCCGTCGGGCGAGCTGTCGTCGAGGACGAGCAGGTCTGCCCCGGGCACGGCGCGGCGCAGGCGCTCGACGACGAGCGGGAGGTTGTCCCGCTCGTTGTAGGTCGGGATCAGGACCAGGGTGCGCATGTCGTAGTCAACCGTCCGTGGGGTCCGATGGTTCCGCCAGCCTAGTGTCGGCGCGGGCGCCGCAGCCGCAGCGCGAGGCCGAGTGTGAGCAGGGCGACGCACACCCAGACGGGCAGGTCGCCGATCCGGGCCGCGGGGGTGAGCTCGGAGCGCAGGGGCAGGTGGGCGTCGAGCGCGGCCGCGGTGAACAGCCCGGTCCGGTCGTGCGCCACGCCGTCGGGGGTGATCATCGCGGAGGCCCCGACGGTCGAGACGTGCACCACCGAGCGACCGAGCTCGACGGCCCGGATCCGCGAGATGGCCAGCTGCTGGTAGGACTCGTCGCTGTAGCCGAAGGTCGCGTTGTTGGTCTGCACGGCGAGGATCTGCCCGCCGTGGTGCACCGCGTCGCGCATCAGGTCGTCGTAGGCGACCTCGAAGCAGATCCCGAGCCCCACGCGGACCGCACCGGCGCGGGTCGGCACGTCCATCACGCCCACGGTGTCGCCCGCGGTGAAGTCGTGGGTGAGCAGGTCGACCTTGTCGCTGAAGTGACGGAAGAAGCTGCGGTAGGGGATGTACTCCGCGAACGGCACCGGGTGCCGCTTGGCGTAGTCCGCGACCGGTCCCCGGCCGGCGTCCCACAGCAGCGTCGTGTTCTTGATGCGCGCCTGGTCGTCGGTGCGAAGGGTGCCGACCAGGATGGGCGCCTGGGCGGTCCGGGCCGCGTAGGTGATCGCCTGGCCGGCGTCGGGGTTGCGGACGGGGTCGATGTCGGAGGCGTTCTCGGGCCAGACGACCAGGTCGGGGCGCTGGGTGCCGGCGGCCGTGCGGGAGCGGATCGCCTCGACGGTGACCCCGACGTGGTTGTCGAGCACCTGGCGCCGCTCGGCGTTGAAGTCCAGCCCCGCTCGCGGCACGTTGCCCTGGATCGCCAGCACGTCGACGGTCCGGCCGTCGGTGGGCACGGGCAGCAGGGCCGGGCCCCAGACCAGCGCGGCGGCGGCGAGGAGGGAGCCGAGGGACAGGGCCGTATGCCGTCCCGCGGTGCGGCGCGGGCGCCGGCCGGGTCGGGTGGCCGGCGCATGGCGGACGGCCACCGCGAGGAGGCCGCCGACGAGCGCCACCGCCGCGGTGAGGCCGGGCGTCCCGACATACCGGACCAGGGGCAGGATCGGCGCGTCGGCCATCCCGAAGGCGATCTTGATCCAGGGGAATCCGCCGAACGGGGTCGTGGACCGCAGCCACTCCCCCACGGCCCAGGCGGCCGCGACGACGACGGGGTAGGGCAACCGGCGGGGCACCCGTTCCCGTGGCCGGGTGTCGTCGGGGGCCGAGAGCAGGCCGCACAGGGCGCCGGTGATCCCGACGTAGAGCGCCTGCAGCACCGACAGCGCGACCCAGGGCAGGTCACCGACGTAGATCCCGGACCAGTGCAGCGCCGGCAGGTAGGCCGCGAGGCCGGTCACGACGCCGAGGAGGAAGCCACGACGGGCGCCTGCCCCGTGGGTGGCGAGGGCCAGCAGGGCGATCCCCACGGGTCCGAGCCACCACACGTCGTGGTCCGGCCAGGACAGCCACAGGGCCAGACCCGCGCCGATCGCGAGCGGCAGGGCCAGGAGGAGTTTACGCACGGCGACACCCTAGCCGTACGGGCCGGTAGGTCGGTGCGCGCCGCCACGGGGCCAGCGCGCGCCGCTGAGGCACAGCACGACCCGCAGGCCGTTGGGGCCGGCGCGGACCCGACCGGATGCCGGGGCTGCGCCGTTGTCTACTAGGCGTGCGGGTCGTGCTGCTGTCCGAGGTGCGGTGATCGCGGAGGTGGCACCGACGGGCACGGACGATGACCTGGATTCACCCGATCGGGCGCTCCCCCAGGGAGTGATCACCACCGCCCACGTCGGAGACCCGGATCGGACCCCACTCGAATGGTCGGACAACCTCGGCCAACCTAGAGCCTCCCCCACAGCGGCTGTCAAACAGCCGCTGACCTGCGACGACGCAGAGATCCGCTGGTCAGGGGCGTGACCCTGAACCGAAAAAAGTCGGTTGACGTCGGCGTGTCGCCAGCATGCGGACACCGACGGCGCGTTCGGCCGAACGGGCGGAGGCAATGACCCTGTGCCATAGCGCTCCGGACGGAGGGTGAACCTGCGTGTCAGGGCTCGTGACGCTGGGGCACGACCACCACTCCACGGGCCGTCGTCGCGACCACCGGCGGGTCGAGCACATCGGCCGCCGAGGCGCCCCGGTCCGGCGTGCCACGGGCCACCACGTGGACCGAGAAGTCCATCTCCCGCGACCGGGAGCCTACCCGGACCAGGGTGCAGCTGATCTCGAGGCAGTCGCCGGCCCGCACGGGTGCCGAGAACTGCACGTCGCTGTAGGACGCGAACAACCCCTCGTCCCCGTCGGTGCGGATGCACATCTCGGTCGCCACGTCGCCGAACGCGGCCAGGGAGTAGGCCCCGTCCACGAGGTTGCCGGCGTAGTGCGCGTGGCTGTAGGGAACGTAGCGGCGGTGGACGAGGGTCATGCCGACCTGGGGCGGGGACGACGGGGTGGTGGTCATCGGGCTGGCTCCTCGGCTGCGGTCCGGGTGCGGGTGGGTGCCTGGGGGCGGGCGTGGCGCTGGGAGATGGCGTGGACGAGGTATGACGCCACCTCACCGGGCGTCGTCCCCTTGCCGAAGACGCGGTCCACGCCGAGCTCCCCGGCGGCCGCCTCGTCGAAGCGCGGACCGCCGACGACGAGCAGCGGCGCGGTGCCCGCGGGATAGGCCTCGCGGAAGGCCGCCGACATCTCCTGGGTGTTGGTGAGGTGGGCGTCCCGCTGCGTGACCACCTGCGAGACCAGCACGGCGTCGGCCTGCTCCGCGCGGGCCCGCTCCACGAGCTCGGGCACGAGGACCTGGGCGCCCAGGTTGACCACGGTGATCTCGGAGTAGTACTCGAGCCCCTTCTCCCCCGCGAAACCCTTGATGTTGAGGATCGCGTCGATCCCGACGGTGTGCGCGTCGGTGCCGATGCACGCTCCCACCACCACGAGCGGACGGCGCAGCTGTCGCTTGATCGCGGCGTTGACGTCCTTGGCCGGGAGCAGCGGGTAGTCGCGCTCCATCACGTGGACGTCGCGCAGGTCCACCAGGTGGTTCACGGAGCCGTAGACCACGAAGAAGGTGAAGTCCGGACCGATCGGCTTGGCGTGGACGAGCAGGGCGGGCCGGATCCCCATCTTGTCGGCCAGCTGCAGGGCCGCTCCCTCCGCGCGCTTGTCGTGGGGCACCGGCAGCGTGAAGGAGACCTGGATCATGCCGTCACCGGTGGTGTCGCCATACGGCCTGATGATGTCGCTCATCGCGTGGCTCCCTCCTCGAGCAGGGTCGTGGCGGGGTTGTCGTAGTCCGGGCCCTTGCGGACCACGCCGTCCAGGCCCTTGCCGGCGTCCGCCGGACGCTTCATCAGGCCGAAGGTCCCGTCGGCGATGGCGTCGAGCAGGGTGTCGTCGACGATCCGGTCGAGCAGGTCCACGGCCTCGGACAGCACGGCCCGGGCCCGCGTCTGGACGAAGCCGTCGGGTGGCGGGCGGAAGTCCTCGCGCAGCCCGCGGCCCGCCTCGAGGGCGTAGCGGACGTTCTGCAGCGCCAGGTCGCGGTCGGACAGGAAGGGCGTGACGACGGCCTCGGTCATCATGCCCACCAGCAGGATCCCCTGGTCGGTGAGCCCCCCGACGAGGTTGAAGAAGCCGTCGAGCAGGTAGCCGCGGAAGACGTCCCCCGTCATGTGCTTGGTGGGGGGCATCCACTTCAGGGGCGCGCGCGGGAACAGGTCGCGGGCGAGCATGGCGTGGGCCAGCTCCATGCGGAACGAGTCGGGCACGTCCGGGTTGATCTCGAAGGCGTGGCCGAGACCGAGCTGCCAGTCCGCGAGCCCCGCCTCCTTGGCGAAGTACTCGTTGAGCAGCTGGCTGACCGTCACCGTGTGGGCGGCCTCCACGGCGTCCGCGGTCGTGAGGTAGTTGTCCTCGCCGGTGTTGATGATGATCCCGGCGCGGGCGTGGACCTGGCGGGAGAAGCGCTGGTCCACGAAGGTGCGGACGGGGTTGATGTCGCGGAAGAGGATGCCGTACATCGAGTCGTTGAGCATCATGTCCAGCCGCTCGAGGCCGGCCAGCGCCGCGATCTCCGGCATGCACAGCCCGGACGCGTAGTTGGTGAGGCGGACGTAGCGGCCCAGCTCCTTGCTCGTCTCGTCCAGGGCGGCCCGCATCAGGCGGAAGTTCTCCTGCGTCGCGTAGGTCCCGGCGTAGCCCTCGCGGGTCGCGCCCTCGGGGACGTAGTCGAGCAGGGACTGCCCGGTCGAGCGGATCACCGCGATGACGTCCGCTCCCCCGCGGGCCGCGGCCTGCGCCTGGGGCATGTCCTCGTAGATGTCGCCGGTCGCCACGATGAGGTAGACCCACGGGCGGGCGGGCGCGTCGCCGACCTTGGCGATCAGGCGCTCCCGTGCGGCGCGCTGCCGGTCGATGCGCGTCATCCCCTTCTTGACCGAGCGCATGGCCAGGCGGCGCGCCGCGGTGCGGTCCTTGCCCTCCGGGAGGCGGAAGGTCACGGCGCCGGCCGCGGACTTCTGGGCGAGGGTGAGCAGGTCCGGTGCCTCCCCCCGCGCCAGGGCGTCGTGCACCGGCGTGGTGACGCCGGCCTCGAGCCCCACCTGGTCGCGCACGCCCTGGACGAGGTGGTTGACCCACGGGACGCGCTCGTGGTCGGCGCCCGCGAGTCCCGCCAGGCGCAGCGTCGCGCGCTCGACCGACACGGTGGTGTGCTCCTGCGCCAGCCGGACGACGGGTCGACCAGCCCGGCGGGCGAGGCTCCTCGCGCGACGTACGACCTGGGGGTCCAGGTCGAGGTGGGCGCGCGCACCCGGCGCGGGCGTGCGGGTCATGTCAGAGCTCCTTCGCTCTCGTGGATCGTGCGGCCGCCGACGACGGTCAGCAGGGCTCGGGGTGTGGAGACGTCCGGGGTCAGCCGCGGCAGGCCCGGCGTCTCGAGCGGGGAGCGCGATCCCCCGCCGAGCTCGCCCGGCGGCACCTCCCACACCACGAAGTCGGCGGGGAGCCCGACGTCGAGGTAGCCCCGGGTGCCGTGGCCGGACGCGTGCCAGCCGCCGACGGTGTGGGCCCGGAAGGCCTCGCCCACCGAGATCTGGTCCTCCTCCGAGCGGTGCCAGCGGGCGGAGCGCAGCGTCTGCCAGGGGTCGGCTTCCAGCCAGGGCGACGAGCTGGCGAGGGCCGTGACCAGGCCGTCGACGCCGAGCGAGCCGAGGCGCATCATCTCGCGGGCCCGGGCCGGGCCGAGGCTGCGGGTGAACTCGCCGTCCGGGCCGCCCCACCTGCTGTCCACCTGGGGCATGCGGACGGCCACCACCCCGAGGTCGATGAGGGTGCCCAGCACCCGGGGGTCGGCCAGGGCGAAGGTGACGGTGCGGTGCCGGATCGAGCGGAACCGGTCCAGCCCCACGGTCCGCACCGCGGTGCGCATGCCGTCATCATGGCGTCGGCCGCGCGGTCTCCCAGGGCGACCAGGCTGGTGCGGACGCCGGCCAGCGAAGCGGTGACGAGGTGCTCGGCGATCATGCCGGCGGGCATCGGGTCGGGGCCGAGCTGGCCGGGCAGGTCGATGTAGGTCTCGTGCAGGGCTGCCCGGTGGCTGTTGACCGGCCCGTCGACCTGGAGCGTGAAGCCGTACAGGTCGTGCTCGCGCAGGAGCTCGATGGGGTCCTCGCCGGGCCGGCAGACGTGACGGAGGTAGCGCTGCACGACGGGCCCCGGCAGCTGCGGGCGCACGGTGGTGAAACCGTCCAGGAGCCGGGGGCTGGAGATGTGGTCGTGCAGGCACCCGATGCCGTAGCCGGCGGCGGCGGACAGGGCGCCGTCGAGGATCGCCTGCTGCTGGGCGGGCGTGCGCAGGGCGACGAGCACCTTGAGCAGGGCCCCGACGCTGGGTCTGCGGCTCCGGTCCGACAGGTCGCACGTGTCCACCCCCAGGCGCTCGGCCGCGGCGGTGAAGGCCGGCGAGCTGACGCAGGCCCCCTTGTCCGCACGCAGGATGACGGCGGGACGACCGCCCACCGCGCGGTCCAGCTCCTCGGGCGTCGGTGGGCGCTGCTCCGGCCAGCGACTCTCGTCGTGGCCGAACCCCGTCACCGGCCCGTCGGACCGACGGGCGGCCTCCGCGAGCCGGTCGAGCGCCTCCGTCAGCGAGCGAGCCCCCATCAGCTGGGTCACCGAGTGCCACTCCGCGGTCTCGACCACGTAGTGGATGGGGTCGACGAACGGCGTGGTGACCAGCGCTCCGTGCAGGTCCACGACCCGGTCCGCCTCGTCGACCTGCCCGTCCGCCTCTGACTGCGTCCCCACCCAGAGCACCCGGGTGTCGTCGACGAGCATGGCCGTGGGGAAGCCGCGGGTCGGGACGTAGACGTGGCCGTTGCGGTAGAGGGTGCGTCGTCGCATGGGCTCAGTCTGCCCGTGGTGCGAGGCGACCCTCGAACAACGCGCGCACCGACGCGTCGGAGCGCAGCAGGTCGAGCGCGAGGGCCGCATGCCCGGGGGTGTAGCCGTTGCCCACGAGCATGCGCACGTCGGCGGCCAGCCCCTCCGCGCCCAGCGCGGCCGCGCTGAAGCTGGTGGCCATCGAGAAGTAGATGATCGTGCCCCCGTCGCGCGTGACGAGGATCGAGGGGTGCTCGCACCCCGGCACGTCGACGCAGACCACCGTGACGTCGGCCGGGCCGTGCGCGGCCTCGACCGCCTCGAGCAGCCCGAGCGGGTCGCGCGCGTCGGCCAGGACCACGTCGTCCGCGAGCCCCGTGCCCCGCAGCAGGTCCGCCTCGGCCTGGACGGGCACCACCGCGGTGAGGTGGCCGGCCCCGGCCCGCCGGGCGGCGGCCAGCGACAGCGAGCCGGACTTGCCCGCACCGCCGAGGACGAGGACGGCGGGCGGCTCCCCCGCGCGGGCCCGGTGCTCGCGCACGACCCGATCGACCAGGGCGGGGGCACCGCACACGTCCATCACCATCAGGGCGAGCTCGGGGTCGAGGTCGTCCGGCAGGGTCGCGGCGATCGAGCGGCCGAAGAGGATGGCGTGGCCCTGCGCCGGGACGCGCTCGTCCTCGCCGTCCCACCGCGCGAGGCCGTCGGTGATCCGCAGGGGCGTCAGGGACAGGCTCACGAGGGTGGCCACGCGGTCCCCGGGCCGCAGCCCCAGGGGGCTCTGGGGCCCCACCTCGTCCACGGTGCCGATCAGCATGCCGCCGGACCCCGTCACGGGATTCTGCATCTTGCCGCGCTCGCCGACGATGTCCAGCACCGCCTGGCGCAGGGCGCTCCCGGCATACGACCCTCTCAGCTGGCGATAGCTCGCGGCGTCGAGGTTGAGGGTCTCGACGGACACGCGGACCTCGTCCGGCCAGATCTCCGGCCGGTCGTCGAGGCAGCGCGCGGCCTGCGGGAGGGACGGGCGCTCCCCCGGGCCGACGATCACGCGGTGCAGGCCGTATGGCGACGAGCTGGTCGCAGGGGGCGTGGGGGCACCGCTGCCGGGGCGGGCGACCTGCGCGCTCTCCATGCCGATTCTCCACTCTGAGACGGGTGATGGTGCAAAACCTTCTGCCCGCAGTGTTGCAGGCCGCAAACTCTCCGCTACCGTAGGGGTCATGAGTGCGATGGAGCAACCATACGTCTACCGTCGGCGCGAGCTCGTGGAGCCCGACTGGCGCCGGCTGCCGGGCTGGCGCGACGTGACCGACAAGGACTGGGCGAGCGCCCAGTGGCAGCGCACCCGATGCGTCAAGAACGTCAAGCAGCTGCGCGAGCTCATGGGCGACCTGCTCACCGAGGACGTCTACGCCGACCTCGAGCGCGACCAGGCCGAGCGCGCCACGATGTCGATGCTCGTGCCGCCCCAGATGCTCAACACGATGGTCCCGGCCGTCGACTCCCCCATGCCGGCGGCCGGCGCGGAGTTCAGCGCCGCGTTCCTCGCCGACCCGGTCCGCCGCTACATGCTGCCGGTCTACTCCGACCGCCGCACCGACTGGCCGAGCCACCCCCACGCCTCCCGCGACTCGCTGCACGAGGCCGACATGTGGGTGGCCGAGGGGCTGACCCACCGCTACCCCACCAAGGTGCTGGCCGAGCTGCTGCCCACCTGCCCGCAGTACTGCGGGCACTGCACGCGCATGGACCTCGTCGGCAACTCCACCGCGCAGGTCACCAAGCTCAAGCTGGCGGGCAAGCCGGTCGACCGGCTGGACGCGATGATCGACTACCTCAAGGGATCCCCGCAGGTCCGCGACGTGGTGGTCTCGGGCGGCGACGTCGCCAACATGCCGTGGAAGAACCTCGAGTCCTTCCTCATGCGCCTGCTGGAGATCGACAACATCCGCGACATCCGGCTCGCCACCAAGGCGCTCATGGGCCTGCCCCAGCACTGGTCCGCACCTGACGTCGTGGAGGGTCTGGGCCGGGTCTCCTGGACCGCCGCCTGCCGCGGCGTCGGGCTCGCCGTCCACACGCACATCAACAACGCCCAGTCCGTCACGCCCTCGGTCGCCCACGCGACCCGGCTGATGCACGAGGCCGGGGTGCGCTCGATCCGCAACCAGGGCGTCCTCATGCGCGGCATCAACGACACGCCGGAGGCACTGCTGGACCTGTGCTTCACCATGCGCGACGAGGCGGCGATCAACCCGTACTACTTCTACATGTGCGACATGATCCCGTTCAGCGAGCACTGGCGGTTGTCGCTGTCCGAGGCCCAGCACCTGCAGCACGCGATCATGGGATACCTGCCGGGCTTCGCCACGCCGCGCATCGTGTGCGACGTGCCGTTCGTCGGCAAGCGGTGGGTCCACCAGGTCGAGGAGTACGACCGCGAACGCGGAATCTCGCTGTGGCGCAAGAACTATCGCACCTCGATCGAGGGCGAGGAGGTCGACGTCACGAGCACCGACTACGCCTACTACGACCCGATCTACACCCTCCCCGAGAGCGGGCAGCGCTGGTGGCGCGAGCAGCGGGACGAGGCGGCCGTGGCGGCGGCCCACGAGGCGGAGGTCGCCGCAGCGGCGGCCTCGCGCACCGCGTCCCTCGTCTGACCCCGCCCCCCCAAGATCCTGAGGGTTTCGTCCAACATTCTTGGACGAAACCCTCACGATCTTCGCTGGGGGAACGGGGGGATCTCAGGGGGACGGCGCTGGTGAGTGATCCTCGGCGACCCAGGCGGCTGCGAGCTCGGTGCGCCCTCGCACCTGCAGCTTCCCGTAGACATTGGTCAGGTGGTACTGCACCGTCTTGACCGACAGGCTGAGCTCGCGCGCCACGTCCCGGTTGGGGTGTCCCGCCGCGACCAGCCGGGCGACGGCCTCCTCCTGAGCCGTCAGCTCGGTGGCGCGTCCGGGTCGCCTGGCCTGCGCGACGCCGGTCGCCTTGAGCTCGCGCTCGCAGCGCTCGGCATAGGCGTCCGCCCCGAGGTCGCGGAAGTCCTGCTGCGCGGTCCGGAGCGACTCGTCGGCCTCCCGACGGCGGCCCGCCCGACGCAGGACCAGGCCCTGCGAGTAGTGGATCCGCGCGACCTGGAACGGTTGGTGGGCGGCGGTGGCGGCCTCGACGGCGAGCGCGAAGGTGCTGGTCGCCGCGTCCACGTCGCCGCGCCCGCCGTGCCAGCGGGCCCGGGCTGTCGCCAGCGCCGCGACGGGTCCGGCGCGGTGCCGGTCCTCGGCGCGGGCCTCCAGCGGGGTGAGGAAGGCGTCGGCGTCGTCGAGCCGCCCCAGGACCACGAGCGCGTTGGCATAGGGCTGGTGCCACTGCCAGAAGCCCGGCTCGTCGATGTCGCGGCGCCGCGGCATCGCGGCGACGGGCGCGAGGTGCCGCACCACCCCGTCGTAGTCGGCGCGCGCCTCGCACACCTGCGCGCGGGCCAGCGCGGCGGGGATCCGCATGACCGGGTAGGCGTCGACCGGGCAGGCGGCGCGCTGGGCGTGCCGGTCGGCGGCCGCCCAGCGACCCATCAGGGCGTTGACCTGCGCGCCGGTCCAGTGGAGCAGGGGCTCGCCGAGCCTCAGCTGGGTGCTGTCCCCCAGCGAGCTCCCGCGCTCCACGAGCCGTATGGCGGCGGCCCACTGCCCGGCGTCGAACCGCGCTCGCGCCAGCCACCCCTGGGCCCACATCGCGATGCGGACCGAGCCCTCGTCGCCGGGGCGGCCGCAGGCGTCCTCGAGCCGGTGGGCTGCGGTGTCGGCGTCGCCCGTGGCCAGCTCGACCCAGCCCGCGGCGAGGGCGACCCGCTGCCGGTGGGGGCCGATGGGGTGGTCGTGCAGGATCTCGGCCAGGCGGGTGCGCGCGCGTCCGGCGTCGCCGAGGATGGCCGTGCCGATCGCGCCGGTGCACTCGGCCTCGAGCCGGGACGCGTGGTCGTCGCCGCCGAGCAGCGCGGCGCGGGCGCCCCACTGCTCCAGCTCGGCGCCGTCCCAGCTGCACAAGGCGTGCAGCGCGCGACGACCGGCGACCTGGACAGCCTGGGCGGGGCGGGTGCGCGGGTTGCACTGCCGCCAGGCCTGGTCGAGGCAGACCTCGGCCCGGTCGGGGCGGCCGACCATGATCGCGTGGTAGCCGAGGGCGGCGTCGCGCAGCACGCTCGGCGGGCCGGCCGAGACGGCGGGGACCAGCTGGTCCGCGGTGACGAGCTGCCCCGCGCCGGCGGCCGCGTCGAGCGCCTCGGGGAGCAGGGCCTGGCGCCGGTCCGCCTCGCGGGTGGTGCGGACGGCGAGGGTGAGGGCGGCCGAGGCGCGCCGCCAGTCGCCGTGCTGGGCAGCGCCTCTGCCGAGGCGGACGACCTCCTCGACGGCGGCCTCGTCGACCAAGGGACTGCCGCGCAGGACGTGCCGGGCCCGCTCGAGGTCGTCCTGCGCGACGGCGGCGGCCCGCCGGTGGGCGGCCTGACGTCGGGCGAGCGGCATCGCCTCGACGACGGCGGCCGCGAGCATGGGTGCCACGGGGGCGACGCGCACGCGGTAGCCGTCGTCGACCAGCCGCACCGGCGCGCTGCGGACGGCGTCGTCGACCGACGCGGTGGGGTCGGCCTCGCCCGTCAGCGCGGCGAGGTCGTCCAGGTCGAGGGTGCCGAGCACCGAGACGAGCTCCACGACGTCGCGGGCGGGTCCGTCGAGCCGGGAGACGACCGCGTGGGCGTCCGACCTCGCCGACGGGGTCGATCCCAGGCGGACGTCGAGCGCCGATGCGGTCAGGTCGGTGGCGAGGTGGGTGAGCAGGTCCTCGACCAGGTCGGCGAGCCCGGCGGTGTGCTCGACCACGCGCATCGCGGCGAGGCGGTGCCCGAGGCCGCGCGCGTCGATCCTCTCCTGGACGCGGGGGAGGTCGAGGGGGCGCACGACGCACCGGTGGTCCGGCACGAGGGGCAGGCCGAGGGTGCCGTCGTGGACGAGGACCACCGTTGGGCGGTCGGGTCCGGGAGCACCCGCGCGGTCCACGAGGGGGGCCAGCAGGTCGGGGTCGGCGAGGTGGGCGTCGTGCACGACGACGAAGGAGGGGTCGGCGGCGTCCGCATCGCCCTGGCGGGCCTCGTGGCGGTCCACACCTGCGGTCTCGCCGGCGCTCACGGTCTGGACGACGGTCTCGCCGGCGCCCACGGCCCAGCTCCTGTCCCCCGGTCGGGCACGCAGCACGCGCGGCTGCAGGCCCGACCGGCGGGACACCTGCTCGACGACGGCGTCGGTGAGGGCATCGTGTCCTGATCCGAGCGGCCCGATCACGACCACCAGTCCTCCCGGACGGGCCACGAGCTCACCGAGGGCGTCCCGCAGGCTCGCCGCCTGGTCCGGGTCGACCCATCGGCTCGCCGTGGCACCGTCGCTCATCTGCCACAGGCTAGGGCACGCGCTAGCCCAGGTCTCCTCCACCGACGGGCAGGACCGTGCCGGTGATGTATCCCGCCTCCTGCGAGGCGAGGAAGGTGATCGCTGCGGCCTGCTCGTCGAGGGTGCCGTAGCGGTGCATCGGCGCCGACGCCAGCGTCTGGTCGATGTGCGCCTGGAACCACTCCTGCTCGGCCTCGCCCTCCGGCGAGGGACCGCGCGGGACCCGTCGCGGCGGCGCCTCGGTGCCGCCAGGGGCGGTGGCGACGACGCGCACGCCGTGCTCGGCCGCCTCGACCGCGAGCGCCCGGGTGATGGCGTTGACGCCGCCCTTGGCCGCGGCATACGGCACCCGGTGGATGCCTCCGGTGGCGATCGAGGAGACGTTGACGATCGTGCCCCGGCCTGCCTCGACCATGGGCTCGAGGACCGCGCGGCAGCCGTAGAGCGTGGTCATCAGCGACCGGGCGATCTCCGCGTCGATCTGCTCGGGGGTGAACTCCTGGAACGGCTTGAACCAGATGGCGCCACCGACGTTGTGGATGGCCACGTCGACCCGACCGTGCCGGGCGACCGCGTGGTCCACGACGGACCGCGCGCCGGAGTAGGTCTCGAGGTCGGTGACCACCGCCTCGGCGGGGGTGTCCCCACCGAGCTCGTCCGCCAGCTCCTGCACGAGCTCGGAGCGGTCGGCGAGCACCAGGGCGCCACCCTCGGCGTGGATCCGCCGGGCGACGGCCTCGCCGATGCCCTGCGCGGCGCCGGTGACCACCACGACCTGGCCGGCGAAGCGGCCCGGGGTGACGAACGCCGGACGGCGCGTGGCGGCCTGCTCGCGCATGGCCCGCCGGGTGGTCTCCTTGGACCGGGCCGCGTGCTCGCTGATCAGGGTGCGAGCGGCGTCCCGGTCGCCGCCCTCGAAGGCCGTGACGATGTCGAGGTGGTCCTGGGCGCAGCGGGGGTCGCACCAGGTGGCGTTGCGCAGGGTCTGGTCCATGTGCCCTCGCACCCCGAGCCGCTGGTAGGCCTGGAGCAGGTGCTCGTTGCCGGTCAGCGTGAACAGGTAGTCGTGGAAGGCCGCGTTGGTCTCGGTGTAGGCCGCCGCGTCCACGAACCGGTCGCCCTGGACGTAGGGCACGGTCGCCTCGGCGAGCAGGCGGTAGCCCGCGAGCTGCGTCGTGGACAGCCGGCCGATGGTGAGGGCGAGCGCCCCGAGCTCCAGGGCCTCGCGGGCCTCGAAGATCGCGTCGGACTCCCCCACGTCGGGGTGCTCCTCGCCGATCTCGTAGCCACCGGTGCCGGTCCCGGTGACGTCGGTGCTCCCGGCGCCGGCCGTGGTCCCGCCCGCGTCGGTCGTCGCCGCCGCAGGCACGGGCCGGGGCTCGTGCAGCGGCTCGATCTCCCCGGCCGCGAAGATCGCCTGACCGGCGAGGCTGCGCGCGTCCGGGTCGGTGACCAGCGTGGAGGCCTCGTCGAGTTGGGCGGGCTGCCCCGCGTCGCCCTCGCGGGCGGGCCAGAGGTCCTGACCCATGAGGGTCCGGGCCGTGGCGGTCCGCTCGGTGGGGTCTGAGGGGTCGGTGGGGTCTGTGCGCTCCGGACCAGACCCGCCGGAGCCCAGCGGGGCGAGCTCGGCGTCGGCCGCGAAGATCTCCTGGCCGGCCAGCCCGCGACCGCTCGGGTCCTCGAGCAGGACCGCGCCCGCGCCCGTGACCTGGACGCCGACCGTGGGCGCCGCGACCTGCGTGAGGCCGGTCTCGGGGTCGGTCTCCTGGACGGCCGGCTCGGCTGCTCCACCCACGGTCCCGCTGTCGGTTTCAGTGCCGTATGCCGCGTCCGCGTCGGTCACCGTCTCGTCGGCGGGCGTCCCGCCGGGTGCCCGGTCGCCGCCCTCGCCGGGCTCGGCCGGGGCGGATCCCGTGACGGGGCCCGTCGTCGTGCCGGCCGGGCTGGTGGCGCCGGCCGCAGGGCCGGAGGCCGGGGCGGCCGCAGGGCCGGAGAGGGCGAACTTCTCGTAGTAGAAGCCCGTGGGCGTGAGCTGTTGGTCGGAGAAGTGCGTGCGCACCGCCTCCACCATGGGCGGAGGCCCGCACAGGTAGACCGCGACGTCACCGTCATACAGGTGCTCGTCCCTGATGAGGCTCATCACGTAGCCCTTGTTGGGGGCCCCGGTGCCGGGGTCGGAGACGCAGTAGTCCCAGGTGAACCCGTCGATCTGGTCGGCGAGCCCGGCGAGGGTGTCGAGCTCGACCAGGTCCTCGTCCTTGGACACGCCGTAGACGAGGTGCAGCGGGCGGTTGTCGCCGTCCGCGCGCACCTTCTTGAGGATCGCGAGGATCGGGGCGAGCCCGGTGCCGCCCGCCAGGAGCAGGACGGGACGACGGGTGTCGCGCAGGAAGAAGCTGCCGTTGGGGCCGGTGAACCTGACCTCGTCGCCGACCTGGGCGCGCTCGGCCAGCCAGGTCGACATCACGCCGCCCGGGGTGAGCTTGACCAGGAAGGTGAGGCGCTCGTCGTCCGGCGCCGAGCTGAAGGAGTAGGACCGCGTGTCGTCCGTGCCAGGGACGTGGACGTTGACGTACTGCCCCGGCAGGAAGGCGAGCTTGGCGCGCTCCGGCGTCTCGATCGAGAAGCCGATGGTGGAGTCCGAGTGGCGCGTGATGTCCACGATCGTGCCGGTGAAGGTGGCCGCCTGCGTCTTGGCCACGGCGGACGTGCTCGGGATCTGGAGCACGAGGTCCGAGCGTGGCTTCATCTGGCACGGCAGGCAGTAGCCCTGCGCCGCCTCGTCCTCGGTGAGGGCGTCGTCGATGTAGCTGCCGCCGTCGAACTCGCCGGACTCGCACAGCGACTTGCAGGTGCCGCAGGCGCCGTCACGGCAGTCCAGCGGGATGTTGATGCGGGCGCGGTAGGACGCGTCCGCGACGGTCTGGTCGTCGTCGACCTGGATGAATCGTGTGACGCCGTCCTCGAAGGCCAGCGCTACCTGGTGGCTCATGGTGCCCTCTCTCCCCGCGTTGCGCCGCAGTCGTGATCGGCTGCGGCGCAACGGGATCCGACGATGCTGCTCGTCGATCAGATGTGGTAGATGTCCACGATGTGGTGGATGTAGTCGTTCTTGAGGACGACGGTCTTGCGCCGGATGACGGGCGCCTCGCCGGAGAAGTCGATCGTGTAGAACGACGTGCCGTAGTACGGGTCCACCGTGTTGTAGCGGAAGTACATGGTGTGCCAGTTGAAGCGCACGTCCACCAGGTCGCCCCGGCGCTCGATCACCTCGACGTTGGTGATGTTGTGGCTGGTGCGCGGCTCGGGCAGGCTCGTGGCGCTGGACCGCTCGGTGCGGATGCGAAAGATCCGGTCCTCGAGGCCGCCCTTGTTGCCGTAGTAGATCAGCGACATCTCGCGCTGCGGGTCGCTGGTCAGGCGGTCGTCGTCGGCCCAGGTGGGCATCCAGTAGACGACGTCGTCGGCGTAGCAGGTCAGCCACTTCTCGAACTCGCGGTCGTCGAGGTAGCGGGCCTCGCGGTAGAGGAACTGCTCGATGCTGGTCTGGGTGATGGTGCCCTGGGCGCTGGTGCCCTGGGTGCTGCCCTGGGTGCTGGTGGTCAGCTCGGTGGTGGTCATCGTCGTCTCCTCAGGCGCCGGCGGGCTCGGTGCGCGCGGCCGCGGCCTCGCGCTCGGTCTCGACGGCCCGGCGCATCGTCTCGAGCCAGTAGCCGTGCTGGACGGGGTACAGGCCCTCGTCCTCGTTCTTGACGCCGCTGCTGCGGACGTTGGTCATGCCGAGGGAGCGCGCGACGTCGTCCGGGCCGGTCAGCCAGTGCTCGGCGCCGCGGCTCATGTCGTTCCAGGGGGCCGCGGTGGCCAGGAAGGTCTTCTGGCAGGAGCGGAACTCCTCCAGGTCGTCCGGGGTGGCCATGCCGGAGGCGTTGAAGAAGTCCTCGTACTGCCGGATCCGCCACTCGCGGGACTCGGCGGACTCCCCCTTGGGGGCGATGCAGTAGATCGTGACCTCGGTCTGGTCCGGCGCGATCGGGCGGAAGTGTCGGATCTGCGTGGAGAACTGGTCCATGAGGTACACGTTCGGGTAGAGGCACAGGTTGCGGGAGCCCTTGACCATGAACTCGCCCTTGGCGTCGCCCTGCTCGGCCTTGAGCCGGTCCATCTGGTCCCACAGCGGGCGGTCCTCGGGGTTGCCGGCCCAGGTCCACAGGCACAGGTGCCCGTGGTCGAAGGACCAGTAGCCGCCGCCGGACTTGCCCCACTTGCCGGCGTCCAGCGCCTTGGTGGTGTTGGCGGACTCGCCGGTGGAGCGGCGCGACGTGGTGGCCGCGTAGTTCCAGTGGGTCGCAGACACGTGGTAGCCGTCGGCGCCGTTCTCCGCCTGGACCTTCCAGTTGCCGTCGTAGGTGTAGGTGGAGGCGCCGCGCAGGACCTCGAGGCCCTCGGGCGACTGGTCGACCAGCATGTCGATGACCTTGGTGGCGTCGCCGAGGTGCTCCTCGAGCGAGGGCACGTCGGGGTTGAGGCTGCCGAACAGGAACCCGCGGTAGCTCTCGAACCGGGCGACCTTGGTCAGGTCGTGCGAGCCGTCGGTGTCGAACTGCTCGGGGTAGCCGGCGCCGTCGGGGTCCTTGACCTTGAGCAGGCGACCGTCGTTGCGGAAGGTCCAGCCGTGGAAGGGGCAGGTCAGCGTCGTGCGGTTGTCCGTCTTGCGGCGGCAGATCATCGCGCCGCGGTGAGCGCAGGCGTTGATCAGGCAGTGCAGCTCCCCGTCCTTGTCGCGCGTGATGACGATCGGCTGCCGGCCGATGTAGGTCGTGAAGTAGTCGCCCGGGTTCGCCATCTGCGACTCGTGGGCGAGGTAGATCCAGTTGCCCTCGAAGATGTGCTTCATCTCGAGCTCGAAGAGTTCCTCGTCGGTGAAGATCGCCCGGTTGGCGCGGTAGATGCCCTCCTCGGGGCGCTCCACCACGGCCTGGTCCAGATCGAACTTCGGGGTGCCGGTGGGGTACGGCATGGTTCCTCCTGTGGCGTCGTCGGCACGGACTGCGATGCGGCAGAGGCGTTCTGGCCGCGTGCTCCCCACCACTCTCACGGTCGCGAGGCACCCCCGCCCCCGTCATCTGCCCAGGGTTGACCTAGGGTGCCATTGACACGCAGCGCCTATCAATGAGGCCGCAACAGGTATTTGTGTAGATCAATCCACCCGGCCTACCGTGGAGGTCGAACGCACCGCCGACAGCTGACGAGGAGGTCACCGATGGAGCTGCGTCACCTGCGCTACGTCGTCGCCGTGGCCGAGCACCGCCACTTCGGCCGCGCCGCCCGCTCGCTGCACATCTCCCAGCCGCCCCTGTCCCAGGCCGTCCGCCAGCTCGAGGACGAGCTGCAGGTGGAGCTGTTCGAGCGGACCACCCGCACCGTCGCCCTGACGCCCGCCGGCGAGGTCTTCGTCGGCGACGCCCGACGCACCCTCGCGGCCCTCGACGACACCGTCGAGCGCACCCGCCGCATCGCCCGCGGCCAGGTCGGGGTCCTGCGCATCGCGCTCACCGGGTCCGCCACCTACGGCTACCTCCCCCGCATGGCCGCCCTGGTCAAGACCCGGATGCCGGGCGTCGGCCTGCAGCTCCAGACCGACCGCCTCACCCCGCAGCAGGTCCAGGACCTCGACGCCGGCCGCATCGACGTCGGCATCCTGCGCCTGCCCGTCCGCGACGACCGGCTGCGCACCCGCCTGATCGCCCGCGAGCCGCTCGTGCTCGCGCTCCCCTCCGGCCACCGCCTCGTCGGCGACCCGGACGTCACGGTCGACGACCTCGTCGAGGAGTCCTTCGTGGTCCTCGCGCCGAGCTCGCGCTCCGTGGTCACCGACGCCGTGGTGCGCACCTGCCTCGACGCCGGCTTCTATCCCACCGTCGAGCACGAGGTCACCGAGATGTCGACCCTGCTCTCGCTGGTCGCCGGAGGCCTCGGCATCGCCCTGGTCCCCGCGTCCACCCGCGCCTCCGGGCTCGAGGGCGTGACCTTCGCCGACCTGCCCGGCACCGCGACCGTCGACCTGGCGCTCGCCTGGCGCGCCGACCAGCCGAACCCCCTGGTGGAGGCCTTCGTGCAGACCCTCGAGGAGCACGACCTCCTGCAGGCCGACCCGAGCCGGAAGGCCCCCCGATGACCACCAGCACCCCCACCAGCCGCACCAGCGCGACGACCAGCACCCCCGGCACCGCCGATCTCACCGTCACCGAGGTCGAGACCATCCCCTTCGCCATCCCCTACCGCAAGCCCCTGGCCTTCGCCAGCGGCTCGGTCTCCGTGGCCGAGCACGTGCTCGTGCGGGTCCGCACCGCCGGTGGGCTCGTCGGGGTGGCCGAGGCTCCGCCTCGTCCCTTCACGTATGGCGAGACCCAGGCCTCGATCGTCGCCGTCATCCAGCAGATCTTCGCCCCCGCCGTCCTCGGCACCGACGCCCTGCACCGCGAGCAGATCCACGCCCGCCTGCGCCGCACCGTCGGCAACCCCACGGCCAAGGCCGCCCTGGACATGGCCCTGTGGGACGTCATCGGCCAGGCCTTCGGGCGGCCGGTCACCGAGCTGCTCGGCGGCTACTCCGACCGGATGCGGGTCAGCCACATGCTCGGCTTCGCCGACCCGGCGGCCATGGTCGACGAGGCCGAGCGGATGCGCTCGACCTATGGCATCACGACCTTCAAGGTCAAGGTCGGCCGCCGCCCCTTCCGCCTCGACGTCGACGTGTGCCGGGCCCTGCGCGAGCACTTCGGCGACGCCGTGGAGCTCTACGTCGACGGCAACCGCGGCTGGACGCCCTCCGAGGCCGCCCGCGCCCTCGACGCCATGGCCGACCTCGACCTCACCTCGGCCGAGGAGCTGTGCCCCGCCGACGACGTGCTCGGACGGCGGTGGCTGGTCCGGCATACGACCATCCCCACCGTCGCCGACGAGAGCGCGACGACCCCCGGCGAGGTGACCCGAGAGATCCTCGGCGGCTCGGCCGACGCCATCAGCATCAAGACCGCCCGCACCGGCTTCACCGACTCCCGCCGGATCCTGCACCAGTGCGAGGGCCTCGGGGTCGAGGTCGTCATGGGCAACCAGATCGACGGGCAGCTCGGCACGGCCTGCGCGGTCGCGTTCGGCTCGGCCTACGACGCGACCACGCGGCGGGCGGGCGAGCTGTCCAACTTCCTCGACATGAGCGACGACCTGCTCACCGAGCCCCTCCAGATCCAGGACGGCACCCTCGCCGTCAGCGGCCGCCCCGGCATCGGGGTCACCGTCGACGAGGACAAGCTCGAGCACTACCGCGTCGACCTCTGACGCCACGCCGGCTCACGCCGGGCACGACATACGAACCGCACCTCCTGCTCAGCTCAGCACCGCACCACGCAGCACCCACGTCACGCACCGCACCCATCACGGACCGGTGGCACCGACGCCACCCGAAGGAGAGATCATGAGCACCGACACCAACCCGACCTCCCAGGCCACGCTCGAGGCTCGCGCCGCCGACTCCGGCGCCAACGCGACCGCCGCCTTCCGCAAGAAGCAGCGCGCGCTCGACGTGCCCACGGAGCGCGTGGACGCCATCGCGACCGACGCGCTGCAGGCCCTGCACGAGGTCATCCGCAAGCACCGCCTCACCTACGAGGAGTACGACGCCCTCAAGAGCTGGCTGATCCAGGTCGGCGAGGACGGCGAGTGGCCGCTCTTCCTCGACGTGTGGCTCGAGCACGTCGTCGAGGACGTCAACACCGACCACCGCGAGGGCAACAAGGGCTCCATCGAGGGTCCGTACTACGTGCCCGGGTCGCCCGAGCAGGGCTCGCACGGCACCATCCCGATGCGCGACGACGAGCCGGGCGAGGCCATGACCTTCCAGGGCCAGGTGCGCACGACGGACGGCTCCGCCCTCCCCCACGCCAAGGTCGAGCTGTGGCAGGCCAACGCGGACGGCTTCTACAGCCAGTACGCCCCAGGCCTGCCGGACTGGAACCTCCGCGGCAGCTTCACCACCGACGACGAGGGTCGCTTCGAGATCCACTCGATCATCCCCGCCCCCTACCAGATCCCCACCGACGGTGCGTGCGGCAAGCTCATCGCCGCCGCCGGCTGGCACGCCTGGCGCCCCGCCCACCTGCACCTCAAGGTGTCGGCGCCCGACCACGAGCTGCTCACCGCGCAGCTCTACTTCCCCGGCGACCCGCACAACCAGGACGACATCGCGACGGCGGTCAAGCCCGAGCTCATGCTCGACCCCAAGCCGGCGGCCGACGGCCAGGGCAAGGTCGTGGACTACGACTTCGTGATCGACCCGGTCCGCGCCTGACCGCCCCTGCCGCCATCCACCACCTGCACCGAGGAGCACCACCATGCTGTATGCCGTGAAGATGCACGTCGCGATCCCCCACGACCTGGATCCGGCGGAGCGGGACGCGACCATCGCCCGCGAGAAGGCGTACTCCCAGGACCTGCAGCGCGGTGGTGAGTGGCGGCACATCTGGCGGTGCGCCGGGCAGTACTCCAACATCTCGATCTTCGACGTCGAGAGCAACGAGCGGCTCCACGAGATCCTCTGGGGGCTCCCGCTGTTCGCGTACATGACGGTCGAGGTCACGCCGCTGGCGACGCACCCCTCGGACATCCACGCCTAGACCTACCGGCGGTAGAGGCATCGACCGGCCTTCGTTCGCCAGGTCGATGCCTTTACCCCCGGCGGGTCTTCGGGCCGTATGACGGAGCCGCTCGCCGCCACGCAGATCACCGCGTGGAGGCGAGCGGCTGCGGCATACAGTGACGGGCATGGCCAAGAAGCACGCCTCGTCCGGGACCCCCGCCACGGTCGCCCTGGACCGGGCGGGCGTGGCGTACGAGGTGCGTGCCTACCACCACGACCCGGCGGCGTCGTTCGGGCTCGAGGCGGCCGAGGCGCTGGGCGTCGACCCCGCGCGCGTCCTCAAGACCCTGCTCGTCGACACGGGGTCCGGGCTGGCCGTCGGCATCGTGCCCGTCGACCGGCAGCTGGACCTCAAGGCCCTGGCGCACGCCCTCGGCGTCAAGCGGGTGGTGATGGCGGATCCCGCTGCGGCCGAACGCAGCTCGGGCTATGTCGTCGGCGGGATCAGCCCCGTCGGTCAGAAGCGCGCCCTGCCCATGGTCCTGGACCAGTCCGCCGTGGAGCAGAGCACCGTGCTCGTCAGCGGTGGGCGCAGGGGCTTCGACCTGGAGCTGGCGCCGGCCGACCTGGTCGCGGTCACCCGCGCGGTCACGGCTCCGATCGATCGCTGACGTCGTCGCGGTCACCGGGCGAGGTGCCCGACGTCGCCGTCGCGGCCGCCGTGTCGCCCGCCGAGCGGCCCGGCATACCGCCACCGCTGGCCGACCGACCCTCCCAGGAGGTGGACAGGACCACCGTGGTGCGCGTCGAGACGTTGCCGCGCGAGCGGACCAGCGCGATCAGCTCCTCCAGCTCGTGCGGCGTGGCGACCCGCACCTTGAGCAGGTAGGACATGTCCCCCGCCACCGAGTGGCACGCCTCGATCGCGCTCACGTCGCGCAGCCGGTCGGGGATGTCGTCCGGCTCGGTCGGGTCGAGCGGCGCGATCGAGATGTAGGCCGCCAGCGGCAACCCCGCGGAGTCCGGGTCGATGGTCGCGCGATAGCCGGTGATGACCCCGCGCTCCTCGAGCCGTCGCACGCGCTGGTGGATGGCCGACGTGGACAACCCCGTCGCCTTGCCCAGGTCGGTGTAGGACATGCGGCCGTCGCGGGACAGGTGCGCGACGATCTGCTGGTCGACAGACTCCATCCCGCAACACTAGCGGCCGCAGGGGCTCTCGGCCGGATGCCCCGAGCATCCGGACGGCGGCGCCGAGATCCGGCAGACTGACCCCATGACGCCGCCTCCCCACTCCGCGAGCCCTCGTCTCATGCTGCTCGACGCGGCGTCTCTCTACTACCGCGCCTTCTACGGCGTGCCGGACCGTCGCAAGACGCCGGACTCGCCGCCGTCCAACGCGGTGCGGGGCTTCCTGGACATGGTGGCGACGCTCGTCACGACCTATGCCCCGACCCACCTGGCCGCGTGCTGGGACGAGGACTGGCGTCCGGCGTTCCGCGTGGAGGCCATCCCGACCTACAAGACCCACCGCCTCGCCGACGGGTCACCGGACTCCGAGGACACCCCCGAGGCGCTGGCCCCACAGGTGCCGGCCATCGTGGACTCCCTTGCCGCGCTGGGGATCTCGCGGGTCGGATCGGCAGGCTACGAGGCGGACGACGTCATCGGGACGCTGGTCCACCGGCACCGCCGCAAGCTCCCCATCGACATCGTCACCGGCGACCGCGACCTCTTCCAGCTCGTCGACGACGCCTCCGGGGTGCGCGTGCTCTACACCGCGCGCGGCGGCGTGCGCGACGCCGACGTCATCGACCAGGCCTATCTCGCGACCAAGCACGGGGTGCCGACCGGCGCGGCCTACGCCGACATGGCGGTGCTGCGCGGCGACACCAGCGACGGCCTCCCGGGCGTCCAGGGCATCGGCGACAAGACGGCCGCCGCCCTGATCCAGCAGTATGGCGACCTGCCCGCACTGCGGGCCGCCGTCGACGGTGGCGATCCCGCCATCAAGGGCGCCCGCCGCACCCGGCTCGAGGAGGCGTCGGCCTATCTCGACGTCGCGCCCCGCGTGGTGCGGGTCGCGCACGACGCGCCGCTGCCCGGGGTGACGCTGGGCTCGCTGCGCCTGCCGACCGAGGTGGCGGACGTGCGGCTGATGTCGGTGGTCGCGGACGAGCTGGGCGTGGCGTCGAGCTTCACCCGCGTGCTGTCGGCGCTGCACATCCTCTGACCGCGCCGCGCTCGCACCGCCCGCGCGACTCCGGCGCTTGCGCGACTCCGGTGGGAGGGCGGAACTGGTTGCTCGGACTGCCGGGAGGGCGCCATAGCTGCCCTCTCACGAGCTGCCGACCACGGGCCGTTGGTGGGATCT
>NZ_AUFG01000006.1 GCF_000426385.1 Arsenicicoccus bolidensis DSM 15745
AATCCATCCTCCGTCCCCAGTCTCGGCGCGCATCCCCCGTCTTGAGCTGCAGCACGAGACGAAGGACGGCAGGACAGACGGGGGACGGACCCTGAGACAGGGGATGGCGGCGCAGACGCGAGGACACGGCGTCAGCGGAGCGGCGGCGTGGTCGGCGGAGCCGGAGCGGCGGCGTGGCGCCGGAGCCGGGGCGGTGATGCGGGCCGGCCGAATCCATCCTCCGTCTGATGCTCCGTCCCCAGTCTCGGCGCGCATGCCCCGTCTTGAGCTGCAGCACGAGACGAAGGACGGCAGGACAGACGGGGGACGGACCCTGAGACGGGAGATGGCGGCGCAGACGCAAGGACACGGCGTCAGCGCAGCGGCGACGGGGACGCCGGAGCCGGGGCGGCGGTGCGGGCCGGCCGAATCCATCCTCCGTCTGATGCTCCGTCCCCAGTCTCGGCGCGCATCCCCCGCCTTGAGCTGCAGCACGAGACGAAGGACGCCAGGACAGACGGGGGACGGCCCCTGAGACAGGGGATGGCGGCGCAGACGCGGGGGTCAGCGGATGCGGCCGGAGCGCACGAGCTCGCCCACCGGCACGGAGCTCAGCCCTCGCGCGGCCAGGGCCTCCAGCAGGTGCGGCAGCGCCTCCACCGTCTGGTCGCGGGGGTACTCCTGGGCCCAGCGTCCCTCCACCCGGCCACCGTCGTGCGCCAGGACCACCGCGCCGGGGTCGAGCGCCTCGCCCAGGCCGGTGCCCCCGACGCGCGCGCCGTCGTGCAGGCACGCCTCGAGGCAGGAGCTCCAGAAGGCCTGACGCTCCCCCAGCGACCGGGCGACCTCGGCCACCGAGGCGCTGGTCCGGCCCACGGGCGGGCGCAGCAGCCGCGGCCCCGCGTCCCCGATGACCCGGCGGCCGCGGGCGATCTGGTCGCGGACCTCGGCGTCGGAGATCTCCGTCAGGTGGGCGTGGTCGTGGGTGTGGTTGGCCACCTCGTGGCCCTGCGCCCGCATCCGCGCGACCAGGTCGGGGTGGGCCGCGGCGTTGGCGCCGACGACGAAGAAGGTGGCGCGGGCGTCATACCGGCGCAGGACGTCCAGGACCGCGGGGGTGTAGCGCGGGTCCGGCCCGTCGTCGAAGGTGAGCGACAGCACGGGCCGGTGGGTCCGGACATAGCTGACGCAGTCGCGGTCCGCCGCGCGGCGCGACTGCGGCGAGGAGGTGGGTCCGAGGGCGAGCTCGAACCGGCCGTCGTCCGCCACGGCGAGGCCGGCACCGGAGACGGCGCACAGCACGGCGCCGGTCAGCGCCGTCCGGCGCGACACGACGAGCGCACCCAGGCCCGACGGCCCGGTCCTCCCCACCCGCATGGTCCCCCGCATCCCCCGAGGCACGAACGACTCCGACTGCCCCATCGCGCTCGGCTCGCCCGGGCGGTGCGGCCATGCTAGCGCCCGTGCCACGTGAGCGACGTCACCCCTGTGTCGGAGGTCTCAGACCCCTATCGCCGTGAGGTGACCCGCCAGTAGCGTCCCGGGTGAGGCGGCACGCAGTGGTGCCCCATGCCCGAGGAGCAGACATGACGAACGACGCCATGACCGCCATCCGCGACGCCATCCTGAGCGGGGACCGGTCGGCCGAGACCTACGCCGGCCTGGCCGTCCCCGAGTCCTACCGGGCCGTCACGGTGCACAAGGACGAGGTCGGCATGTTCGAGGGTCGCGCGAGCCGGGACAAGGACCCCCGCGAGAGCCTGCACCTCGACGAGGTCCCCCTGCCCGAGCTGGCGCCCGGCGAGGCGCTCGTGGCCGTCATGGCGAGCTCGATCAACTACAACACCGTGTGGACCTCGATCTTCGAGCCGGTCCCGACGTTCGGCTTCCTCGAGCGCTACGGCCGCACGAGCGACGCGGGCAAGCGCCACGACCTGCCCTACCACGTCGTGGGGTCGGACCTGTCCGGGATCGTGCTGCGCACCGGGCCGGGCGTGCACATCTGGGCCCCCGGCACCGAGGTCGTCGCCCACTGCCTGTCGGTCGAGCTGGAGCACCACGACGGGCACAACGACACGATGCTCGACCCCGAGCAGCGGATCTGGGGCTTCGAGACCAACTTCGGCGGCCTCGCGCAGCTGGCGATCGTCAAGGCCAACCAGCTCATGCCCAAGGCCGAGCACCTCACCTGGGAGGAGGCCGCATCCCCCGGCCTGGTCAACTCCACGGCCTACCGCCAGCTCATCTCGCGCAACGGCGCTGGCATGAAGCTCGGTGACCGCGTGCTCGTCTGGGGCGCCTCGGGCGGCCTCGGGTCCTACGCCACGCAGATGGCCCTGGCCGGTGGCGCGACCCCGATCTGCGTCGTCTCCTCCCCGGAGAAGGCCGAGATCTGCCGCAAGATGGGCGCCGAGCTGGTCATCGACCGCAACGCCGAGGGCTACCGGTTCTGGAAGGACGAGCAGACCCAGGACCCCAAGGAGTGGAAGCGCCTGGGCGCCAAGATCCGAGAGCTGACCAACGGCCACGACCCGGACATCGTCTTCGAGCACCCCGGCCGCGAGACCTTCGGCGCCTCGGTCTACGTCACGCGCAAGGGCGGCACGATCGTGACCTGCGCCTCGACGTCCGGATACATGCACGAGTTCGACAACCGCTACCTGTGGATGAACCTCAAGTCCATCGTCGGCTCGCACTTCGCCAACTACCGCGAGGCCTGGGAGGCCAACTCCCTCATCCGCCGCGGCCTGATCCACCCGACGCTGTCCAAGACCTACGCGATGGACGAGGTCGGTCAGGCGGCGCTCGACGTCCACCGCAACGCCCACCAGGGCAAGGTCGGGGTCCTCACCCTCGCCCCCGAGCAGGGCCTCGGGGTTTCCAGGCCCGAGATGCGGGCCGAGCTCCAGACCGAGATCGACCGGTTCCGCGACGTCTGAGCCGTATGACGAGGGGCCCGGCCGCCCGCGTGTGACCCACGTGGCGGCCGGGCCCGCGTCATACCCTCGGACCGTGAGGATCCCCCTGGTCGACCGGACGGTCGCGGCACGGCGACGCTGGCACGCCTATCGCGCCCGCCAGCGCGAGGCCCTGGCCGAGAGCAACCGGATCAGGGGCGACGCCGCCGACCTCCCGGTGGGCGGGGACGCGGGCGAGGGTGTGGGCGGGGACGTGGGCGGCGGCGTGGACACCACGCTGACCGGCGGGACGGTCGAGCCGACGGCGTCAGGGACCGGCGACCCGACCACCACGACGACCACGTCCGGCGCGACACCTTCGGCCCCCACGCGGACGGGCGTCCCGCTCATCCATCAGTCGCCGTTCACCGTCGGCTTCGTCGGCGCCATCGGCGTGCTCGCCGCCGCGACGCTGTGGAGCATGATCGGCGCGCTCAGCCTCACGCTGACCCTGCTGACCGTCGCGTTCTTCCTCACCCTCGCCCTCGACCCGCTGGTCCAGCGGCTCGTGACGGGTGGGCTGCGCCGCGGCGCCGCGGTCGGGATCGTGTTCCTCGGCCTGCTCGTCGTCTTCGCGCTCCTGGCGGGCCTCGTCGTCCCGCCGGTCGTCGAGCAGTCCTCCGCCCTGATCAAGAACGCCCCCGACTACGTCACCCAGCTCCTCGGCCAGCCCTGGGTGCAGAACCTCGACAAGGACTACAACCTCACGGCGCAGGTGCAGCAGCAGCTCACCGAGCGGCTGCGCGACCAGACCTTCCTGTCCACGGTGGCGGGCGGGCTCATCGGGGCGGGGCAGGCGCTCGGCAGCGGCATCTTCCAGACCTTCACGGTCCTCATCCTCACGCTGTACTTCCTCGCCAGCCTGCCCACGACCAAGAAGGCGGCGTACGCGGTCGTCCCGGCCAGCCGTCGCGCCCGCGTCGTCTACCTCTCCGAGGAGATGATGCGTCGGGTCGGCAGCTATGCGATCGGTCAGGTGGGCGTGGCGACGATCAACGGCCTCCTCAGCTGGATCGCCATGCGGATCCTTGACGTCTCGTATGCCGAGGTGCTCGCCGTCACGGTCGCGTTCCTCGGGCTGATCCCCATGGTCGGAGCCACCCTGGGTGGAGCGCTCGTGACCGGCGCCGGCCTGATCCAGAGCCCCCAGACAGGGCTGATCCTGCTCGTCTACTACGTGATCTACCAGCAGGTCGAGAACTACATCATCGTGCCGCGGATCATGCAGCGCACCGTGGCGGTGCCCGGGGCGGTCACGGTGGTCGCGGCCCTCGCCGGCGGCACGCTGCTGGGCATGCTGGGTGCGCTGCTGGCGATCCCGACGGCCGCGGCGCTGCTCCTGCTCTACGAGGAGGTGCTCGTCCCGCGTCAGCGGCGCCTGTGACCTGCCGCTCACCTGCTGCCGACGCAGCGTGATGCTTCGTGATCGTGAGCGCCCGGTCCGGTGAACCTTGCGCCGCCCCCCAGCCCCAGCCGCACCCCGGACGCAACCCTGCCATAACGTGAGTGTTGTCGAGAGCGCGAGGGGGAATCGCATGACGGTGGAGAGCACGACTACGCCAACGACAACGCCGACGACCGTGCCACGACGGCCCTGGGTCAGGTGGCTGCGGACCCACCTCTCGGTGGTGGACCAGCTGCGCGAGGACCGCCAGGCTCACGACGGCGACGTCACGACGCCAGGATTCCAGGCCGTGGCGTCGGCGCGGATCGGCGCCTGGGTGGACGCCGGCGAGGCGCCCCGGTGGGCGCGGGTCCCCGCAGACCTGGTCAGCCGGGCCGGATATCTGATGTGCCGCAACGTCTACGGCATCGAGCTTCCCCGCACGGTCGCGCTCGGCCGGCGTGTGCGGATCGCGCACCAGAGCGGCATCGTCATCCACCCGCACGCCACGATCGGCGACGACTGCGTCATCCGGCAGAACGTCACGCTCGGCGCCGGCAGCGGCAAGCCCGAGACCTTCCGTCGGCAGGCGCCGCGCATCGGCAACGGCGTCTCCATCGGCGCTGGCTGCGCGATCGTCGGGGGTGTCCGGGTCGGCGACGGGGCCAACCTCGGGCCCAACACCACGATCATGACCAACGTCCCCGAGGGCGCCACCGTCGTGGACCAGCAGCCCCGGGTCCTGCGCATCCCCACGGTCCGCTGATGGCCGGGGAGCTGATCGCCCGCGCCCGCGGCCAGCTGGCCGAGCACGACCTCGCGCAGGGCCTCGCCACCCTGGGGCGGGTGGCCACCGAGACGGACGACCTGACCACCTGGCTCGCCGCCGACCGCCTCCTCGGGCAGCTGTGGCAGCGCGCGGACGGGCACGACGCCCCTCCCGGGCTGCGCAGGACCGTGCGCCTCGCCCTCCTGAGCAGCCACACGAGCGGCCAGCTCGCGGTCGCGCTGCGGGTGGCGGCGCTCGCGCACGGCATCCGGCTGGAGGTCCACGAGACCCCTTACCGGGCCTACGAGGAGCAGGTGCACGATCCGACGTCGGCGCTCTACGCCTTCGGGCCGGACGTGGTGGCCCTCGTGATCGACCGCCGTGACCTGCACCTGCCGCCGATCAGCGACGACCCGGTGGTGGACGTCGCCGCCGAGGTCTCCCGCTGGACGCGCCTGTGGCAGGTGCTGCAGGAGCGCACCGGCGCCCGGATCGTGCAGACGACCTTCGTCCCGCCCACCGACGACCCCTACGCAGGCCTGGCCTTCGCGTCGCCGGGTGGCCGCGTCGCGATGATCCGCCGCCTCGGGCTGGAGCTGGCGGCAGCAGCCCCCGACGGCGTGCACCTCGTGGATGCCGAGACGGTGGCCGCCCGGGTCGGCGAGGCGCAGTGGCACGACCCGCGCTACTGGTACCACTCCAAGCACGCCGTCGGCCTGGCGGCGCTCCCCACCCTCGCCACCGCGATCCTCGACGTCACGGCCTCGGCCCTGGGGCTCGGACGCAAGGTCGTCGTGCTGGACCTGGACAACACGTTGTGGGGCGGTGTCGTCGGCGAGGACGGCGTCGGCGGGATCCAGCTCGGATCGGGAGCCGCCGGCGAGGCCTACGTCGACCTCCAGGCCTGGCTCAAGGAGCTCACCCGCCGAGGCATGCTGCTCGCGGTCGTCAGCAAGAACAACCCCGACGACGCACGGGAGCCCTTCGAACGCCACCCGGACATGCGGCTGACCCTGGACGACATCGTCGCCTTCGAGGCCTCCTGGGACGACAAGCCGCTCGCCGTGCAGCGCGTGGCCGCGCACCTGGACCTCGGGCTCGACGCCCTGGTCTTCGTCGACGACAACCCCGTCGAGCGGGAGGCCGTGAGGCAGGCGCTGCCCCAGGTCGGTGTCGTCGAGCTGCCGGCCGCACCGACCGAGTACCTCCGCACCATCGCTCGGTTCCCGGGGCTGCAGGCCGTCGCCCTGACGCACGAGGACACCCGCCGCACCGCGCAGTACCGCGCCCGCGCACAGGCCGGCGCGTTCGCCGCGCAGGCCGGCTCTCGGGAGGACTTCCTCGCCGGGCTCGAGCTCGCGGCCACGATCGAGCCGTTGGACGAGGTCAACGCCCAGCGGATCGTGCAGCTCATCGGCAAGACCAACCAGTTCAACCTCACCGGCCGACGGCATTCGGCGGCCGACGTGGAGCGTCTCGCCGGCGTCGACCGGGCCGTCGTGTGGGGGATGCGCGTGCGGGACCGTTTCGACGACCACGGCCTGGTCGCGGCGCTCGTCGCCGTGCCGGACGGGGACGACCTGGTCGTGGACACCTTCGTGATGTCCTGCCGCGTGATCGGGCGCACCGTCGAGCAGAGCCTGCTCGTCGCACTGGCCGAGCACGCCCGCGACGCCGGGTTCGCGCGCCTGCGCGGCGAATTCGTGCCCACCGCAAAGAACACCCCCTCGCGAGACGTCTACCGGTCCAGCGGGTTCACCCGCGACGAGCGTCGTGCCGACGCTGCCGACGCGGGCGTCAGGCCCGACGCTGCCGACGCCGCACCCCGGCCTCAGGACCCGGACGCCCCGCAGACCTGGAGCCTCGACCTCACCCGGCCCCTCCCGCAGCCGCCGACCTATGTCGCCGTCGCGCTGCCTGCCCTGAAGGAGCATCGATGACCGAGCCGACCACCCTCGAGCAGGTCCAGGAGATCTTTCGCGACGTCCTGGCCGATCCCGACCTCACGCTGACGCGCGAGACCGTCGCCGACCAGGTGGACGGCTGGGACTCCCTGGCGCACGTGAGCCTCATGTTCAGCGTGGAGAACGCCTTCGGGATCCAGCTGTCCGACGCGGAGATGTCGGGGCTGAGCGACGTCGGCGCGCTGGTCGACGTCGTGGACGCCAAGCGCGGCTGAGCCGCCCGCCGGCGGGCTCAGTCCTCGACGACCTCGCCGTCCCACGTCGTCGGCAGGGGGCCGAAGCCCGGTCGCACCCGGGCAACGATCTCGTCCAAGGCGCGGCGGACATAGGTCTCGCCGACCCACAGGTGCTTGCACCCGTCGACGCCGACGACCTCGGCCTGCGGCACGACCGAGAACTTCTCCCGCGCCTCGGCGGGCTGCAGGTAGTCGTCGTGCTCCGGCACCAGCGCGACGAGGGGCCGCCCGTCGACCGCCCACTCCCGCAGGTGCTCGGACCCGGTCCAGCGCAGCGGCGGGCTGAGCAGGATCGCGCCCTCGATCGCCGGGTCGAGGCCGTACATCAGGGTGAGGTCCGTGCCGAAGGACCAGCCGACGAGCCAGCGGTGCGGCAGCGGCGGCGTCTCGTGGAACTCGGCGTACTCGATGGCGGCCGCCACGTCGAACCGCTCCCCCTCGGCGTGCTCGAACTCCCCCTCGCTGGTGCCGCGAGGCGAGCTCGTGCCGCGGGTGTTGAAGCGCAGCACGGCGACGTCGGCCAGGGCCGGCAGCCGGTTGGCGGCCTTCTTGTAGACGTGGCTGTCCATGAAGCCGCCGTGCGTCGGCAGGGGGTGCAGCGTCACGAGGGTCGCCACGGGGTCGCGGTCCACGGGGAGCGCGAGCTCGCCGACGAGTCGCAGCCCGTCGGCGGTGTGCAGCTCGATCTCCTCCCTGCGGGACGGGAGGACGGTGTTGGCACGGATCTCGTGGCTGGGCAAGGGGGTTCGGCTCCTCTGACGGTAGGGGCGGGGTCTGGGCGGCGGGCGGTGTGTCGGGACGATGGGCGGTCGCGGGACGGCGGGCGGTGGGGACGGACGGACGACGGGTCGACGGGCCGTATGCCGGGGGCTAGTGGCGGTGGTCCCGGGCGGACCAGCACGGGGTGTGCCAGTGCCGCCGGTCCGGCAGCCCTCGCAGCCCCTCGGCCGGCCACGCCACGACGTGCGCGATGGCATCGCTCAGGGTCTGCTGGCAGCCCGGGCAGCGATAGACCTTGCCCGTCGAGGCCCCACGGACGCCCCGCACGATCCACGCGCCGTCGGGGTGGACCTCACGGCGCTCCATCCCCGCCAGGCGGCCCATCGCGAGCGGGACGTGCTGCTCGCTGCGTCGGTTGGCTCGGGGCATGCGCCCATTGTCGCAAAAGCTGTGGCCGCAGGCGCGCACCCGCCGTCGGGCCGGACCCCCTCGATCAGCCGCGGCTGCGCTGGGCGGAGTAGTAGCTGCGCCCGGCGTCGAGGTCACCGAGCAGCTCGGAGACGGTGACGAGGGAGTAGCCGCGGGCCTTCAGCTGGTCCACGATCCCAGGGACGGCGCGCGCGGTCGACGGGTGGATGTCGTGCATCAGCACGATCGCGCCGCGGTGCGCCCCGGCCAGCGCGCGACGGGTCGTCGCCGCCGCGTCGCGGTTCTTCCAGTCCTCGGTGTCGACGTCCCACAGCACGAAGGGCAGCCCCGCGTGCGGCGTGCTCGCCGAGAAGGCGCCGTACGGCGGACGGGCCGCGACCGGGTCCGCCCCGGTGACCTCGCGGATGGCGGCGGACGTGCGGGTCAGCTCGCCCCTGGCCTGCTCCGCCGGGATCCGGTTGAGCTGCTTGTGGGTCCAGGTGTGGTTGCCGACGTCCATGCCGAGGTCGCGCATGCGGCGCACGACACCCGGCTGGGCCTGCACCGCCGGTCCCATGGTGAAGAACGTCGCCCGGGCGCCTCGCGCCGCGAGGGCGTCGAGGATGGCCGGCGTATGACGGCCCGGCCCGTCGTCGAAGGTCAGGGCGATGCACCTCGCCACGGCGCAGTCCACGCGAGCGCCGGCCTTTGGTGACCTGGTGGTGGCGGGCGTGGTGGCGGGCGGGGCGGGCACGGTCGTCGGCTCCGTCGAGGGGGTCGGGGTGGGCGGTTCGCTCGGGGCCGGGACCTCTGGTGAGGCTGGCGGCCCGGCGGGGGCCGAGGTCGTCGGTGCCGCCGCAGGTCCGGTGTCCGGCCGGGACGCCACGGCGGCGTCGCGCACGCGGCGTCCCGCCTCGGTCAGCAGCTCGTCGCTGCGGGCGCGGTCGATCGTCACCATCAGGCGGCCCGCGTCGCTGGCCGCGAGCTCCCCGGACGCGACGACGAGCCGCAGCCCTCCCTCGCGGGTGAACGACACGTCCGCGAGCAGCGCCTCGGCGGAGGGCGTGTCACCGGGCTCGGCGGTGCCACCCTCGGGAGCACGGACCACACCCGCGGCGCGGGCGGACGCCAGGACGTCGGTCACCAGGCGCTCGTGGCCGTCGCCCCGCACCAGGTCGGCGCCCCGCCATACCGTCGAGCCGTCCCGCGTGCCGTAGGTGGTCCGTGAGTCGTCGCTGGTGCTCGCGCCGCCGAACTCGGTCGAGGTGAGGCGGATCCCGACGACGCCGTCGTGGTCGGCCGTCACCGACCACGTCGTCGTCAGGTCCGGGACGGCGTCGCCGAGCTCGGCGCCGGCGTCCTTGCGGAACGACGCGATGCGCCCGCGGACGGTCGCGTCGAGCGCCTGGTTGAGGCGCTTCGCCCCGGGAACGAGGGGCCACTTGGCGTGCAGCGTGGGACGGGCCCACGAGTCCTCCGTCACCACCTGGAGCTCGGGGACGTCAACGGCGCCGGGGTCCTCGCCGTCCCCCAGCGCCCGCACCTGCACGCCCGGGACCGCCCGGGACGCGGTGCCGGAGGCCGTGCCGGAGACGGTGGCGGACGTGGCGGAGCCGCCGCCCGGACCCGTCGGGGCCGCGGTGCAGGCGCCGAGGGCGACGACGAGGGCGACGACGAGGGCGGCAGCGATCACGGCGGGGGCGGTGCGTCGAGCGGTCACGCTCCTATGACGCCGCACGTCCGCCCCCGGTGAGCCGCGACCCGCCGACGGGTCCCCCGTGCGGGTCAGTAGGTGCGGAAGCCCCGCTTGGTCTTGCGGCCGAGGTAGCCCGCCGTGACCATGTGCTCCAGCAGCGGCGCCGGGGCGTAGCCGCGGTCGCGGAACTCGAGGTAGAGCTGCCGCTGGATCGCGTAGGACACGTCCAGGCCCACGACGTCCAGCAGCTCGAACGGGCCCATGGGCAGGGCGCAGCCGTTCTTCATCGCCGTGTCGATGTCGTCGGCCGTCGCGTAGTGGGCCTCGAGCATCTTGACGGCGTCGTTGAGGTAGGGGAAGAGCAGCGCGTTGACGATGAAGCCGGCGCGGTCGCCGCAGCGGACCGGCACCTTGCCGATCGTGCGGCACAGCTGCAGCACGGTCTCCTCGACGTCGCCCTCGGTGGAGACCGTCGTGACGACCTCGACGAGCTTCATCACCTGGGCGGGGTTGAAGAAGTGCATGCCGATGACGTCGCTGGGACGGCTCGTGGCCGCCGCGACCTGGATGACGGGCAGCGAGCTCGTGGTGGTGGCGAGGATCGCCCCCTGCTTGCAGACCTCGTCGAGCCGGCGGAACATCTCGGTCTTGACGTCGACGTCCTCGGCGATGGCCTCGACGACGAGGTCGACGTCGGCGAGCGCGGACACGTCGGTTGCGGTGGTGACGCGACCGAGCGCCTCGGCCTTGGCCTCCTCCGTCGCGCGCCCCTTGCTGATCGCCCGGTCCATGCTCGTGGCGATGGCGGCGGGCACCCCGGCGGCCTTGTCGTCGGTGCGGCCGACCACGACGACGGGGTAGCCCGCCTTGGCGAACACCTCGACGATGCCGGCGGCCATGGTGCCGGTGCCGACGACGCCGACCGTCGCGACGTCACGGGTGGGCCGGGGAGACTCCGACTCGACGGGGGTCAGCGCGTCCGCGACGATCCTGCCGGAGCCGGGCGCCTCATAGGTGTAGAACCCGCGGCCGGTCTTGCGGCCCAGCAGCCCGGCCGTGACCATCTGCTTGAGGATCGGGCTGGGGGCGTGGAGCTTGTCGCGTCCCTCGCGGTACATCGTGTCGAGGACCTGGTAGGCCGTGTCCAGGCCGATCAGGTCGAGCAGCGCCAGCGGGCCCATCGGGTAGCCGCAGCCGTGCTGCATGGCGGCGTCGAGGTCCTCGCGGGTGGCGTAGCGCGACTCGTACATGCTCATGGCGTGGTTGAGGTAGCCGAAGAGCAGGTAGTTGCCGATGAACCCGGCCTTGTCGCCCACCACCACGGGGGTCTTGTCGAGGCGCTCGGCGAGCTCGCGGGCGGCCGTGACGATGTCGGGGTCGGTGACGACGGTGGAGATGATCTCGACGAGCTTCTGCACGGGAGCGGGGTTGAAGAAGTGCAGGCCGAGCACGCGCTCGGGGTGGCTGGTCGCCACGGAGATCTCGGTCACGGACAAGCTCGAGGTGTTGGTCGCGAGGACGCAGGACTCCTTGACGATGCCGTCCAGCCTCGCGAACAGGTCCCGCTTGATGGCGAGGATCTCGGGGACCGCCTCGACGACCAGGTCGCAGTCGACGACCGCCTCGAGGTCGGCCGCGAAGGTGATCCGTCCGAGGATCTGCTGCTGCTCCTCGGCCGGCATCTTGCCGCGCTCGACGGCCCGGTCCGTCGACCGCTCGACGTGCCCACGACCACGGTCGACGGCGGCGTCGTCCATGTCGACGGCGACGACGCTGAGGCCGTGCCGTGCACAGACCTCGACGATGCCCGCACCCATGGTGCCGAGCCCGACCACTCCGATGGTGTCCAACGATCGCTCCATGCCTGGAAGTCTTGAGGGGGGTGATGCTGGTGGCAAGACTGTCGGACTGCGGGCTTGGTCACAAAACTACTGGCGGGTATGCCGGTCGCCCGGCGCTCTCGCGGTGGTTCGGGCACGCGGCGGGCCGGCGGCATACGGCCCGGACCGCTCGCGCGGACTAGGGTGATCTGTCGTGCGACTCGTCATCTCCCGCTGTGCCGTCGACTACGAGGGCCGGCTCGCCGCCCACCTGCCCCTGGCCACCCGGCTGCTGATGATCAAGGGCGACGGCTCGGTCCTGGTGCACTCCGACGGCGGCAGCTACAAGCCGCTCAACTGGATGACCCCGCCGTGCGCCCTGGCCGAGATCAAGCCCGACGAGACCGAGGCCGCCGAGGGCGCCACGGCCGTGTGGGTCGTCCGCAACGCCAAGTCGGGCGACGCCCTGCGCATCGTGATCCACGAGGTCCTGCACGACAGCTCGCACGACCTGGGGGTGGACCCGGGCCTGGTCAAGGACGGCGTCGAGGCGCACCTGCAGAAGCTCCTGGCCGAGCACATCCACACCCTCGGCGACGGCTACTCGCTGGTGCGCAGGGAGTACATGACGGCCATCGGGCCGGTCGACATCCTGTGCAAGGACGAGGGCGGCGGCCACGTGGCGGTCGAGATCAAGCGGCGCGGCGAGATCGACGGCGTCGAGCAGCTGACGCGCTACCTCGAGCTCCTCAACCGCGACCCCGCCCTCGCTCCCGTCACCGGCGTCTTCGCCGCCCAGCTCATCAAGCCGCAGGCCCGGACGCTGGCCACCGACCGGGGCATCCGCTGCGTGACCCTGGACTACGACGACCTCAAGGGCATCGACACCTCGGCCTCCCGCCTGTTCTGACCTCGCACTCACCCGGGAACGGCCACCACAACCCTCACCGCCCGGTAGAGTCGGTCGGTGTGACCGAGCCCCGATTCTGCTACGTCCTCATGTGCCACACCCGTGGTGATGCCGTCGCTCGTAATGCCCGGCGCATCCGCGAGCTGTCGCCGACCAGCGACGTGATGCTGCGCTATGACGTCCCGGGGCTGATGGACGAGCGGGCGTGCGCCGAGATGGGCGTGCAGACCTACGAGGACGACATCACGGTGCGCTGGGGAGACTGGACGATGGTCGAGGCGCAGCTCCGTGCCCTGCGGGAGGCACGGCGCCGGTCGGACGCGTCGCACTTCGTGCTGCTCTCCGGTCAGGACTACCCGATCCGTGACCTGGCCTCCTGGGAGTCCGGCGTCGCCGCGGACGGCAGCGACGCGGTGCTGGACCTGCACGGCGACTCCCCCGAGACCTACACGTGGACCTGGCGCCACCTCCCGGGGCCCGAGATCCTGCGGCGCGTCACCGGCCCCCTGGCCTGGCGAGCAGCCCACCGGCTCCCGGGCCAGCTGCAGGCCGTGCGCTCACCGACGTCCCACCACTGGTACGTCGGCGTCCCCCGACGAGCGGCCGCGCCCGTCCCCGTGGTCAAGGCCGCTGTATGGACCACGTTGTCCGCCCGGGCGGTGGACCGGCTCCTCGCCGTCACCGACCAGCGCCCCGAGCTCCCCCGCTTCTTCCGCACCACGAGGACGCCCGACGAGCTCTACACATCCTCCGTGCTGTCCGCCCAGGCGGACCTCCAGGTGCGCACCGGTCGCACCACCTACGCCGACTTCCCGGAGGACGCCTCCAACCCCGAGTGGGTCGATGCAGCGCTCTTGGCCCGGGCCGCGGACACCCCGGCCGCCTTCGTCCGCAAGATGCATCCCGACGTCGACCCCGACGTGCTGCGGCTGGCGGACGAGCTCGTGGACGCACGACCTTCGCCCTCGCACTGATCCTTTGCGCTCAGGCTCGCCGGTGACCGGGCCACTCGTCGAGGACCCAGCCGTCGGCGTCGACGCGCACCCGTGCGGGCACGCCGTGCGGCACCACGTGGTCGATCGCCAGGTCGTCACGCACGTTGTGGCACAACCGGGGCAGGACGACGGACATGATCCACCGGTGGGCCAGCACGAGCACGGACTCCCCACGGTGCTGGTCGGCGATGGACTCCATCGCCTGTCGCGCGCGGCGGACCACCTGGTAGCCGTCCTCGCCCCCCGGGACGGCGGCGCTCAGGTCGCCGGTCGTCCAGGCGTGCATGACGTGCGCCATGACGGGGTTACCCACCTGCTGTCCGGCCAGCTCCCCGACCGCGCGTTCCTCCAGCCCGCCGACCACCTCGTGGGGCACCCCGAGCGCGTCGGAGACGAGTCGCCCGCTCTGCACGGAGCGCGCGAGAGGGCTGCTGTAGACGGCGGAGATGCGCACCGACGGGTCCGCGGCCAGTCGCTCGGCCAGGACGACCATCTGGGTGGCGCCCACGTCCGTGAGCCACCCGCCGTCGTCGGTGAGGAGGCCCGGGTGGGCGTACGCCGCATGGCCGTCGCGGGCGACGAGCAGCGTTGCAGGGCACTGCAGGTCGCTCATGGGCCCTCACTCTAGCCGCGGTGCGAGCCCTCGTGCCTCACGGATGACGTTAACCACCTGGACCATGATGTCGTTGAGCCCGAAGTCTCGAGGCGTGAACGTCGCGGCCACCCCCAGCTCCCGCAGCCGGCGGGCGTCGGCGTCCGGGATGATGCCACCGACCACGACGGGCACGTCCGTCACGCCGGCTTCGCGCAGACCGTTCAGCACCTCGGGGACCAGGGACATGTGCGACCCGGACAGGATGGACAGGCCCACGACGTGCACGTCCTCGGCCACCGCGGCAGCCACGATCTGCTCTGGCGTCAACCGGATGCCCTGGTAGACGACCTCGAACCCCGCGTCACGTGCCCGCACCGCCACCTGCTCGGCGCCGTTGGAGTGCCCGTCCAGCCCCGGCTTGCCCACGAGGAAGCGCAGGTGCGTGCCGAGCTCGTCGCCGGTGCGCCGCACCGCGTCCCGGACGTCGGCCAGCTCACCGCGCCAGTCGGTGACCCCGCTGTCCTCGGCGGTCGACATACGGTCAGGACCGCCCGCCACCGGCGCGGAGGAGACGCCCGTGTGCGCGCGGTACTCGCCGAAGACCTCCCGCAGCGCGTCGGTCCACTCCCCCGTGGTGACGCCGGCCCTGGCGCACTCGATGGACGCGGCCATCAGGTTGGTCGTGGAGGCCGCGTCGGTGCGCAGCCGCTCCAGCGCGTCCCGGGCCGCCGCACGTCGGTCCGGGTCAGCGTCGCGCTCGTCCCGCCAGCGGCGCACCGCCTCGACGGCTCGCTCCTCCACGTCGGGGTCGGCCACGTGGATGGCCGTGTCGAGGTCCGCCGTGAGCGGGCTGGGCTCGGTACCCTGGAAGCAGTTGACGCCGACGACCTTGTCGACGCCCGCCTCGATGCGCCGCCGGCGCTCGGCGTGCGAGGCGACGAGCGCGGACTTGAGGTAGCCGGACTCCACCGCCTCGATGACGCCACCCATCGCCTCGATCCGAGCCATCTCCTCCTTGGCCCCGGCGACCAGCTCGGCGACCCTGGCCTCGACCACGGTGGAGCCGGCAAAGATGTCCTCGTGCTCGAGCAGGTCCGACTCGTAGGCCAGCACCTGCTGGATGCGCAGGGACCACTGCTGGTCCCAGGGCCGCGGCAGACCGAGGGCCTCGTTCCAGGCCGGCAGCTGCACGGCCCTGGCGCGGGCGTCCTTGGACAGGGTGACGGCGAGCATCTCGAGGACGATGCGCTGCACGTTGTTCTCCGGCTGCGCCTCGGTCAGGCCCAGGCTGTTGACCTGCACGCCGTAGCGGAAGCGACGCTGCTTGGGGTCCTGCACGCCGTAGCGCTCCTGCGTCAGCTCGTCCCAGAGCTGCACGAACGCCCGCATCTTGCACATCTCCTCGACGAAGCGCACGCCGGCGTTGGCGAAGAAGGAGATGCGGCCGACGACGTCGCCCAGGCTCTCCTGAGGCACCTGACCCGCGGCGACGACGGCGTCGAGCACGGCCGTGGCCGTCGACAGGGAGTAGGCGAGCTCCTGCACGGGGGTCGCGCCGGCCTCCTGCAGGTGATAGCTGCAGATGTTGATCGGGTTCCACCGCGGGATCTCGGTGACGGTGAAGGCGATCATGTCGGTGATCAGCCGCAGCGAGGGTCCCGGGCCGAAGACGTGGGTGCCGCGGCTGAGGTACTCCTTGACGATGTCGTTCTGCGTGGTGCCCGCCAGCCTGCGCCGGGTCTCGAGGGGGTCGGCTCCAGCGGCCTCGGCCTGCTCCTCCGCCACGGCGTCGTAGAGCGCGAGCAGCCACATGGCGGTGGCGTTGATGGTCATGGAGGTGTTCATCTCCGCGAGCGGGATGCCGTCGAAGAGCGCGCGCATGTCGCCGACGTGGCTCACCGGGACGCCCACCTTGCCGACCTCGCCGCGCGCGAGCACGTGGTCCGGGTCGTGCCCCGTCTGGGTGGGCAGGTCGAAGGCGACGGACAGACCCGTCTGCCCCTTGGCGAGGTTGGTGCGGTAGAGCGCGTTGCTGGCGGCGGCCGAGGAGTGGCCCGCGTAGGTCCGCATCACCCACGGTCGGTCCTTGGGGCGCTCGGTCATCTGCTCGTCAGCCATGTCGGCAAACTACCGGCGGGTCAGGCCTGGGCGGGAGGCCTGCCGACGGTGATGGTCGACACAGGTGCGGAGGTCGCACGACGGCGGCGCTGCAGGACCTTGCCCAGGCGCATCGCGGCGACCACCCGCTCGAAGCGGTCGGAGGGGTCGACGATGACCAGCGTGCGTCCCTCGCGCGCCGCCCTGTGGTGCACGCCGGCCACGAGGGCGAGCGCGGTCGAGTCGTGGATCTCGGCCTCCGCCAGGTCGAGGACCAGCTCACCCTCGCCGAGGACGATGGCCCGGTGCAGCTCCTCGCGCAGCTGGTGGTCGTTGCCGGCGTCCAGTCGACCGGTGACCCGCAACTCGGCCCCGGGCACGACGACCTCCACCGTCGTCACCGAAGGATGCGTGCGCGCTCTGGCCATGAGGGCCCCCACGTGGCTGACCGGTGCGACCACCGGCAGCCGAGTACTCAAGTGATGTGTCGTCACCCATTGAACACCTAGGGTGCCCTTCCTCGACAGGGCTGCGTCGGTTCCCGGCCGAGGCCGGCTCAGACGCGCGTGCGACGATGCCGTCATGGTCAACCTCACGCGCATCTACACCCGGACCGGCGACGACGGCACCACCCACCTCGGAGACTTCTCGCGCACCAGCAAGACCGACCCGCGACTGCAGGCCTACGCGGACAGCAACGAGGCGAACGCGGCCCTCGGGATCGCGGTCGCCGCCGGGTCGCTGCGCGAGGACGTCGTCTCCACCCTCACCCGGATCCAAAACGACCTTTTCGACGTTGGAGCGGACCTGTGCAACCCGCTGCGGAGCGAGACCCCGGAGTACCCGCCCCTGCGGGTCCAGGCGCCGTGGATCGACGAGCTCGAGGCCGACTGCGACCGCTACAACGGCGAGCTCGACAAGCTCCGGTCGTTCGTCCTCCCGGGCGGGACGCCCGGATCGGCCTACCTGCACCTCGCGTGCACCGTCGTGAGGCGGGCCGAGCGGAGCACCTGGGCGGCCATCGAGCGGTATGGCGACCAGCCCGCACCCGAGGGAGCCGACAAGGGCGAGGGCGGCGTCAACGTGCTCACCGCGAAGTACCTGAACCGCCTCTCGGACCTGCTGTTCATCCTCGCCCGCGTCGCGAACCTCGACGCAGGTGGCGACGTCCTCTGGCAGCCGGGCGGCGGTCGTTCCAGCTGATCGTCCAGTCACGGCTGAAGGGCTCTGTGGCCCCCGCGCGCGGGGCGAGCTCAGGCTGCGCGCGGGGGACGCCCTGGTGGCCGCGCCTCCTGCCAGGACCGGACCGCGGTGCAGTCGTCACGAGGCAGAGCCAGGTCGAAGGCCACCTCGCCCTGGGCGCACCGCATGACGAGCGGGTCGTCGATCAGGGACGGGGACTCTCCACGGGACGGCGTGTGGACGCCCAGCACCTCGACCCCCGCTCGCGGCATGACGTGGCTCGGGACGAGGGACACCCCGGAGAGGGTGAAGAAGAGCAGAGCGTCGGTGTCGTAGCGCGCCAGTCGCAGGCGCCACGGGTCCTCACGCGTGGGACGGACGGCACAGAGGAACATCGGTGCGCCGTCGGAGATCAGGCGCCGACGCACGAAGACCAGCGTCGTGAGCACGACGAGCAGCAGGAGGGCACCGGCGACCGCGATCTCCGCGACCTCCATGCCCGCCACCGTCGCGACCTAGTGGCGCTCGGCGCGAGGTGCCGCGTCGGTGTCAACGTGCTCCGCGACCAACGTCACCTTGTCGTCGTGCACGGAGAGGAAGCCGGAGTCGATCTGGACGACCTGGCGCCCCTCGCCGGAGGTGATGGAGACCTGGCCCTCGACCAGGACACCCAGCAGCGGTGCGTGGCCCGGCAGGATGCCGAGCTCGCCCTCGGTGGTGCGGGCGGTGACGGCGGAGGCCTCGCCCTCCCAGACCGGACGATCCGCGGAGACGAGTTGGACCTGCAGTGGCACGGAAGGCTCCTCCACCCTCGGGGACGATTCGTCTCATGCTACAAGCCCGGACGAGGAGCCACGGACCGCGCCGAAAGGGCGAAATCCATGATGGTGTCCGTTGCGTGGTGACTAGTCCGAAAGAATGGTGAAATGTGACTAGATGTCGATCTAGTGCTTACACATTGCGTAATTTCCGACTACCACGAGGCACCTAGTTCCGCACATGGAGTGGGCTTCGACAAGGGGCTGCCGTCAGGCGAGCACGCTGGGTAACCTGGACGCTGAATGCCAAGACCAGCCAGGGATGCGGCTCGCGCGAGTCGGCCCTGGGTGGTGCCAGCACCTCTGGGGGGAGACGACCATGACCGCGAACGACAGACCGCCACTGGTCTCCGTCGTCGTACCGACGTACAAGCGGACCGCGATGCTGCGCGAGGCCCTGGGGTCGGTCCTCGGACAGACCCTGCGGGACCTGGAGGTCATCGTCTGCGACAACGCCGACGACCCCGAGACCCGCGAGGTGGTGGCCTCGTTCGACGACGACCGCATCACCTACGTCGGCCGTCCGGAGAACATCGGGATGATGGCCAACGCGATCGACGGCTTCCGCCGGGCCACCGGCGAGCTGGTGATCAAGCTCGACGACGACGACGCCTTCGAGCCGGATGCGCTCGAGACGCTCGCGGCACCCTTCGCGGACCGGCCCGAGCTGACCGCGTCGTTCTGCGACCTCCAGCTCGTGGACGTCGCAGGGCACGAGCTGGCCGAGGCGACCACCACCTTGCAGCACGACACCCACCGGGAGTCCCTGGCGGAGGGATTGCACGCACCGTCCAGCGCGATCGCGGCCCAGGGAGCGGTGAGCCTGTCCGGCGCACTCCTGCGGCGCGCGGCCATCGACTGGTTCGCCGTCCCGGAGCAGGCCGGGACCTCCTACGACCTCTACCTCACGGTCGCCGCCGCCCAGGACGGAGCGGCCGCCTGGTACACCCGGCGTCCCCTGGTCCGCTACCGGATCCACGGCGCCAACGACAGCGTCAAGAACGTCATCCCCAGCCTGGAGGCGTCCCAGTTCATCCTCCGGGAGGCCCTGGAGTCCGGGCGCCACGGCGACCCAGCACCGTTCCAGGAGCGCATGGCTCAGGGTGATGCCAGGTTGGCGCGGGAGTATCTCCTCTGCGGCGACCGAGGTCGTGCCCTGCAGCGTGCCCTGAGGAGCCTTCGCGTGCACCCCACGCGAGCCGCCGTCGCGGCCATCGCACTGAGCCTCCTCCCCCGCGGCCTCGGCACCGCGGTGAGCCGCCGCCGCCGCGCCGCCTATCTCGGCACCGCGGAGCGCCGGGCGGCCACCAGGCCGCCGACCGCCATCGACAACTGATTTCGCACCCAGACAGCACCACGACGGTCCGACCGTCCCTCTGAAGGAGTCTCGTGACCACAGCACATCCCCAGACCACCCCGTCCTCCCCGCTCTCGGCGCTCGCCAAGCGGTGGTGGCTCGCGGTGGCCCTCCCGCTCGCGCTCGCCGTCGTGGGTTACATGCTCGGCGCGGCCAAGGCGCCGGTGTACACCGCCGAGGCGCGGACCTCCGTCGGTAGTGGAAACATCTCGGCGGGGGCGATCGCGGGATTCCCCCAGGCTACCCAGCAGATGGCCGCCAACTACGCGCGCTGGGTCAACGATCGCGGCGTCGAGGGCAAGGGCGACGTCCCCGCCGGCACCGAGGTCACCGCCTCCCCCGTCCCTGACTCCAACGTCATCCGCATCGAGGCCAAGAGCCCGGACAAGGAAGCTGCCGTGCAGTCGGCGCAGAAGGCCGCCGACGACCTCGCTGAGGCGGTCAACTCCAAGAAGGGCGAGAGCGACCCCGCCGTCACGCTCCAGCAGCTGAACAAGGTCGCGTCCGACTGGGGCCAGGCCAAAGCGGCAAGCGACTCGGCGAGCACGACCGCCAATCGCGCCATCGGTGCTGATCGTCCCGCGGCCACCATCGCGGCAGCTCAGCGGCGGGCGGCGGAGACGGCGGCAAAGTCGGCCGTCCTGCAGGCGCAGATGGACGCCCTGTCAGAGAAGTACCGTCAGCAGATCTCCCAGGGGTCCCAGGCCGCCAACCTGATCGTGGTCAAGCCCGCGGCCCTTGCGGACTCCACCAAGGCCGCCAACCAGCAGCGCTACGCCCTCGGCGGCCTGGTCCTCGGCCTTGGTCTGGCCCTGCTGCTGGCGATCCTGCTGGACCGTCGTCGTGTGCGTTCGCACAACCGCCGGATGGCGCGGGCCGAGGGATCGCACGTGGCAGAGACCACCGACGACGCCCGGTCTGACATCCGGTCGTGACGACGACTACAAGCACCCACCCGGCGCTGGAGCCGCTCCCCCCTGCGGGAGCACCGCCGGAACGGATACCTGCGTACGTCTGGCTCTTCCTTGGGTCGACGGCACTCAACGTCTTCTCGGGCAACAGCGGCTTGATGGGCTTCCCCGTGCCGCCCGACCGCGTGTTGCTCCTGGGGTCGCTGATGCTGCTGGCACTTGAGCCGCGTCGCGACCGGTTGCGGAGCATGCCCGTCTACGCCGTAATGGCTGTCCTCACGCTGTGGACTGCCTGGTCGGCGCTGACCGCCGGCACCCTGATGACCGCGAACGGGTTCTATGCACTGCTGGACCGCATCATGGTGCCGTTCCTGATGTTCGCAGTCGGCGGACTGATCTTCTCCAGCACCCGTCGCCGTGACCTCCTGCTGCAAACGCTGGCGGTCGTCGGGCTCTACCTCGGAGTGGTGTCCGTCCTCTCCATGGTCGGACCCCAGCGACTGGTGTTCCCGCGCTACATCATGGACTACCTCACCAACAGTCCTATGGCTAAGAACGATCCGCGAGCCGTGGGTCCCTTCCTCTCGAGCGAGGCCAACGGGATGGCGTTGGCCCTGTGCGCGTTCGCGGCCGCCCTGCTATGGGTACGTACACGCAATGCTGGGTGGCGAGCCTTGGTGCTCCTCACCATCCCAGCGTGCACGGCGGGCCTGATCCTCACGCTGACCCGATCGTCCTGGCTGGCTGCGGTGCTCGGGGTCGTTCTCGTTGGTCTTATCGTTCCAGGGGCCAGGCGTTGGCTCGCCCTCGTGGCAATGCTCAGCACGGCGGCCCTAGGCGCGGTCTTGGTGGCCGTGCCGAGCTTGATGGAACTAGCTACGGGGCGCCTGACCACCTCCCGTTCCCTCTACGACCGGGCCAACACCTATGAGGCAGGCTGGAGGGCATTGGCAGAGCAACCCCTGTTCGGTATCGGCTGGAGTCGCTTCATCGACATCGGCACCGAATGGGTGCGGCAAGCACCTGACTACCCGATCACGACGGTCACCATCGAGATCCACAACGTCTTCCTGTCGCGAGCCGTAGAGACCGGCATCCCCGGCGCCCTCTTGTGGATCGCAATCGTCGTGATGGGGCCGCTCACCATGCTCTGGCGCGCTCGGCGAAGCCGGGGAGAGCTGCGGCTGTGGTGGCTCTTCCTGTTGTTCGCACTGGTGGTGTGGTTCGTCCCCAGCATGACGAGCCCCAACCCTTACCCCTTCCCGAACTACTTGATGTGGCTCATCGCCGGCATCGCTGGGCGGGCGGCCTTGGTGCATAACCTGACGACCAAGACCGGCGATGACGGCATCGAGCGACGCCGGGTCCAGGAGGACTCATGATTCCCATCGCCAAGGAAGTGGTTCGCCATGTGCGCGACACGACTCTGCCCTTGCAGCGACTTCGCCTAGCCAACCCCAACGCTCGGCTGACTCGGGGCGTGCTCTTCGACGGACGCGTGACGGACGTGACCCTGAAGGAGCGAGTACACGTGGCTGGCCCCAGTGTCCTGTCGGTCTCCAACGGCGGAGGGCTCGAGGGCGCTCGACTTGAGATAGGTGCCAGGACCTACGTGGGAGAGTTCAACAACATTCGCTGCGCGGGTGCTCCTATCGTCATCGGGCCAGACTGCCTCGTGTCGCAACAGTGCACGCTGGTGGGGTCCAACCACGGCACGCGGGCTGACCAACTCGTCAGGGACCAACCTTGGCACGGTAATGGCATCGTCATCGGTCGCGACGTCTGGATCGGGGCCGGCGCCACCATCCTGCCTGGGGCGCGCATCGGAGACGGCGCAGTGATCGCGTCCCGCTCGGTCGTTCGAGGTGAGGTTCCTGCCCTGGCCATCATGGCTGGCGCCCCCGCACGTCAGGTGGGCACGAGGACAAACAGCAACTGACTCACGAATGAATGAGACGGTGGGGCCACGAGGATTTCCTCGTGGCCCCACCGTCTTGCGAGTCGTATCGCTACCGCTTCACGATGCCGGCTTGCCATACTCCTGCTGGATTACCTGCATCTTGTCCCAAGGGAAGCCCTCCAGCTGCTTGTAGTTGGGCACGCCTCCTAGAATCGGCCCCCACGGATCCTTGCCCGTCTTAGCCTGCTGCGCTTGACCGCTCTCGGCGATAACCGCGACAGCGTGGGCGGTGTCCACCACGATGAATCCGTGCTTCTGGGCAGCCTTGGCAATAGCTTTTGCCAACGGGGTCATCTGGAGGGCATCAACGTTCACCGAGGGGTCCAGGCGCAATCTGGCCCCTTCAGGGATGGCGTTCGGATTGCTGGAGTTTCCGTCACTGCGGTTCGCTGGGTACCAAATCCGACTGTGGTGACCAGTCTCGATCAGGTTGAGTGCCATGGCGTGGTCGATCTTGCCGGACGCCGCTTCCTTGAGTGTCACCATCGAGCCAGTCGTCACTAGGCCGGACGCGCTGGCACCGTAAGGCGAATCAAAGAACCCTGGGGATTTAGAGACGTTGTCGATGCGCCCACCCCAGCATGCCTCCCACTTGTTAGGGTTCTTGGCCTGCTTGCGCAAAACCCAGAACTCCCACAGCTGGTCCGTGGTGGGGTCATAGAGCGTCAGAGTAGAGTCGGTTCCTGCAGCGGGGATCGCCCCGGCCGGGATGGGCACCTGCTTGAACATTGCCGGCCCATCCATCAGCCCCTCTGGCACGCCCGGCTTGTTCTGGCAGTTGAAGAACTCCAGATCAACCCGGGGAGTCTTACTATCGACGACGTAGTAGCTGGGGTTGTACCGATCATTGTTGAATGCTGCGATACCGCCCCAGTGGGGGGTGATCTGACTGCGAAGGTTCTGGATCATCGCGGCAGAGTTGGAGTGGGTGGGAGCCTTGCTCACGTCCACTTTGAATACATTGGTGCCAGAGTTGAATATCTGACTGGGGGGCGTATCCGGCGCCTTGGGATCAGGGACTGGGGTGGCGGTGTATCCCGGAGTCGCCATCACCGTGGGAAGGGCTGGCGCGCTGGAACTTGGTTCTACTTCGCTTGGCGCAGGCTTCGGCCCGCCGGTCTCCGACTGGCAGGCAGCCGAGGCCAGGACTCCCAAGGTCAGAGTCGCAGCCATCCATGCACGCTTGTCCCTCGTGGTGTTCACCATTTCATCTCCCCCTGGCCACCCGCGACTCGTCGAGCCGGGATGCCCACGTAGCTGCTATCGGTTTCCGTGCTCGTGAGCAGGACCGCATTTGCCCCTACCTGGGTACCGTCCCCCAGCACAATCGGTCCCAGGATCTTGCTACCGGCGCCCAGCATGGCACGATCCCCGATCTCAGGTGCGCCGTTTGCGTCCCGTACTCCCACCGTCACCTGGTGGTAGATCTTCACGTCGGCCCCGATGCGGGTCTCTGGGTGTAGCACCACACCTCGACCCGCGTGCGCCAGGCACAAGCCAGGCCCTGCGACGACCTGAGGTGGGAGCTCGGCCCCGATCACCCCACGCACCCACACGGCGTCCGCCAGCTGGCAGAGACGTCTGAGAGCAAAGGCCCGAACGCCGGGGACGCCGCTAAGGACCTGTCCCGCACGCCACACGATGAGCGTCAGGATGCTGCCCGCCTGGTCATTCACCTTCCGGTCGGACGCGCACAGACGTCGAAAGGCCTCTGCCGCGCCAGTGAGGTCCTTGTCTGCAAGGTCGTGCTTCACGCTTTCACCTTCCCAGTCGGATTCGTCCGCTGACCAAACGACCGACCATCGAGCGGAGTTCCGATGGGCCGATCACGAGCACTGCATACACGCAAGCCGCGGGAGCCGCGGCCAGACCGCAGAGGAGCAACGCAAGTGCACCAGTTGGGACGACGCTCCCGACCAGCATCTGGGCGCCGTAGACGCACAGATAAGAGATTGAAGCGGCCAGTGCTGCGACGTCGTAAGGAATCTGCCGCCATGGTGATGGCGCCAGATGCGGTAGCGACCGCCTCATCATTACCGTCAGTGCAATGGACGCGACCAACTGGGCGACCACTGTGGCCAAGATGGTCCCCACCACCCCGTAAGGAATAACGAGCAGCAGGGTCAGACTCAGGTTGAGTCCAGTGGCGATAAGGCCGTACTTGAGCTCAAGGTCCGATCGGCCCACCGCCAAGCACCACAAAATCTGGATGATACCGATCAGGTAGAACAGGTGCCCGACCAGGAGCACAGCGCTCACCAAACCTGGCAGGGAGGAGCCCATCTTGACCCAGTGCGTGACCCCGTAGTAGGCGGCGGGTGCGCCGACGGCGACCCAACCGACGACACCGAGCACCCACAGCCTCTGGATCCGAGCAAAGTCGGCGACTGCTGCCGCCTCGCCCTTACCACCCACCGAGCGACCCAACATGGCCTGAACGGGGCTGAAAGCGTTCATCGGGACCATTCGCAGTTGCTGGGCGAAGTTTGCCCCGGGCCCGAACTGTGGCTGCTGCGCTGCCGCAAACTTAGAGACGATGAGCATGTCACCCTGGAGGGACACCATGTCGAGAAGGCTGGAGAACTGCACCTTCCACGAGTACCCAAAGAACTCTTTGAGGTCGGGCCAAGCCAGCATCCCGACCCCGGCCTTCGACAGGTGTCTGAGCGCGGCAGGGATGATGGCAAGGGTCGCCATCAGCTGCTGGACGATGAACGTCAGGGCGATGCCCTTGAGCCCATGGTTGCCCTCGATCGTCCAGACCAGCCCGATGACGTAGATGACGTGCCCTGCAAGGCCGGTCGTGGTCGTGATGGCGAACTTGTGCTCGGCAAAGAGCACGTAGGCGAACAGGCCACGGATCTGGGCCATGGCGACCAGCACCACCATCGTGCGCAGCAGGAAGGCTGCCCCTTCGGGATCCGGGCGCGTGACGGGGAAGAAGTCGATGATCGCGGGAGTGGCGAGGAAGAAGAAGCCGAAGACCACCGTGGTCGTCCCCAGAACGATGGTGAGTAGCGTGACCAGCAGCCGTGTGGTCGCCGCCGCGTCCTCCCTGCCTGCGTAGAGGGTGAAGTACCGGCTCGCGCTAGGCCCGATGCCCCCGTCGAAGCTCGACATGAAGAGCTGAATGGTGTTGATGAGTAGGAAGATTCCGTAGATCTTCGCGCCCAGGCCCTCGATGATGTACGGGGTCAGCGCCAGGTTGATGATGAGGGGCAGGAACTGCCCCAGCGCCTGCCACGTGGTGCCCTTCAGCAGCGTCTTGAGCATCCCTCCGCCGACGGTGTCGCCTTCCGCCATCAGCGGAGGCGCTCGTTGGTCAGAGCGTCAGAAGGAGTGCAGGCCATGCCTGCCATCATAGGGAGTGATCTGGACGGGCACGGCAATCCGGCAAAATCCAGACCCTCTTATGGCGTCCACCTAGACTGGTCGACACCAGGACGTCGTCAGAGGCGGTGAGGGACTCTGACAGGACGTCCACGCACCCACGAATTGGAGTACCCATGCCAGCGCGCCAGCCGCTCGTGACGGTGGTCATCCCGGCATACCAGGCCGAGGCGTTCCTCGGCGCAGCCGTGACGAGTGCCCTCACGCAGACGTACCCGAACATCGAGGTCGTCATCACGGACGACGGCTCTAGCGACCGGACCGGGGCCATCGCCGCGGCCTACGGGGACCTCGTCCGGGTGGTCACCCAGGAGAACCGCGGCCTGCCAGGCGCCCGCAACTCCGCCATCCGCGAGGCACGCGGCGAGCTCGTCGCCCTGCTGGACGCGGACGACATCCTGCTGCCGCCGTACGTCCAGACGGCGGTCGAGACCTGGCTGGCGGCCGACGACGAGCGGGCCTTCGTGACCTGCGACGCCCAGATCATGAGCTCGGCCGGGATCGTGCCCGGTCGCACCGTCTTCCCGTCGGGCACGCCAGCGCCGGGCACCCAGCGCCTCCGCATCCTGGAGAACAACTTCGTCTCCGGCTTCGCCGTCTTCCCCCGCCGCATGTGGGAGGAGGTCGGTGGCTTCGACGAGTCCATGCGGGTCTGCGAGGACTACGACTTCTGGGCGCGCGCCATCTACGCCGGCTGGACCGCCCGCTTCGTCACGGCTCACCACGCGCTCTACCGCCGCGTCGCGGGGACGCTGTCCACCCAGAGCGAGCGGATGTATGCCGGAGAGCAACAGGTGCTGGCGCACGTCGCCGAGCTGCACGGCCCACGCCTCAGTGCCGAGGAGCGCCGGTTCCTCGACCTGCGGCTCGAGCGCGGCTCGGCGGTGCAGCAGGTCGACCTCGGTGAGTCCGCGCTGCGGCGCGGTGACGTGCCGACGGCGGCCGATCACTTCGCCGTCGCCTCGCAGCTCATGCCCAGCGCCCGTCGGATCCGGCTCAAGGCCGAGGTCCTGCGCCGGGTGCCTGCCCTCGGCGCCGTCTATGCCCGCCGACTCGCTGCCAAGGACCGCGAGACCGGCCGCACGTCCGAGGACACGCGCCCGTGAGCACGCCCGACATCGCCCCACGCGCCTCCGTGATCATCCCGGCCCATGACGAGGGCGGGGTGATCGACCGCTGCCTCGACGCCCTCGACGAGGACGTCCGCGCTGGGCGCCTCGAGGTCGTCGTCGCGGCCAACGGGTGCACCGACGACACGGTGGCGCGCGCCCGCCGTCATACGGGCGTGCAGGTCCTGGACCTCCCCACCCCGTCGAAGGTCCAGGCCATCAACGCGGCCGACGCCGTCGCCACGGCCTTCCCCCGCATCTATCTGGACGCCGACATCGTCCTCAACGCGGACGCCCTGGACGCCATGGTCCGGGTCCTCGACACGGATCTGCCGCGAGCCGCTGCTCCCCAGGTGCGGTTCGCCACCGACCGGGCCACCTGGCCCGTCCGCGCGTTCTACGACGTGTTCGCCGAGCTGCCCTACGTCCAGGACAAGCTGGTGGGCCTCGGCGTCTACGGGATGTCCCGCGCCGGCCGGTCCCGCTTCGTCGAGTTCCCCGACCTGCTCGGCGACGACCTGTTCGCGCAGCGCATCTTCTCCCTGGACGAGCGGATCATCGTCGACGGCACCTTCGAGGTGCAGGTCCCGCGGACGCTCCGCCAGCTCGTCAAGGTGCGCACCCGCGTGGCTCGCGGCAACGCCCAGCTGGCGCAGGAGGATCCGGGCGCGATGGTCGACGACGGCCGCACGCCGGACTTCTCCACGTCCACGCGATCCACCTCCAAGGCCCTCGTCGACCTGATCGTGCGGCGTCCGTCCATGATCCCGTCCGCCCTCGTCTACGTGCTCGTCACGGCCTACGCCCGACGCGAGGCCCGTCGCACCACGACCGCCGCGTGGGAGCGAGACACGTCCACGCGCTGACCAGCCCGTCACCCCAAGGAGCTCCGTGACCACCGCCCAGCCGCAGGCGTCGGACGACCTCGCCGTCGCCTATCTCGTCAGCCAGTACCCCGCCCTCTCGCACGCGTTCATCGAGCGTGAGGTGCATGCGCTCCGGGAGCGTGGCACCCGGGTCGACACCTTCACGCTCAACACCTGCCCTCAGCAGCAGCTGGTCTCGCAGGCGATGCGCGAGGACGCACGCACGACCTATGTCGTCAAGGACGAGCGCCGCGCCGCCCTGGCCAACCTGGCGCTGCTGCGCACCCAGCCAGATGCCTGGCTGCGCGGCCTCTCCCGGGCCCTGCGCACCGGCGAGCTGACACCGAGGGCCCGCCTCTGGCAGCTGTTCTACTTCGCCGAGGCCGTGACCCTGCACCGCGAGATGCGCCGCCGCGGGCTGCGCCACGTGCACGTGCACTTCGCCAACGCGGCGGCCGACGTCGCCCGGCTGACGGTGGCCCTCGCGAAGGACCTCGGCGAGGACTGGTCCTGGAGCTTCAGCATGCACGGACCGACCGAGTTCGAGGCCGTGCAGCGCTTCGACCTGCCCGCCAAGGTCCGATCCGCAGGGGGCGTCGCCTGCATCTCCGACTTCTGCCGCAGCCAGCTCATGCGCATGGTCGACCCCGCCGTGTGGCCACGGCTCGACGTCGTGCGGATGACGGTCGACCCCGAGGCCTATCCCCCGCCGCCCGAGGGCCGCGTGCGGACCGAGGGCGAGCCCCTGCGGGTGCTGTATGTCGGTCGCCTGGTCCCCGAGAAGGGTGGGCCGGTCCTGCTCGACGCCGTGACCGAGCTGCGCGACGCCGGCGTCCCCCTGAGGGTCCGCATGGTCGGCGCCGGGCCGCTGCACGAGACGCTGGCCGCCACCATCGCCGAGCGTGGGCTCGGGGACGTCGTCGAGCTCGTGGGTCCCCTGGGCCAGGACGACCTACCCCTCGAGTACCGTCAGGCCGACGTGTTCTGCCTGCCGAGCTTCCAGGAGGGCCTGCCCGTCGTGCTCATGGAGGCGATGTCCACCGAGCTGCCCGTCGTCACCACCCGCATCGCGGGGGTCACGGAGCTGGTCCGCGACGGTGAGACCGGGCACGTGATCCCGGCCGGCCGCGCCGACCTCCTGGCGCAGGCGCTGCGCGAGGTCGCCGCCGACCCCGCACGCCGGGCGACCCAGGGCGCCGCCGGCCGCGCCGCCGTGCTCCAGGAGTTCACCCCTGGCACCGCAGCACCGGCCATGCAGGCCTTCCTCGCCCGTTTCGGGGCGGCGCGCGCACGGCGCTGACCACGGATCCGACCGGGCACCCGGCATACGGGCGGCAACGAAGACGGCGGGCCATCTCCCTGGAGGAGATGGCCCGCCGTCGTGCTGACGGGTGAAGGTCAGAGGTTCTTCTGGATCTCCGCCCACTGGCGCTCGACGTCGTCGAGGCCACCGCACATGAAGAAGGCCTGCTCGGCGACGTGGTCGTAGTCGCCGTCGCAGATCTTGGTGAACGCCTCGATGGTGTCCTCCAGCGGGACCGTCGAACCCTCGATGCCGGTGAACTGCTTGGCGACGTAGGTGTTCTGCGACAGGAAGCGCTGGATGCGGCGAGCCCGGTTGACGAGGATCTTGTCCTCCTCGGAGAGCTCGTCCATGCCGAGGATCGCGATGATGTCCTGCAGCTCCTTGTTGCGCTGCAGGATCCCCTTGACGCGGACCGCGGTGCTGTAGTGGTCCTGGGAGATGTAGCGCGGGTCGAGGATGCGGGACGTCGACGTCAGCGGGTCCACGGCCGGGTAGATACCCATGGAGGCGATGTCACGAGAGAGCTCGGTGGTCGCGTCTAGGTGGGCGAAGGTCGTGGCCGGGGCCGGGTCGGTGTAGTCGTCGGCGGGCACGTAGATCGCCTGCATCGAGGTGATCGAGTGACCACGCGTCGAGGTGATGCGCTCCTGGAGCACACCCATCTCGTCGGCGAGCGTGGGCTGGTAGCCCACGGCGGACGGCATACGACCGAGGAGGGTCGAGACCTCCGAGCCGGCCTGCGTGAAGCGGAAGATGTTGTCGATGAAGAGCAGCACGTCCTGCTTCTGGACGTCGCGGAAGTACTCCGCCATCGTCAGGGCCGACAGCGCGACGCGCAGACGCGTGCCCGGCGGCTCGTCCATCTGGCCGAAGACGAGGGCGGTCTGCCCGAGGACACCCGCCTCCTCCATCTCGACCATGAGGTCGTTGCCCTCACGGGTGCGCTCGCCGACACCGGCGAACACCGACACACCACCGTGGTCGCGGGCGACACGGGCGATCATCTCCTGGATGAGGACCGTCTTACCGACGCCGGCGCCGCCGAACAGGCCGATCTTGCCGCCCTGCACGTACGGGGTCAGCAGGTCGATGACCTTGATGCCCGTCTGGAACATCTGCGTCTTGGACTCGAGCTGGTCGAAGGCCGGCGCCTGGCGGTGGATGCCCCAGCGCTCGTTGACCTCGAAGCGCTCGCCCTCGGCGAGGTTGAGCACCTCGCCGGTGGTGTTGAAGACCTTGCCGAGCGTCACGTCGCCGACGGGGACGGTGATCGGGCCGCCGGTGTCACGCACCGTCGCGCCGCGGACGAGGCCGTCCGTGGGCTGCAGGGACACGGCGCGCACGAGGTTGTCACCGATGTGCTGGGCGACCTCGAGGTTCAGCGTCTTGTTCTCTCCGCCGAGCTCGACGTCGACCTTGAGCAGGTTGTACATCTCGGGCATGGCGTCGGCGGGGAACTCCACGTCGACGACCGGGCCGATGGAACGGGAGACCCGACCGACGCCGCCCTCGGCGGGGGCGCCCTGCTGGGCCTCGTTCATGGTGGCAGTCATGGCTGTCTCTACCTTCTTGTGTTGGGCGGCTTACTTGGCGTCCGCGAGGGCGTTCGCGCCGCCCACGATTTCGCTGATCTCTTGGGTGATCTCGGCCTGACGAGCCTGGTTGGCCAGACGCGTGTAGGTCTTGATGAGCTCCTCGGCGTTGTCCGTCGCCGACTTCATCGCGCGCTGGCGCGACGCGAGCTCGGAGGCGGCCGCACCCAGCAGGCAGGTGTAGATGCGTGAGGTGACGTACTTGGGCAGGAGCGCGTCGAGCACGGTCTCGGCGTCCGGCTCGAACGAGAACTGCGGCTGCAGGCCCTCGTCGTCCGGCTCCTCCAGGAAGCCCTCGTCGACGTCCACGCGCTGACCCCGCTCCACGACCTCCAGCGGCAGCAGGCGCAGGGCGCGCGGCTGCTGGGTGACCATGGTGCGGAAGCGGGTGTAGACGACGTGGATCTCGTCGCAGCCGCCGTCCTCGGTGTCGCGCAGGAAGTCCCGCATGACGCGCTCGCCGATCTCCTGCGCGTGAGCGAACTTCGGCGCGTCGCTGAAGCCCTCCCAGGCCTCGGCGTACTGGCGGTCGCGGAACTTGAACCACGCCACGGCCTTGCGACCGACGAGGTAGGGCACGACCTCCTTGCCCTCGGAGCGCAGGCGCTCCATGAGCTCGTTGGCGGTCTTGAGCGCGGACGCCGAGTAGGCCCCGGCCAGGCCGCGGTCGCTGGTGATGATGAGGACGCCGGCCCGTCGGCCCTCGCTCGTGCGTGTGGTCAGCGGGTGATCCTCGTTGGCGTATGACGCCGCCGCCGACACCGCACGCGTCAGCGCGTGGGTGTAGGGGGCTGCGCTCATGACGGCCTCGCGGGCCTTGACCACGCGGGAGGCGGCGATGAGCTCCATCGCCTTGGTGATCTTCTTGGTCGCGCTGACGGACCGGATGCGCTGGCGGTAGACCCGCATCTGCCCACCCATGTAGTTGCCGCCTTCCTGGGGTTCTTGCCTGGAGTGTCTGGTGTCCGGTGTGCCGCTGGTGACGGTGGCCGGTGCCGGGGTGTCCCCGCGGGGTCTCCCCCGGCACCGACGCGCGCGTCAGGTCAGTGGCGCTCGATCTGCGCGCGGTCCATCTCGTCGTCCTCGATGGAGTCGAACTCCTCGTGGCCGGGGTGGATGCCCGCGTGCTCGGTGCCCGGACGGAACTGCTGCTTGAACGCCGTCATGGCGTCGTCCATGGCGGCCTTGGCGTCGTCGTCCAGCTTCTTGGTCTCGCGGATCGCGTCCAGGATGCCGCCGCGCTCGCGCCGGACGTAGTCGATGAACTCCGCCTCGAAGCGGCGCACGTCGTCGACGTCCACGTCGTCCAGCTTGCCGGAGGTGCCGGCCCAGACCACGAGGACCTGGTCCTCGACGGCCATCGGCGACGCCTGCGGCTGCTTGAGCAGCTCGACCAGACGGGCACCGCGGGCCAGCTGCTGGCGCGACGCGGGGTCCAGGTCGGAGGCGAACATGGCGAAGGCCTCCATGGCGCGGAACTGCGCGAGGTCCACCTTGAGGCGGCCGGAGACCTCCTTCATCGCCTTGATCTGCGCGGAGCCACCGACGCGGGACACCGAGATGCCCACGTCGACGGCCGGACGCACGTTGGCGTTGAACAGGTCGCCCTGCAGGTAGATCTGGCCGTCCGTGATGGAGATGACGTTGGTCGGGATGTAGGCCGACACGTCACCGGCCTTGGTCTCGATGATCGGCAGACCCGTCATCGACCCGTGCCCGAGCTCGTCGGACAGCTTGGCGCAACGCTCCAGCAGCCGGCTGTGCAGGTAGAACACGTCGCCGGGGTAGGCCTCGCGGCCCGGCGGGCGGCGCAGCAGCAGCGACACGGCGCGGTAGGCCTCGGCCTGCTTGGACAGGTCGTCGAAGACGATGAGGACGTGCTTGCCGTCATACATCCAGTGCTGGCCGATGGCCGAGCCGGTGTAGGGGGCGAGGTACTTGAAGCCCGCGGCGTCGGAGGCCGGGGCCGCGACGATCGTGGTGTACTCCATCGCGCCGGCCTCCTCGAGGGTGCCACGCACCGAGGCGATGGTGGACCCCTTCTGGCCGATGGCGACGTAGATGCAGCGGACCTGCTTGTCCGGGTCGCCGGACTCCCAGTTGGCGCGCTGGTTGATGATCGTGTCCACCGCGACCGTGGTCTTGCCGGTCTGGCGGTCGCCGATGATCAGCTGACGCTGGCCACGGCCGATCGGGATCATCGAGTCGATGGCCTTGATGCCGGTCTGCATCGGCTCGTGGACCGACTTGCGCGAGACCACGTTGGGCGCCTGCAGCTCGAGGGCGCGGCGGCCCTCGGCCTGGATCTCGCCCAGGCCGTCGATCGGCTGGCCCAGGGGGTTGATCACGCGGCCCATGAAGGCGTCGCCGACGGGCACGGACAGCACCTCGCCGGTGCGCTTGACCGGCTGGCCCTCCTCGATGCCGGAGAAGTCACCCAGGATGACGACACCGATCTCGTGCACGTCGAGGTTGAGGGCGAGGCCGAGCGTGCCGTCCTCGAACTCGAGCAGCTCGTTGGTCATGGCCGAGGGCAGGCCCTCGACGTGGGCGATACCGTCACCGGCGTCGACGACACGACCGACCTCTTCGCGCGAGGCCGCACCAGGGTGGTACGACTGCACGAAGCTGTCCAGGGCGTCCCGGATCTCGTCCGGACGGATCGAAAGCTCCGTCATCTCTAACTTCTCTCCTCGTAGCGGTCGCGCGGACCGACGTTGGTGTGTCTGGTGGTGCGTCGGACCCGCACTCAGGCGCCGAAGTGACGGCGCGCTGCGTCGAGCTTGGTGACGATGGTGCCGTCGACGACCTCGTCGCCGACCTGCACCCGGATGCCGCCGACGACCTGCGGGTCGAGGACGACCTTGAGCAGGACGGGACGGCCGTAGGTCTGGCCCAGCGCGGCGGCCAGGCGGTCGTGCTGCTCCTGCGAGAGCGGGCTGGCGACGGTCACGACCGCGCTCAGCTGCTCACGCCGGGCGGCGGCGACCGAGAGGTACTCCTCGATGGCGGTCGAGACCTTGCGGCCACGACCCGCGACGACGGCCTGGTGGGCCAGGCGCCGCGTCTCGGGGTGGGCCTTGCCCGCGAGGAGCTGGTCGACGACCTGGCCCTTGCGCTCGGCCGGCAGCTGCGGGTCTGAGAGCGCCTCGCGCAGCTCGGGCGACCCGGTGACGGTCCGCTCGAACCTGAAGAGCTGCTCCTCGACGTCGTCCGCGCGTCCGGCGCTCTCCGACATCGCGACCTGGGCCTCGACGGCCAGCAGCTCCACGGCGTCGGACAGGTCCCGCGCCTTGGACCAGCGCTGGGAGGCGACCGCACCGAGCACGTCGAGCGTGCCGGGCTGGACCTTGCCCTCGAGCAGGCGGCGCACCAGGCCCCGCTTGCTCTCCGCGTCCCGCGAGGGATCGGCGAGCGCGCGGCGCAGGGTGGCGGACCCGTCGATGACCCCGGCGACCGAGAAGAGGTCCTCGGACACGGCGGACCAGTCGGCCCCCGACTCCAGGACGCCCTGCAGGGCCTTGCGGCTCTCGATGAGTCCTCCGCGCGACGCGCCCTGCATCAGAACGCCCCGTCCGTCTGCTCGCCGGCGCGGGACGAGCCGGCGGCGGCGCCGCTGCCGACGGCCTGCGGACGGATGTCACCGGACTCGAGCTCGGCGAGGAAGCGGTCGACGATGCCCTTCTGGCGGGTCTCGTCGTGCAGCGACTCGCCGACGATGCGGCTCGCGAGGTCGGTCGAGATGCGGCCCACCTCGGAGCGCAGCGAGACGACCGCCTGCTGGCGCTCGGCCTCGATCTGCTTGTGCGCCGACTCGGTGATCCGGTTGGCCTCGGCCTGGGCCTGACCACGCATCTCCGCGACGATCGCCGCGCCCTGCTCCTTGGCCTCCTCGCGGATGCGAGCGGCCTCGTCACGAGCCTCGGCGAGCTGCGCCTTGTACTCCGCCAGGGCGGCCTCGGCCTCGCGCTGCGCGGCCTCGGCCTTGTCCATGCCGCCCTCGATCGCGGCGGTGCGCTCGGCGTACGCGCGCTCGAGGTTGGGCACGACCTTCTTGGCGACGACGAACCACAGGATCGCGAACACCACGAGGGTGAAGATGAGCTCGGGGATGTGCGGGATCAGCGGCATGTCGTTGCCGCCCTCGGCGGCAGGCACGGCCGCGACGAGCGACGTGGCAGTTAGCTGCACGTTCTTCTCCTACCTAGACGACGGACTTCGAGCGGGTGACGCGCGAGGTCGTCAGTTGTTGATGAAGAAGAGGACGAAGCCCAGGATCGCGAGGGCCTCGGCCACGGCGAAGCCGAAGATCGCCTGCGGACGCAGGAGACCGGCGGCCTCGGGCTGGCGGGCGATGCCGTTGATCAGGGCGGCGAAGATGAGACCGATGGCGATGGCCGGGCCGAGCGTCGCGATGCCGTAGCCGACGAGGGACATCGAGCCGCTGATCTCCAGGAAGTGCTGCATCTCTAGATTTCTCTCTCTGTGGGTGACCCGGGAGGCTGCCCGCCCGGGAGTCTGTGGGGTGTATTCGGTTGTGGTCGAACGGCGCTGGGCCGGTGGATCAGTGCTCGTCAGCCACGGCGCCACCGAAGTAGGAGGCGGCGAGCATGACGAACACGTAGGCCTGGATGGCCTGGATCAGCAGCTCGAGGAGCTGCATGAGGAAGCCCATGACGAAGGCGCCGACGCCGGCGACCATGAAGCCCGGGTTGCCGGACAGCAGGAGATAGGCACCGCCGAGGATGAACACACCCATCAGCATGTGGCCGGCGAACATGTTGCCGAACAAACGGAGGGTGAGCGTGAGCGGCCGGATGAGGAAGAAGCTCGCGAACTCGAGGATGAAGATGATCGGCGCGAGGAAGATCGGGACGCCGGCCGGCACGAGCATCTTGAAGTAGCCGCCGAGGCCGTGCTTCTTGATGCCGGCGTAGTGGTAGCCGATGTAGACGATCGCGACGAGCGGGATCACCATGCCGATGCGGCTGAGCGTCGGGAAGTTGGTGAACGGCGTGGAGCCGAACCAGTTGTTGACGATGATGAACAGGAACAGCGCGAACAGCAGCGGGGTGAAGCGCTTGAAGTCGCGGGAGCCGATCATGTCGCGGGCCACGCCGTTGCGCACGAAGTCGTAGGCCTGCTCGAGGAACCACTGACGCTTGGTGGGGACGACGGCCACGCGCTTGGACGCCCACAGCAGCCACCCGACCAGGAGCACGACGGACAGCAGGGCCAGCAGCATCGGGCGGGTGAACCAGTCACCGATCAGCGGGACGTAGAAGTCGCCGGGAGAGGGCGGGGTGAATCCCTCGCCGCTGGACGCCGGGAGGCTACCGACGGCAGGCCTGGCGGTGACGATCACTGTGTCTCCTCGTTGAAGCTGAACAGGACGATGTGGACGCGAACGGCAACGGGGCGTGGACTCGTCATCACAGTCAGGCCCTACCGTACCGGACCCATACGACATACAGAGAAAGGGCGAACCCGACGGCGATGCCCACGGGCAGCAGGAATCCCGTGCCCCACCAGACGTCGAGACCCTTGCCGATCAGCCCGAAGGCGACCGGCCCCGAGATGAGGTACGAGGTGACGTCGGTGGCGGTCGAGTGCGCCAAGGCGTCCGCGGTGCGCGGGGTGTGCTGCTCGTCGGCGGGGTCTCGCTGGTCAGAGGTGCTCATCGGCGGCCTTCACCACCCAGGCCGGGGTAGATCTCGTGACGTCCGCGGGCGAACGCGACCGTGTGGCAGACCTGCCACACGAGCACCCCGGCGACCGCTCCCCCGGCGAAGGCCATGGGCTCCACGAAGCCGGCCTCGCGCAGCAGCGCGTAGACGAGGAACAGCAGGCCCAGCTGCGTGGCGTAGACCACGAAGGCGCCGGGCAGGACCGTTGCAGCGGGCCCCTTGACCAGGGCCGAGACGGCCACGACGCCGAGGGCGAAGAAGGCGGTGGTGGTGGCGGCGCCCAGCGAGGCGCTGGCCAGGCCGCGCCACCCGCGGTAGAGGGCGCCCGCCCCGGCGACGAGGGGCAGCGCCGCCACGGAGCCGAGGACCGCTGTGCGCAGCATCGCGGACGAGACGTCCGGGCTGGGGGTGCGGGGGCGCCGTGCGGGCAAGGGGCTGTCCTCGGGTCGGGGTGGGGCTCGAGCAACGGGTCGGGCGGGGCGGGTGATCAGCCTCCGCACACTCGCCGTCGAGCGCTTGTGAACGCTATCACAAGGTCTGCCGGTCGAGGGAGCTGCGATGGCTGAACGTGAGATAGCTCGCGACGAGAATCGCTGCAGCGACCGCGATCACGGGGATCCAGCCGTCGAACATAGCGACCGCCAGCACGCCGACCGACACGATCGCCGCCCACAGGTAGAGGAGCAGCACGGCGTGGGGATGGCTGTGCCCGGCCCGCAGCATCCGGTGGTGCAGGTGGTGGGCGTCGGGGTGCCACGGACGGATGCCGGCCCGGGTGCGACGCACGACGGCCAGCACCACGTCGAGCAGCGGCAGGGACAGGATCGCGAGGGGCAGCACCAGCGGCATCCACGCCAGCACCGCGGTCGAGCGGCCAGCCGCCATGCCGACCTGCGTGGGGTCGAGGGAGGTCATCGAGATGGTCGCCGCGGCGAGCAGGAGGCCGAGCAGCAGGGCGCCGCTGTCGCCCATGAACAGCCGCGCGGGGTGGAAGTTGTGCGGCAGGAAGCCCGCGCAGCACCCGACCAGGGCGGCCGAGATGAGCGTCGCCGACGAGAACACGTTGGGTGGGTTGTAGGACATCGAGACGACATAGCTGTAGGTGAAGAAGGTGAGCGCCGCGATGCCGACGATGCCCGCCGCGAGCCCGTCGAGCCCGTCCACGAAGTTGACGGCGTTGGTCGTCACGACCACGACCAGGATCGTGAGGGCGATCATGACGGCGAGCGGCAGGACGGTCTGGCCGAACACCGGGACCGACAGCAGCTGCAGGCCCTGGTAGGCCATGATCCCGGCCGCGAGGACCTGCCCGGCGAGCTTGGTCAGCCAGTCGAGCTCGCGGACGTCGTCCACGGCACCGACCAGGCACACGAGGACGGCACCGACGACCACCCCCGTCATACGGCCGTCGCTGAAGACGCTCTCGGCCGCCACCCGCCCCTCGACATAACCACCGAGGAAGGGCAGCCGCCAGGCCAGCAGCACCGCCCCGAGGAAGCCCAGCAGGATCGCCACTCCCCCGAGCCGCGGGATCGGGACGACGTGCACGTCCCGGTCCCGGACCGCCGTCATGGCACCGGTGCGGACGGCGAGCCAGCGCACGAGAGGCGTCGTCAGGAAGGTGATCGCCGCAGCGACCACCATGACGAAGAGGTACTCACGCACGCCGGCTCGCCCTCGGCCAGGTCAGCGGGGGTAGGCCGGGAAGCGCGTGCAGAGGTCCTCGACCGTCGCCCGGATGTCCTTGGCCACCGGGTGCTGGGGGTCGCCGTCGGTCTGGGTGACGGCCCGGTGGATGACGTCGGCGATGACGTCCATCTCGGGCAGGCCCATGCCCTGCGTGGTCACCGAGGGGGTGCCGACGCGGATGCCGGAGGCGACGTTGGCCTTCTGCGGGTCGAAGGGGATGGCGTTCTTGTTGAGGACGATGCCGGCCGCGTCGCAGCGCGCCTCGGCGTCGGCGCCGGTGACGCCGACCTTCTGCAGGTCGAGCAGGGCCAGGTGCGTGTCGGTGCCGCCGGTCGTCGGGCGGACGTCGCGCTCGGCCAGGCCCGCGGCCAGGCGCTGGGCGTTGGCGATGACGTCCTTGGCGTACTGCTGGTAGTCGGGCTGCATGCACTCCTTGAAGTTGACGGCCTTGGCCGCCACCGTGTGCATCTGCGGGCCCCCCTGCATCATCGGGAACACGGCCTTGTCGAGCTTGGCGGCGTGCTCCTCGCGGCAGACGAGGGCGCCGGAGCGCGGCCCGCGCAGGACCTTGTGCGTCGTGAAGGTGACGACGTCGGCGTGCGGCACCGGAGACGGGATGGCCTTGCCGGCCACCAGGCCGATGAAGTGGGCCGCGTCGACCCAGAAGATGGCGCCGACCTCGTCCGCGATGTCGCGGAAGGCCTGGAAGTCGATGAGGCGCGGGATGGCGGACCCACCCGCCAGGATCACCTTGGGGCGGTGCTGCCGCGCCAGGTCGCGGACCTGGTCGTAGTCGATGTCCTCGGTGTCCTTGTCGACGCCGTAGTGCGCGACGTCGAACCACTTGCCCGAGAAGGACACCTTGGCGCCGTGGGTCAGGTGGCCGCCGTGCGGCAGCGACATGGCCAGGACCTTGTCGCCGGGCTGGCAGAAGGCGCCGTAGACGGCCTGGTTGGCGCTGGCGCCGGAGTGGGGCTGGACGTTGGCGTGCTCGGCCCCGAACAGCTCCTCGCACCGGTCGATGGCGATCTGCTCGGCCTTGTCGACCTCGGAGCAACCGCCGTAGTAGCGACGACCCGGGTATCCCTCGGCGTACTTGTTGGAGAGCGTGGACCCGAGGGCGGTGAGCACCGCGGGGCTAGAGAGGTTCTCGCTGGCGATCAGCTGCAGCCCGCTGCGGATGCGGGTCAGCTCGGACTGCAGGACGCCGGCGATCTCCGGGTCGAGGGCCTCGAGGGCGGCGTAGTCGGAACCGTAGAACGGGGTGTCGGACATGCGTGTGCTCCCGGGTGCGTGGGGTGGACGGTGACGGGCGGCGGTGGCCTGGGCCTCAGCCTAGAGGGTGGGGCCGTCGGGACGTCCGGACGGCGTGCCGGGGTCGAGGCGCGGGAGGCCGGCGAGCCGGTCGTCGTGCGCGCTCTCCTGCCTTGCAGATTCACCATCGCCGAGGTCACCCTCGCCGAGGTCACCTTCGGCGGGGTCGTCGTCGCCCTCGAGGCGCACCGACCCGAGGACCTCGCGCAGCGCGTCCTCGTCGATGGCACCGTCGCGCAGGACGCGGGGCCGCTCCTGCGTGCAGTCGAGGATCGTGGAGGCCTCGCCGTCCTCGCAGGGGCCTCCGTCGAGGTAGACGCCGACCGCGTCGCCGAGCATCGCCTCGGCCTCCTCGGCGGTCATCGCGGCGGGCTCCCCCGTCAGGTTGGCGCTGGTCACGGCCATCGGACCGACCTCGGTCAGCAGCGCGATCGCGGTCTCGTCCTGCGGGATGCGCAGCGCCACGGTGCCGTTGGTCTCGCCGAGGTCCCACATCAAGGAGGGCTGGGCCAGCAGCACGAGGGTGAGGGGGCCCGGCCAGAACCGCTCCATCAGGTCCCGGGCATAGGGCGGGACGTCGATCGCGAGGCCGTCGACGGTGCGGGCGTGAGGCACGAGCACGGGCGGAGGCATGTGCCGGTCGCGACCCTTGGCCGCCAGGACGGCCGCGACCGCGTCGGGGTTGAACGCGTCGGCCCCGACGCCGTAGACGGTGTCGGTCGGCAGGACGACGACCTCGCCGCGTCGCACGGCGTCGGCCGCCGCGGCCACGCCCTCCTGTCGCCCCTCGGGCGTCGTGCAGTCGAAGTGCGCAGGGCTGTCGCTCATGCCGCCGAGCCTATCGGCCCGAGGGCTCCCCCTCGGTGACGCGACCGGAGCGACGAGCGGTGGTCGTGCGGGGCCGGTTGGCGAGGTCGCGGTGGTCGCGCACGTCCTCCCACTCCCCCGTGCGACGCAGGGCGGCAGGCAGGGTGTCCCCCTGCGAGTCGGCGTGCTCCATGACGAGCAGGCCGCCGGGGCGCAGCAGCACCGCCGCGGTGCGCGCCACGTCGAGCGGTATGCCGAGCCCGTCGCCCGGCCCGCCGTAGAGCGCCATGGTCGGGTCGTGGTCGCGGACCTCGGGCTCGCGCGGCACGGCGTCCTGGGGGACGTAGGGCGGGTTGGACACGACGACGTCGACCCGGCCGGCCACGGGGCTCAGAGGTGCCAGGTCCGGTGCGTCGCGCGGGTCACCGGTCGCATCCGCGAGGATCACCGTCACGTCGAGGTCGAGCCTCTCGGCGTTGTGCCGCGCCCGACGAAAGGCCAGGTCGGAGGCCTCCACGGCGTAGACCCGCGCTGGAGGGTGCTCGTCCTTGACCGCCAGCGCGATGGCCCCAGAGCCCGTGCACAGGTCAACGACCACGGGGCGATGTTCGAGAGCCGCGAGACGGGAGAGCTCAGCCAGCACGAGCTCGACGGCGAGCTCGGTCTCGGGTCGTGGCACGAAGGTCCCCGGCCCGACGGACAGCTCCAGCCGCCGGAACCCCGCCCGGCCCGTGAGGTGCTGGAGGGGGACGCGGGCGGCGCGGTGGTCGAGCAGCTCGGCATACCGGCTCGCCTGTCCCTCGGTCAGGCGGGTCCCGAGGACCATGCCCCGGTGCACCTCACCGGGGTCGCAACCGAGCACGTATGCCGCCAGCGCCACCGCGTCGACCTGCGGCGAGGGCACACCGGCCCCCGTGAGGCGGGCCGTCGCCGCACGGACGACGCCGCGCAGGTCGGTCACGCGTCGGACCCCGCCACCGCGGCCAGGCGGGAGGCCTCGTCGAGCTCGACCGCCGACGCCACGACGGGGTCGAGGTCGCCGTCGAGGACGTGGTCGAGGTTGTAGGCCTTGTAGCCGGTGCGGTGGTCCGCGATGCGGTTCTCGGGGAAGTTGTAGGTGCGGATCCGCTCGGAGCGGTCGACCGTGCGCACCTGCGAGCGACGTGCGTCCGACGCTGCGGCCGCCGCCTCGTCGCGGGCCATCTGCAGCAGCCGCGCGCGCAGGACGCGCATGGCCGACTCCTTGTTCTGCAGCTGGGACTTCTCGTTCTGGCAGGAGACGACCGTGCCGGTCGGCAGGTGCGTGATCCGCACCGCCGAGTCGGTGGTGTTGACGCTCTGCCCGCCCGGACCTGACGAGCGATAGACGTCGATCTTGAGGTCGTTGTCGTGCAGCTCGACCTCGGCGACGTCCTCGACCTCGGGCATGACCAGCACCCCGGCGGCGGACGTGTGGATGCGCCCCTGCGACTCCGTGACGGGGACGCGCTGCACCCGGTGCACGCCGCCCTCGTACTTCAGCAGCGCCCAGGGAGCGTCGCCCGGCTCGAGCGTGCCCTTGGCCTTGACCGCCACGGACACGTCCTTGTAGCCGCCGAGGTCGGACTCGGTGGCATCGATAATCTCGGTGCGCCAGCCGCGACGCTCGGCGTAGCGGAGGTACATCCGCAGCAGGTCGCCAGCGAACAGCGCCGACTCCTCGCCGCCCTCCCCCGCCTTGACCTCGAGGATGACGTCGCGGTCGTCGTCGGGGTCACGTGGGATCAGCAGCCGTCGCAGCCTGTCCTCGGCGTCGTCGCGCGTGCCCCGCAGGGCCGGCAGCTCCTCGGCGAACGCCGCGTCCTCGGCCGCCAGCTCCTCGGCCGCGCCCACGTCCGCGATCGCCGCGCGCCACGCGTGGTATGCCGCGACGGTGGGCGCCAGCGCGGCATACCTCTTGTTGAGGCGACGCAGCACGGCCTGGTCACCGTGGACCGCGGGGTCGGCCAGCTGACGCTCGAGGTCGGCGTGCTCGTCGACGATCGACCGGGCGGACTCCAGCATGACGACTCCTGTCAGGGACGGGGTGGGACGCGAAGGGCCGGTCCCCCGACGTGATGTCGGAAGGGACCGGCCCAGGCGAGGTGCTTACTTCTGGCGCTTGCCGTAGCGCGCCTCGAAGCGGGCGACGCGACCACCGGTGTCGAGGATCTTCTGCTTGCCGGTGTAGAACGGGTGGCACTGCGAGCAGACGTCGGCGCTGATCTTGCCGGAGGTCGCCGTGCTCTTGGTGGTGAACGTCGCGCCACAGGTGCAGGTGACCTGGGTCTCGACGTACTCCGGGTGGATGTCCTTCTTCATGGTGGTCTCCCTCTGAGATCGTTGCGCCGGGTCGAGCGAGTTCTCGTGAACCGGCAACCTCTCCATTGTGCCAGATGGCGGCACGCCGGTCCTAACGCGGTGGGCGCGGGAGGCATTCCCGCTGGGCCGGAGCGGCGGCCCGCCCGACACAGTGGTCACAGATCCGACATCAGACGCACCCTCACGTCGTATCCGTGACCACTCTGTCGGTGAGGACGGCTCAGTCGTCGTCGTGCCTGATGGCGCCGACTCTGCCTCGCCTGCGGGCCTCGCTCGTGCCTCGCTCGTGTCCTCGGCTCAGTCGTCGTCGCCCTTCAAGGGGGAGTTGGACTGCACCTGCATCAGGAACTCGACGTTGCTCTTGGTCTTCTTGAGGCGGTCGAGGAGGAGCTCGATGCCGGCCTGCTGGTCCAGGGCAGCCAGGACGCGGCGGAGCTTCCACATGATCTTGAGCTCCTCGCTGGACAGCAGGATCTCCTCGCGGCGCGTGCTCGAGGCGTTGATGTCGACCGCGGGGAAGATGCGCCGGTTGGCGAGCTGACGGTCGAGCTTGAGCTCCATGTTGCCGGTGCCCTTGAACTCCTCGAAGATCACCTCGTCCATCTTGGAGCCGGTCTCGACGAGAGCGGTCGCGAGGATGGTGAGGGAGCCGCCGTGCTCGATGTTGCGGGCCGCACCGAAGAAGCGCTTGGGCGGGTAGAGCGCGGCGGAGTCGACACCACCGGACAGGATGCGACCGCTCGCCGGGGCGGCGAGGTTGTAGGCGCGACCCAGCTTGGTGATCGAGTCGAGCAGCACGACCACGTCCTGGCCCATCTCGACGAGCCGCTTGGCCCGCTCGATGGCCAGCTCGGCGACCGTCGTGTGGTCCGACGCCGGGCGGTCGAAGGTCGAGGAGATGACCTCGCCGCGCACGGCGCGCTGCATGTCGGTGACCTCCTCCGGACGCTCGTCGACAAGGACGACCATCAGGTGGCACTCGGGGTGGTTGCTCGTGATCGCGTTGGCGATCGCCTGCATGACCATCGTCTTGCCGGCCTTGGCCGGGGCGACGATGAGGCCGCGCTGGCCCTTGCCGATCGGCGACACCAGGTCGATGATCCGGGTCGTCAGGACGTTGGGCTGGGTCTCCAGCCGCAGGCGCTCCTGCGGGTAGAGCGGGGTGAGCTTGGCGAAGTCCACCCGGCTGCGCGCCTCGTCGGGCGCCTGACCGTTGATCGCGTCCACCCGCACCAGGGCGCTGAACTTGCCCTGCTTGCCGTGCTGGTGCTGGCCGGTGCCGTCCTCGCCCGGGTCCTTGATGACGCCCTGGACCGCGTCGCCCTTGCGCAGGCCGAACTTCTTGACCAAGCCGAGGGTGACGTAGACGTCGCCCGAGCCGGGCAGGTAGCCGCTGGTGCGCAGGAAGGCGTAGCTGTCGAGCACGTCCAGCACGCCGGCGACGGGCAGCAGCACGTCCTCGTCGTTGTAGGACACGTCCTCACCGGCGCGGAAGTCCTCGGTGCGGCCACGACGCTTGCGGTCGCGGTTGCGCTGACGGCCACGGCGACGGCCGCCCTGCTCGTCGTCGTACCGGTCGTCGCGGTTGTTGTCGCGGTTGTCGCGCTGGTCACGGCCACCGTTGTCGCGGGCGGCGCGGTTGGTGCCGGCGTTGTCCCGAGCCGTGTTGTCACGGTTGTTGTCGCGGTTGTCGCGGTTGCCACCGTCACGCTGGTCACGACCGCCGTTGTCGCGCTGGGGGCGGTTGGCGCCGTCCCGGTTGTCGCGGCCGGCGTTGTCGCGGTTGTCGCGGTTGTCGCGGCCGGCGTTGTCGCGGTTGTCGCGGTTGTCGCGGTTGCCGTCACGCTGGTCACGGCCGCCGTTGTCGCGGTTGACGTCACGCTGGTCGCGACCGCCGTTGTCGCGGTTGTCGCGCTCGCGGCGGGGGCGCTGCTCGTCGCGGGGAGTGTTGTCGCGCTGGTCGCGCCCGGACCCAGAGGTGTCAGTGCCATCTGCGGCCTGCTGGGCTCCGGCCTGCTGGCCTTCGGCCTGACGACGGAGCTCGGCGGCCAGGTCGGCGGTGCGACGGTCGGCCTCGGCGTTGCGCTCGCCCTGCGGCGCCGCGCTCGGCGACGAGGCGACCCGGCGACCACGGCGGGTACGCCGCTCGGGCCGCTCGCCGGGCTCGTCCCGGTCGGTGCGGTCCTCGGCCGGCGCAGCGGACTGCGGGGCCTCGTCACGCACGACCTTGTGCCCCTCGTCGCGGCGCAGCCGCTGGGCCTCGTCGCCGCGGGGCTGGTCCTGACCCTCGTCACGACGCAGCTGGGGGACCTCCTCGCGCCGGGAGGACTGACGCTCCGCCGGCTGACGCTCCGGCGCCGGGGCGCTGGAGGCGGGAGCGGTGGCCGGAGCCGGGGCGGACGCCTGCGCGGCCGGGGCGGACTCGGCCGCTCCGGACGTGCGACCGCCACCACGGCGCTCGCGGATGGCGGCGACCAGGTCGCTCTTGCGCATCTTGGCGGTGCCGGAGATGCCCATCTCGGAGGCCACGGCCTGCAGCTCGGGCAGACGCATCGCCGACAGAGCGGTCGTGCGTCGCTGAGTCCCACCGGTCACGGTGGTCTCGGTGTTGTCGGTCACGAAGGTTCCTTCCCCCTCGTCGTCTGCCCGGCATCCGCGCCTGGGCAGGTGATGTAGCCGAGAACAGCTCTCGGCGGTCGGTCCACCTCGCGGCTCTGCCCGCCTCGCAGCGCTCGCGCCGCGGCCGGTGGCCTCTGACCGGTGATCGGTCGGTGGGATCGCATCGTGTCGGGTCCCCGTGCGCTCGGTGCCGCACACCCGGAGGTGTCGTGGGCGATGAGGTCGGAGCCGCGACGTCGCGGGTCGGCCGGGAAGCGATGAGGGCCTGGACGCAGGACCGTGAGTCCTGCAGATCCGGGATCATCGGGCCGAACCACCGTCGTGCTCGATGCATACCCAACCTATCATCCGGGGTGGGTGCTGGGCGCCAAGACCCCACATCCGGGGCCGCGCGGCGCGGCTCAGCCCTCCAGCCGGACGGCGCGGACACCGACGGTGGGTATGCCTGGCGTCGCCGACCGCCACCCCTGCGGGAGCGGCAGGGCGGGGACCTCGGCGGCCCGGTCGGCGGTCGTCAGCACCAGGACCGTCGGACCCGCCCCGGAGATCACGGCCGCGTGGCCGAGCTCGCGCAGCCGGTCGAGCAGCCGCATGGACTCGGGGTAGGCCTCGCGGCGCTGCTCCTGGTGCAGCCACTCAGCGGTGGCGTCCAGCAGCAGCTCGGGACGACGGGACACGGCCTCGACCAGCAGGGCCGCCCTGGCGGAGTTGAGGGCCGCGTGCTTGAGCGGCACCTGCGGCGGCAGCACGGACCGCGCCGTCGAGGTGGACAGCGTGAGGTCGGGCACGAGCACGACCGGCACGACGTCCGGGTGCACCTCGACCTGCACGGTGCGCACGGGAGCCACGGCGGGCGGCCGCGTGGACCAGGACAGGGTCATCCCGCCGTAGACGCTGGCGGAGGAGTTGTCGGGGTGGCCCTCGTGCTCGCCGGCCAGCTGGTTGACGAGGTCGAGGTCGACGTCACCGTCGCCACCGCGGGCGACGTCCACGAGAGCCGAGGCGGCGGCATACCCGGCCACCGCCGCCGTCGCCGAGGACCCGAGCCCCCGCGAGTGCGGGACGCCGTTGCGGCACACGAGGTGCAGGCCGGCGGGCTCGTCGACCCCGAGCCGGGCCAGGCCGGCTGCGAGGCAGCGATGGACCAGGTGGGACGCGTCGCGGGGCACCTCGTCGGCGGCCTCGCCCGTCACGTCGATGACCAGGGAGTCACCCGTGACGACCACGTCGTAGGAGTCCCACACGCCCAGCGCGAGACCGATCGCGTCGAACCCCGGGCCGAGGTTGGCGCTGCTGCCCGGCACGTTGACCCGGACGGCGGCGCCCTCGGGCAGGGCGGTCACCGCGGACACATCAGCCCTCGAGCCCGAGGGCTGACGCGACGGAGACGGCGTCGACGGACACCTTGACCGGCTCGACCTCGGAGCCGTCGGCCATGCGCAGGGCCCACTGCGGGTCCTTGAGTCCGTGGCCGGTGACCGTGCAGACGATGCGTGCGCCGCGCGGGACCAGGCCGGCCTCGGCCGACTTGAGCAGACCGGCGACGGACGCGGCCGAGCCGGGCTCGACGAAGACGCCCTCGCGGGAGGACAGCAGGCGGTGCGCGGCCAGGATCTGGTCGTCGGTCACGGCGTCGATGAGCCCCTCGGACTCGTCGCGCGCGGCCTCGGCCTGCTGCCAGGAGGCGGGGTTGCCGATGCGGATGGCGGTGGCCACGGTCTCGGGGTGGTCGATGGGGTGGCCCTTGACGATCGGGGCGGCCCCCTCGGCCTGGAAGCCCCACATGCGAGGACGCCGCGTGGCGACCGGCGCGAGGCCGTCGGTGATCTCGGCATACTGCCGGTAGCCGCGCCAGTAGGCCGTGATGTTGCCGGCGTTGCCGACGGGGAGGCAGTGGATCTCGGGGGCGTCCCCGAGGGCGTCGACGACCTCGAAGGCCGCGGTCTTCTGCCCCTCGATGCGCGCGGGGTTGACCGAGTTGACCAGCTCGACCGGATAGGACTCGGCGAGCTTGCGCGCCACGGTCAGGCAGTCGTCGAAGTTGCCCTCGACCTGCAGCAACGTGGCGCCGTGGGCGATGGCCTGGGAGAGCTTGCCCATGGCGATCTTGCCGTCGGGCACGAGGACCGCGCAGGTCATGCCGGCCTTGGTGGCGTAGGCCGCGGCCGACGCGGAGGTGTTGCCGGTCGAGGCACAGATGACGGCCTTGGCGCCGGCGCGGGCGGCGACCGAGATCGCCGTGGTCATGCCGCGGTCCTTGAACGAGCCGGTGGGGTTGAGCCCTTCGTACTTGAGGTAGACCTGCGCCCCGACGAGCTCGGAGAGGTGCTCCGCCTCGATGAGGGGGGTCCCGCCCTCGTGCAGCGTCACCGTGGGCGCGCCGGCCAGCATCGGCAGGCGCTCGCGGTACTCCTCGATCACGCCCTTCCACTGGTGGGCCATGTCACTCTCCTTCGACGCGCATGACGGACGACACCTCACGGACCTGCGGCAACGCACCGAGCGCCTCGACCGTGGCGCCCAGCGCCGAGTCGGCCGCGGCGTGGGTCACGATCACGAGCTCGGCGCGCTCCTCGGTGTCGTGCTCGTCGCCGGTGAGCTGCTGCTGGCGCACCGTCTCGATCGACACGTGGTGGCGGGCGAACTCCGTTGCGACAGCGGCCAGCACGCCGGGCTCGTCGGCCACGTCGAGGCTGATGAAGTAGCGGGTGCGGGCGTCGCCCATGTCGAGCGTCGGCAGGTCGGCGTAGGCCGACTCCCCCGGCCCGCGACCGCCCAGCACGCGGTGCCGCGCGACGGCGACGACGTCGCCGAGGACCGCGCTGGCCGTGGGGTCTCCCCCGGCGCCGCGGCCGTAGAACATGAGCTCGCCGGCCGACCGGGCCTCGACGAAGACGGCGTTGAAGGCCTCACGGACCCCGGCCAGCGGGTGCGTGGTGGGGATCATGGCCGGGTGGACCCGGACGCTGATGCCGGTCGGGTGCTCGGGGGTCGCCTCGACCCGCTCGCAGATGGCGAGCAGCTTGACGACGCAGCCCATCGACTCGGCGGCCTGGACGTCGGCGGCGGTGACCTCGGTGATGCCCTCGCGATAGACGTCGTTGCCGCTCACGCGGCTGTGGAAGGCGAGCGAGGCGAGGATCGCGGCCTTGGCGGCAGCGTCGAAGCCCTCGACGTCGGCGGTCGGGTCGGCCTCGGCGTAGCCCAGCGCCTGGGCCTGCTCGACGGCCTCGCCGAAGCCCGCACCGGTCGTGTGCATCTTGTCCAGCACGTAGTTGGTGGTGCCGTTGACGATGCCGAGGACCTTGCGCACGTCGTCGCCGGCGAGGGACTCGCGCAGCGGACGCAGCAGCGGTATGGCGCCCGCCACCGACGCCTCGTAGTAGAGGTCGACGCCGGCGGATTCGGCCGCGGCGTAGAGCTCGGGTCCGCTCTCGGCGAGCAGCGCCTTGTTGGCCGTCACGACGCCCGCGCCGTGCTCGAAGGCCCGCAGGATGAGGGTGCGGGCGGGCTCGATCCCGCCGATGACCTCGACGACGACGTCGGCCCGGGTCACGAGCTCGTCGGCATCCGTGGTGAACAGCTCCGGGTCCACGCTGGCGGCGCTGCGGTCGCGCCCGAGGCGGCGGACGGCGATGCCGACCAGCTCGATCGGGGCACCGATGCGGGCCGCGAACTCGTCGGCCTGCTCGGTCAGCAGCCGCGCCACCGCCGATCCGACGACGCCGCAGCCCAGCAGGGCCACCCGGATCGGGGTCTGCTTGTCGCTGTCCTCCACGGGTGGGGCTCCTTGCTCGTCAGGTCGTGTGACGGTCGGGTCGAGGCTCGAGGACGCGCCCGGTCGTGCGAGACGCTGACGAGCATCCTCGAGCGGCATGGTCGTCACCCTCAGTCTCGACCGGTCCCGTGGTGGCGGCGGCCGTTTGTCCGACATACGGGACGCGAACGTCTCGTATGCCGATCAGGCGTCGGCGACGTCCAGGGCGAGGAGGTCCTCGACGGTCTCGCGCCGCACGACCAGCCGGGCCACGCCGTCGCGCACCGCCACGACGGGCGGGCGCGGGGTGTGGTTGTACTGGCTGGCCATCGCGCGGCAGTAGGCGCCGGTCCCCGGCACGGCGATGAGGTCGCCGGGGATGACGTCGGACGGGAGGTACTCGTCGCGCACGACCACGTCGCCGCTCTCGCAGTGCCGGCCCACGACACGGGAGATGACGGGGGCGGCGTCGCTGCGGCGGTTGGCCATGGTGCAGGAGTAGTCGGCGCCGTAGAGGGCGGTGCGGATGTTGTCGCTCATGCCGCCGTCGACCGAGACGTAGAGGCGGGTGGCGCCGCGGTCGACCTGGACCGGCTTGACCGTGCCGACCTCGTAGAGCGTGAAGGTCGACGGTCCGGCGATGGCGCGCCCCGGCTCGATGGAGACGCGCGGGGCGTCGATGCCGAGCGAGGTCACCTCGCGACGGACGATCTCGGCCATCTGCTGCGCGAGCTCGGCGGGCGGCAGCGGGGTGTGCTGGGTGGTGTAGGCGATGCCGTAGCCGCCACCGAGGTCGAGCTCGGGCATGGCCACGCCGAGCTCGTCGCGGACGCGGGCGTGCAGCTGCAGGACGCGCCGCGCGGACAGCTCGAACCCGCTGGTCTCGAAGATCTGCGAGCCGATGTGGCTGTGCAGGCCGAGGAGGCGCAGGCCGGGCCGGGCGACGATGCGCTCGCACGCCGCGAAGGCTGCTCCCCCGGCCAGCGAGAAGCCGAACTTCTGGTCCTCGTGGGAGGTGGCGATGAACTCGTGGGTGTGCGCCTCGACGCCGACCGTCACGCGGACCATGACCCCCACCTCGACGCCCCGGGAGCGGGCGACGGCGGCGACGCGGTCGATCTCGGCGTGGCTGTCGACGATGATCCGCCCGACGCCGGCGTCCACCGCGGCCTCTATCTCGGCGACCGTCTTGTTGTTGCCGTGGAAGCCGATCCGCTCCCCCGGCAGGCCGGCGCGCAGGGCCACGGCCAGCTCGCCGCCGGTGCACACGTCGAGGCAGAGCCCCTCGTCGCGGATCCAGGACGCGACCGCGGTGCACAGGAAGGCCTTGCCCGCGTAGTAGACGTCGGCGCCGCCGCCCAGCTCCGGGTCGGCGAAGGCCGCGGCATACGCCTGCTTGAACTCCCTGGCGCGCGTGCGGAAGTCGTCCTCGTCGATGACATAGGCGGCGGTGCCGAACTCGTCCCGGATCCGGGACACGGGCACGCCCGCGACCGCCAGCTCGCCCGCCGCGTCCTTGGTGACGTTGCGCGCCCACAGGCCGGGCTCGAGCTCGTTGACGTCGCTGGGCCACGGGAGCCACTCGGGGGCGGCGGAGTAGCCGTCGGCGTGCAGGGCACCGGCCTCGTGTGCGTGCATGGTCACAACCTTTCGAGCGGGGTGGCCCCGGACGCGCGCAGACCGTCGGCCAGGGCGTCCCGGGCCGCGACGACGACCCGGTGGTCGAGGTCGCGCGGGCGGGGTTCTCGGGTCCAGACCAGCACAGACGCGCCGTAGGCCGCGAGCCAGTCCGTCAGGTGGTGCACCCGGCCGTCCGCCGCGAGCCGGTCGCGCACGCGCCAGGCGTCGACGAGGCGGACGAGGACGTCATGGGGCGGGAGCCGCTCGCCGGGCGGCTGCTCCGCCAGGCGGCACAGCCGGGAGTGGGCGAGCTGGGCGGCATACCGGGGGTTCGTCGGGGTGCGCGCGGTGGCCCGCCGGGTGGTGGCCGGCTGGGTGGCGGGGCCGGGTGCGCGGTCCGCCCACCCGGGCGGCAGCTCGAGCGCCAGGGCCACCAGGGTGGGGTCGTCCAGCCGTATGCCGAGCAGCCCGCGCGGCAGCACGTCGGCGTCGACGGCCGGGGCGAGGGCCTCGACGAGGCGGGTCGCGTGGCGGGCGGCGGCGGCCGGGTCGCCCGCGGCGAGGCGCAGGGGCAGCGAGGAGATCCAGTCAGGGTGGCGGGCGGGTGTGTCCGTGTGGCGCGCCGGTGTGTCCGGGCGGCGCGCCGGTGTGCCCGGGCGGCCGCCACGGGACGGCTCGAGCGGCACGTCGTGGGGGTCGATGTCGTGGCCGGCGCGCGCGGCGGCATACGAGATCTGCTGGGGGAGAATGAAGCTCGACCCGTGAGCCGGGCTCCCGCTCACGCGCGCCCGCTCGCGGCGAGGATCCCCACCATCGCCAGCAGCTCGTCCGGCTCGAAGGGCTTGGCGATGAACCCGTCGACCTCGGCCTGCTCGGCCTGGACGCGGTGGTGCGGCTGCACCGAGGCCGTGACCATGACGATCGGGATGTCCTCGAGCGCCGGATCGGCCCGGATCATCCCGACCATCCACCACCCGTCGCGGCGCGGCATGAGCGCGTCGACCGTGATCACGTCCGGCCGGGGCATGGCCGGGTCGCGGAGGATCTCCAGGGCCTCGACCCCGTCACCGGCCTCGATCACGTCGTAGCCGTCGAGCTCGAGGTTGAGCCGGATCAGCGTCCGGATCTGGTCGGCGTCGTCGCACACGAGCACCGTCCCCAGCCGCTCGCCGTCGCCCTGGTCCCATTCCATGTTTGCGAGCCTAGGCTGGTATGGTCGACCTTCGCACGAACCGGTCGCTGCGCCATGGCGCGTCGCCCCTCGATCGTGCTGCTGGGCCCCCATAGCTCAGGGGATAGAGCACCGCCCTCCGGAGGCGGGTGCGTAGGTTCGAATCCTACTGGGGGCGCCCGACGCGAAGGCCCGGTCCTGATGGACCGGGCCTTCGCCGTGCTCGGTCTCGACGCACCGGGGCTTTCACGCCATCCAGACACCGAGGGTGATCAACTACTACTCTGCGTGGTTGATCCTCTGGTGAATGGAGCCACCCCATGCCGGCCCCCCTCCCCCTGGCCCGACGGTCGCGCATCGTCGCCGCCGGCGCCCTCGCCCTGCTGGTCACCGCCCCCGCGGCGGCCGCGAGCACGTCGGCCACGAACCCGTCGGCGGCGAGCCCGTCCGCCACGCCCACCGCGACCGCGCAGGGCACGGCGCCCACGAGGGCCACGGGCCCCGCCAAGAGCACCGCGAGGGGCCACTTCATCGTCACGCTCAAGGCACCCCCGGCCGCCGTGGCACCCCGGACCAAGGCACCGAAGGGCGGCCGCTTCCAGTCGACGAGCGCCGCCGTCCGCGACCACCGCGCGAGCCTCGAGACGACGCAGCGCGCCGTGGCCGCCCGCCGCTCGGTCGCGATCGAGCGGCAGTTCACCGTGGCCACCAACGGGTTCAGCGCCCGCCTGGACGCCGGGCAGGTCGCCGCCCTGCGGTCGGACCCCGAGGTCGCCGCCGTCGATCCCGTGCAGCGCCGGCGCCCCACCGTCTACCAGACCCCTGACGCGCTCGGCCTGACGGGCACGTCCGGCGTGTGGGCCCGGGTCGGCGCCGGGTCCACTCCCCCGACGAGCGCCGCGACGGCCGGCCGGGGCGTCGTCGTCGGCGTGCTCGACACGGGGGTGTGGCCCGAGAACGCCAGCTTCACGGGACCGGCGCTCGGGACGGCGACCACGAGCACGGTGGGATCGGCATACAGCCTGGACCGCGGGGCCACGACGACGCTGACCAAGGCCGACGGCGGGACCTTCCGCGGGAGCTGCACGGGCGCGGTGGGCAGCAACCCGGTCGAGGTCTGGACCTCGGCCCTGTGCAACCAGAAGCTCGTGTCCGCCCGCGCCTTCCCGACCGGCGACCCGGACTGGCGCAAGACGTCCCCGAGCGCCGGCAACCCGGACTACTGGTCCCCCCGCGACAACGACGGTCACGGCACCCACACGGCCTCGACCGCCGCCGGTCGCGAGGTCGACATGGGCGGGGCCTGGGGTCGCAGCGCAGGGATCGCGCCCGGTGCCGCCGTCGCGGCCTACAAGGTGTGCTGGGACTTCGACGGCGTCGACCAGGACCGCGACGGGATCAACGACAACTACTGCCTCGACGACTCCGTCGTGGCCGCCGTCGACCAGGCCGTGCTCGACGGGGTGGACGTGCTCAACTACTCGATCTCGGGGTCCTCGGACCGTGTGACCGATCCCGTGTCGCTGGCCTTCCAGCGCGCCGACGCGGCGGGCGTCGCCGTCGTGGCGGCCGGGAGCAACGACGGGCCCAGGGCCGGCACCGTGGACCATGTCGCGCCGTGGGTGACGACCGTGGCCGCCGCCAGCCACACCTCGCCGATGGCGGTGGCGGACTTCTCGGGTCGCGGCCCGACGTCGGCGTCGGGCTCGGGCATCATCAAGCCCGACCTGGCCGCGCCCGGCGTCGGCATCGTGGCCGGGTCGGTCCCATGGCGGGCCGGCTGGTCGACCACCGCGCCCTCGGTCTACGAGAACATGTCGGGCACGTCCATGGCGAGCCCCCACGTCGCCGGCCTGACCGCGCTGCTCGAGGCGCGCCATGCGCGGGAAGCAGCATGGACGCCGAGCGCCATACGGTCCGCGCTCATGATGACCAGCGTCGACACGACCACGACCGACCCGTTCGCCCAGGGGGCGGGGTATGTCGCCCCGGCCGCCGCCCTCGACCCGGGCCTGCTGCTCGACGCGACGCCGGAGGACATGGCGAGGTTCGCGCAGGGCCAGGGCGTCGACACCGGCCGGACGCCGCTCGACCCCACCGACCTCAACCTCGCCTCGATCGCCGTGCCGCTGCAGGGCGGTGACGTGCGGGTGACGCGGCGGTTCACCGCGACCCGGAGCGGCACCTGGTCGGTCCGCGCCTCCCTCCCGGGGTATGTCGTGACCGCGCCCGCCAGCATCACCGCCACCGCAGGGTCGCCCGTCACGCTGTCGCTGGTCCTGCGACCGTCGACCGCGACCAACGGCGCCTGGGCCAAGGGGCGGGTCATGCTGACGCCCACCGCCGGTGGCTCGACGCTGCACCTGCCGATCGTGTCGCGGTCCGGGTTCTCCCAGCCGGGAGAGCTGTCGGCGACCGGACGCTCCGGTCGCCGACCCATCCGGGTGGCGAGCCCCACGTCCGGCCGGTTCACGCCCGTGACGGGGCTGGCGGCCGGACGCCGTGACCCGGGCACGGTGAGCCAGGGCGGCACGTGGGCCACCCCGTCCCTGACGGTGGCTGCCGGGTCGCCCCTGCTGCGGGGAGACCTCGTCGCCGCGAACGGCGCCGACGACCTGGACCTCTACCTCCAGCGGCTGGACGGCAGCACCTGGACCACGGTCGGGGCCGCGGAGACCGAGTCGGGCGACGAGACGCTGGACGTCGGCAGCCCGGCGGCCGGGACCTACCGGTTCGTCGTGCAGGGGTATGCCGTCACCGGGACCGCCTCGTTCACGCTCGAGAGCTTTGCGGTGCAGAGCGGCCGCGACGCGATGTTCACGGTCAACCCGCGCACGTCGCTGCTGACCAGCGGCGCGACCGCCACGCCCTGGCTGGTGTGGCAGGGCCTGGAGCCGAGCCGGGTCTACCTGGGCTACGTGCGCTACCCGACGTCGGCGCGAGCGACGCTGCTGCGCATCGCCACCTGACCTCGGGCGCGGTGGCCGCGGGCGAAGTCGGGCGGATGTGCCTACCTCAGGTCGTCACATCCGCCTGGCGTGCCAAGTCGGGCGGACGTGACTACCTGAGGTAGGTGCGGGGCAGGTGGGTGCGCGGCGCCATGCGCGGACCGCGGCGCGGGCGCACCTGGCCGCTCAGCTCGAGCAGCCGCGTGACGCGGAACCGGTGCCCCCGATAGGGCTCGAGCAGCTCCGCCATGCCCTGGTCGTCGGTCTCGCGGCCGACCAGCGCCCACCCGACGTTGCGCGCCACGTGGTAGTCCCCGAAGCTCACCGCGTCGGCGTCGCCGAGGGCCCGCTGCCGCACCTCGGCGGCCGTCCACACCCCGATGCCCGGTATGGCGAGGAGCCGCCGGTGGGCCTCGCGCGGGTCGAGGTCGACGCACTCCTCCAGGCGCGGAGCCACCGCCAGCGCCCGCTGGATGGTCGCCGAGCGAGCCCCGTCGACGCCGGCCTGCAGCCAGGCCCAGGACGGCACCTGGCGCCACACCTGCACCGACGGGGCGACCGTCAGGCCGAGACCCTCACCGGGGCCCGGCGCGGGCTCGCCATACGTCCGCACGAGGCGGCGATAGCCGCCGAAGGCCTCCTGTCCTGTGACCTTCTGCTCGATGACGGCCGGGACCAGGGCCTCGACGACGAGGCCGGTCCGCGCGATCCGGAAGCCCGGGTGGCGGCGGTGGGCGTCGCGCACCACGTCGTGGACGGGCACCAGCCCGGTCGCGTCGTCGTGCTCCCCCACCAGCCCCGGCAGGTGCTCCAGGGACCACGCGGCCCCCGAGCCCCAGGCCTCGCCCACCACCTCGTCGCCCTGGCGCTCGAGGTGGATCGTCACCGAGCCGTCGGGGGTGCGCATCGCCCGCCACCACCCACCCGTGGCCGTGCGGCGTCCGGTCGGGTCGCCACCGCCCCGCTGGAGGGTGGCCAGGGTCGACCGGAGGTCCAGCGGACGGTCGAGCCGGATCCGGCGCACTCAGCGTCGCCGCAGCGTCAGCCGGGCCAGGGCGTAGGCGCTGCCGTCGGTGCGCTCCTGCTCGTCGTCACGCGCGCCACGGACGGCGGCGGTGAGGCGCCGCCCCACCTCGCCGTCGAGGTCGCCGACGAGTCGGAGACCCCACCCGTCGGCGCGGGCCTCGAGGGCCCGCAGGTCGGCGCGCCCCAAGGCTCCCTCGGCGTCCGCGTCGCCGACGGGCACGGTCACCACGACGACCCCGCCCGGACGCAGCACGACCCCGGCCAGCTCGAGCACGGCGTCGACGTCGTCCGCCACCGCGCCGGCCGGGTGCAGGCGGGCCAGCAGGTCGACGCTCCCCCGCTCGTGCGGGACCTCGCGCGACACGGCGAAACCCAGCGCGCGGCACCACCGCGACAGCGGCGACCAGCGACCTCCGAGATCGACGACCTGGCTGCGGTGCGTGCCGTCGTCGACGAGGCGCAGCAGCGCGGCGAGGGCACCCATCGCCGCCCACGCGTTGACCTCGTCGAGGACCATCGGGAGCCCCAGGTCGTCGGCCGCCTCGCGGTGCTCCTCGGCCTCGGCGTAGGACGCGAGCACGTCGGTCGGCAGCACCCACTCGGGCAGGTCGCCGGCCGCGCCGAGCCGCGCCCGCACGCCCCAGCGCGAGCTCGCGTGCAGCCGTCGAGCGGCGTCCGTGGCGATCGCCGCCCCGGCGGTGACGCCCGCGACCCGCCCCAGCGTCCTCGCCACCTGGCCCAGCGCCATCCGTGATCCTCCGTCGTCCTCGAGATCGGCTCCCGCCAGCCTAGTAGGTCCGCTCGCTAGGCTGGGCCGATGCCGACCCTGCGCGAGCTCCTCCCCGCCCTGCAGTCCCGCGACGTCAGCCAGCCGGCGATCACGTGCTACGACCGCACAGGGGGCGCGACGCACGGCGAGCGGATCGAGCTGAGCGGGCGGGTGCTGCTCACCTGGGCCAGCAAGGCCGGCAACGCGCTGCAGGACGAGTGGTCCCTCGAGCCCGGCAGCACCGTGGGCCTGGCCCTGCCCGCGCACTGGCGGGCGGGCTACTGGGCGCTGGCGACCTGGTGGGCCGGGGCGACGCTGGTGACGGGGGCCGAGGCGCTCGAGGCCGACCTGCTCGTCACCGACGACCCGACGCTCGCCGCCGAGGCGCCGGGCGACGCCGTGCTCGTCACGCTCGCGGGCCTGGCCCGGTCCCACCCCGGCCCCGTGCCCGCCGGGGTGATGGACGAGGCCCGCGAGCTCGCGACCTACGGGGACCGGTTCGACGCCCTCGACTCCCCCGGGCCCGGCGCCGTCGCCTGGCGCCGGAGCGACGGGACCAGGCTGTATGACGACCCGCTGCGAGCCGACGACCGCCGCACCTGCCTGGTGGTGGGCGAGGAGGCGGTCCGTCATACGGCCGACCTCGAGGACGCGCTCGACCGGATGGTCCGCGGGTGGTCCGGCGACGGCAGCCTCGTGCTGGTCCGCACGGGGGCGCCCGGCTCCGGCGGCCCCGGCGACCCCGGCGTTGCCGGTGACGGTCTCGCCGGGGTCGCCGGGATCGACGGGATCGACGGGATCGACGGGATCGTCGAGGCCGAGCGCGCCGAGCTCGTGCGGGGACCGGCCTGAGCGGTCGCCGGGGGCGGCTACCTGCGGTGTTAGCGAGGTAGTCACTCGCCCGTCGACGGGCTAGTCACGGGCGCTCATGCCCTGTTTGCCCGATCGGGCCAGGGTGCGTGGTGGGGGGAGGCTGAACACGCCCCAACTGTCACAAGTGCCCCATCAACCTCACAAGACACACGCGTGTAATTAGTCCAAAAAGGGCGACATCGGCGCCAAAGGTTCCGCGACGACGTCTACCTGTGATCACATACGGACAGTAACGAGACGGTCACCCTGCGTGATTTGATCGTTCTGGGGCGAACTAGCCATCCAGCTCGACACCGCTCGAGAAGAGTCCTGGGCCAGCCCCCGCCGAGGACCTGGGAGACCCATGCGCATCACACCTACGTCGCGACGCGCCGCCGCCGTCGCCGCCGTGTCCGCCGCCGTCATCGCCGGCTCGGGCGCTCCTGCGTCCGCGGCCGAGTACTACAGCCGGCCCGCCGACGGCACCCTGGAGATCACCGGCCGGGGCTTCGGCCACGGCCGTGGCATGTCCCAGTACGGCGCCATGAACGCCGCCAGGCAGGGCCGTTCGTGGCAGCAGATCGTCAGCCACTACTACCCGGGCGCCACGCAGACCCGGCTGGCCGACCCCAGCATCCGCGTGGGCGTGGCCGGTCGCCTCGGCAACGCCGCCCGCGTCGCTGCCGAGCCCGGACTGGTCGCCGACGACGGCCGCGGCCAGGTCGTGCGCCTGTCCCTGGTCGACGGCACGGTCCCCGTGCGGTCCTGGCAGGTCGACCGCCCTGCGTCAGGGGGCACCACGACGACCGCGACCCTGTGGTTCACGACCTCCGCCGGCCAGCGCAAGGCCCTGCGGTCGACCTCCTCCGGCCGGTGGACGATCCGGGCGACGGACGGCACCGTCACCGCGGTCGGCTCCACCGGCGCGCCGGTCGCGACCTACCTCGGCAGCCTCACGGGCATCCGCTCCGGCACGACCATCTCCCCCGTCGTCACGACCACCCTCGAGAGCTACGTGCGCCAGGTCGTGCCCTTCGAGAGCCCCGGCAGCTGGCCGGTGCAGGCGCTCGCCGCGCAGTCCGTCGCGGCCCGCTCCTACGCCGCGAGCTGGCTGCGCAAGCCCCGCACCTCGACCTACGACATCTGCGACACCGCCGCGTGCCAGGTGTTCGGCGGGATCACCAGCGAGACCACCAACTCGCGCACCGCCGTCGCGGCCAGCAAGGGCATCATCCTCACCCGGGCCGGCATCCCCGCCCACACCGAGTTCGGATCCTCCAACGGTGGCCAGACGGTGTACGGCAACGTGTCCTACCTGCCCGCCCAGGCCGACCCCTACGAGACCGGCCTCGCCCCCACCACCAACACCTGGGGCGTCTCCGTCCCCGTGAGCAAGCTCGAGCGGGCCTACCCCGCCATCGGGTCCTTCCAGCGGATGACCGTGCTCGCGCGAGACGGCAAGGGCCTGTGGGGCGGTCGCGTCCTCATGGTCCGGCTGCAGGGCACCCGCGGCTCCGTCGACGTCTCCGGCGAGCGCCTGCGCAGCGTCGTCGGCGGCACCGCCCTGCGCTCCACCTACTTCAAGCCCGTCAGCTCCCTGTGACCCGTCCGTCTCGACACCCTGGAGACCCCCTCGTGAAGACCTCCCGCACCACCCTCGTCAAGGGCACCACGCTGCTCTCCGCCACCCTCGGCCTGAGCTTCGGCTTCGTCGCCCTGCCGTCCGTCGCCGTGCAGGCTCCGGTCCCCTCCGCGGTGCCGGCCAAGAACGGCCCGATCACCCCGGACGTCAAGAAGCACGCCCTCGCCGACAAGGTCCGCACCACGGTCCAGCAGGCCGGGCCCCAGACCAAGGTCGTCCAGGACGCCTCGCTGCCCAAGGATGCCGCGGGCAAGCCGGTCGCCACCCCGGGCAAGGGCACCGTGGACCCCGCGCTCGAGGCCGGAGCCACCACCGACACGGTCGTGGACCTCCCCGCCACCGGCAACCTGGTCGGCGTCACCTGGCCGGGCACCACCACCATGGCGGCCAAGGCCACCGTCGCCGTCCGTGCCCAGACCGCCAAGGGCTGGCAGGAGTGGCAGGAGCTGGCCATCGACGCCGTCAAGGAGCAGACGACGGGCAAGGTCACGAAGTACGGCACCGAGCCCATCTGGGTCGATGGCGCCACCCGGGTCCAGGTGCGCGTCGCCGCGTCCGCCAAGGACCTGCTCAAGACCGCGTCCCTCGCGGCCGTCACCTCCCGCGAGACGGCGGCGGACGCGCAGCTCACCCCCACCGCCGTGGCGGGTGCCGCGAACGCGGCATACGTGCCGTCCGTGATCTCCCGCGCCGGCTGGGGCGCCAACGAGTCTCTGCGCAAGGGCTGCGTGCCCTCGGTCCGCGAGACGTCCAAGGTCGTCGTGGTGCACCACACCGCGGGGCAGAACAGCTACACCAAGGCGCAGTCGGCGTCGATCATCCGCGGCATCTACGCCTACGACACCGGCGGCCTGGGCTGGTGCGACGTGGCCTACAACATGATCGTCGACAAGTACGGCCAGAAGTTCGAGGGCCGCTTCGGCGGACTGAGCCGCCCCGTCAAGGGCGCCCACGCCGACTCGTTCAACAACTACACCTTCGGCATCTCGATCCTCGGCAACTACGACACCACCCGGGTCCCCGAGGCCGGCATGTCGGCGCTCAAGCAGGGCATCGCCATGCGCCTCTCGCAGTTCTACATCGCGCCGTACGGCAGCACGACGCTGTACTCCGAGTACAACGGCACCACGTCCAGGTACGCCAAGGGCAGCGCCTACTACGCCAAGAACATCGCCGCGCACCGCGAGTCCAGCAACACCGCGTGCCCCGGCCGCTACCTCTACCCGCGCATGGACGAGCTGCGAGCCGGCGCCGCCGCCCTCGCCGGCTGGAACGGCTCGGGCTTCAACAGCCCGATCTACAAGCGGTATGTCGGGCTTGGGGGCATGAACTCCCTGGGTCGAGTTGCCATCGGAGAGAGCACTGTGTCCAACGGCCTACTCAAGACCGTCTTCACCGGTGGCAAGCGGATCTACTCCGGTCCTGGTGGAACGCGTGTGCTCGGGTCCGGCATGGAGAACACGTGGGGCAGGTACGGCAGTATCAATCACGGCTACCCTGCCAGCGACGAACTCACCGCCGTAGATGGCACCTACATGACGACAACCAGAGGCAAGGTCATCTCCTGGAACCGCGGTAATGGGGGGGTCCTCAGCGGGAGCTACCTGCAGGTCTGGCTCAAGGGCGGTGGCTCGCGAAACGCAACGCTAGGGGCCGCTGCCGGCCCGGTGGGAGCGGTGCGGGGCGGGACGGCCCAGGCGTTCACCCGTGGCTCGGTCTACACGATCCCGGGCACCTCGGGCTACCCCGTGGCCGGGGGGATGCGCAGCGCCTACAACTCCGTGGGCTCGAGCAACTCCAGGCTGGGATTGCCCACGTCGGGTGAGAAGCGCTTGGCCAACGGCATCGTGCGCCAGAACTTCCAGGGCGGCTACATCACGTTGGTGAGTGGTCAGGGTGCGAGCATCCGCGTCTACTGAAGGGCATAGCCGCTAGCTTCGCTCGCGGCCATGGGTGGGGGCGAGACGAGCGATGTCTCGCCCCCACCTCCGGTGAATCCATCCAGCCCCGCAGAAGTCACGCAGGGGATCGACAAGGCGAGGTTGTCCCCGTCGCTCGTCATCCGCGGCCACACCCCGTCACGCGATAGATGGCGACCGAGTCCTCATGGGCCACTCGGGTCAGGCCACGCACATTCTGCAGGTCCATCAGTCCGGGGTAGGTGCGTGTACGGCGGTCCCAGGGTTGGAAGTAGTCCTTGTCCTCGGTCGCGTAGCCCACGTTCAGTCGGCGAACCGCAGCACAGACGGCCGGGTCCGAATCAAGCTGGTTGAACCGCTCCTTGAGCAGGGTACGGTCTGCGTCAAGCGTCGTGACGAGGTGCCCGAATACCGGTTCACGCCCACTGGCGGCGCCCGCTAGGGATGCACCGTTCCACGGATTTCCTACGACCTTGGCGGCGTCCTGAGGCCCGTTGCGAACGAGGTTCTCGGCATACAGACGCTGCTCGGCAGGATCCAGCAGAATCTCCTCGGGGCTGGCTGGTCGGTAGGACTTCGCCAGAGTGATGTAGGGGCCGAAGGGCGACAGGTTGCCCGGCGTCAGAGACACCAACGCAGCGACGGTGACACCGAGGGCGCCCCATCGAGGCAACGACGCGCTAACCCGGCGGCCCCGGACGAGCCGGCAACCTCCGGCGCGCAACCGGTCGAACGCCTCGACCAGGGCCAGCGCTGCGAGAGGGACGGCCGTGATCGCCAGCATGGCCGCCAGTCGGAACCTGTCGTTGTACCAGAACATCGTCAGATCGCTGGAGAGCTGGTCGTCGCTACCGGCCGCCTGCACGTAGAGGTACACGAGAGCTGCATGCGTCACGACCAGCCACCGACCCTGACGGCGGCGCAGGCTGAGACCGGCCCCAGCCAGGACTAGGCCTCCAACCAGCCAAGCCGCCGGGGAGAACTCCGTGCTGAGGGCGATCGCCTCGCCGAACGCTTGCTCCAGGGTGCGCGTGGCGGGCCAGTCGAAGGACCGGACCGGTTTGAGCAGCGGATCGTCCAGGATGCCCGGCCAGAACCACTTGACCGCGCCGGCCACCACTGCCACCAGTGCCAGGGAACCCCACCGCCTGCCGCCACCCTGCGGCCACGACTGCAGGACGAGCTTGGCCAGGGCAGCTGTCCCCATGGGGACGGCAAACGCCATCACGGAGAACACCGACCCCGGGTGTGCGTAGGCCAGACCGATCGCCGACACCAGGCCCAGGACCGTCGCCCTCCCCCGTCCGACCCCCGGCACGCGGACGAGCCCGAGAACCACCGCAACCAGCGCGACTACGGCGGGCACCACGGCCAACCCCAGACTGTTGGGCCACAACACGCCGAAGGACAGCGGTAGATACGGGAACACCGCGAGGGTGGCTGCCGCCAGCCCCGCCGGAATCAGTACCTGGATCCGCGATCCAAGTACCGCACTGGTGAGGAAGAGCACGCTGACCGGCCAGGCCACCGCCGCGATCACCAGCGCCAGAACGTTTGCGGCCACAAAGGGCGTGGCACCGGTCAGCAAGACCAGCAGCGAGCCGATCGCGTGGAACAGTGGCGGATAGAACGGCACCGGCGTGGTGCTGACAGCGGTGGACGACACCATAGTCGGCGAGGCGTCGCGGTGCTCGGCCACTCGTTCGATGGCATTCAGGTGAAAGACCGCGTCGAGGTTTTGCGGCATCGACGAGACGTCCCCGATGGCGTGGACAGTGATCGCCGCCATCCACGCGCTCGTCGCGATGACCGCGATCGTGTAGGCCCCGGTGGGTAGCAACCTCCGCCACCTGGACGCTCGGTTGACTCTCGTCGCACCCCCTTCACGACGACGCCGCCGGTCCAGGACCCTGGGGGCCAGCCCGACGACGGCCCCCAGGGCCGTCAGAACCAGGGTGCCGACCAGGACCGGCACCAGACCCCATGCGAGGGCGAGCCGGGTGTGCAGAAGGACGCCGAGGGCGACGGCTGTCAGCGAGAGCAGAGGAGCCAGCCCCCAAAGAGCGTCACGCCGCAACCCGGCCGCGAGGCCGGCGATGAGTCCTGGGACCGTCAACACGAGACCAGCCGTAACAACGGACGACAGGAAGGGAAACCAGGTCATCGTGCGCCCCCGCGGAGGTGCTCGACGGCGCTGACGATCGACCCGTCGTGCACCACGTGGCCGCGCTCCAGGACGACTCCCCGGTCACAGACGCGCTGCACCATGTCGAGGTCGTGGGTCACGACCACCAGGGTCTGTCCCTGCGCCTTGAGCTCGGAGACGCGCTCGAGGCACTTGCGCTGGAAGGGCTCGTCGCCCACGGCGAGGATCTCGTCGATGAGGAAGATGTCGGGCTCCGAGTGAGCGGCGACCGCGAACGCCAGGCGCAGGAACATGCCGGAGGAGTAGAACTTCACCTCGGTGTCGATGAACTTCTCGATCTCGCTGAACGCCACGATGGCGTCGAACTTGGTGTCGATCTCCGCCTCGGACATGCCGAGGATCGAGCCGTTGAGATAGACGTTCTCGCGGCCGGTGAGGTCAGGGTGGAAGCCCGCGCCCACCTCGATCAGCCCGGCGATCCGACCCCGGATCCCGACGGTGCCCCGGTCGGGCAGCATGACGCCCGACAGCAGCTTGAGCAGCGTGGACTTGCCGGAACCGTTGAAGCCCAGGAGCCCGACGGACTCGCCGCGCTCGATCTGCAGGGTGATGTCCTCGAGAGCCAGGAAGGTCTCGGACAGCTCGCCCTGGCGGCCCCGCACGGTCCACATGGCCCACTCCTTGAGGGAGTGGGAGTGGCGCAGGGTGAACCTCTTGTCGACGTGGTCGACGCGGACCACGGTCAGGTCGGCACGGGTGTCGGTCACGATCACAGCTCCTGGGCGAAGCGGCCCTCGAGCCGGCGGAAGACGAGCTGACCGAGCAGCAGGACGAAGGACGACAGGGCCAGGCCGAGCACGCTCCACCACACCCAGTGGGGAGGCATCAGCGCGGCGGCGTCCTGCCCGGCGGGCACGACGCCGGACGTGGGGATCCAGAAGGCGTAGTGCGCCAGCTCGACCGCAGCCGTGAGGGGGTTGGCCTGGTAGATCGTCCACGCCCACCCCGGGACCTCGTCGTGCACCTTCTGCCAGGTGTAGAGCACCGGAGACAGCCACGTGGCGACCATGACGATCAGGTCGACGAAGTTCTCGGCGTCACGGAACAGGACGTTCATCGACCCGAACAGCAGGCCCATCCCGAGCGCGAGGACGCCGACGATGGTCACGCAGCCCAGGCCGGCCAGCAGGTTGAGCGGCCCGGGACGCCACCCGGCGATCAGCGCCCCGACCAGCAGCACCAGCAGCTGCGGGACGAAGTGCACGAAGGCCACCCACACGCTCGCGACCGGGAACAGCTCGCGCGGCAGGTAGATCTTCTTGACCAGGTCGGCGTTCCAGACGATGGACTTCGTGGTGTTGCCGAAGACCTCGTTGAAGAAGTTGACCATGACGATCCCGCCGAACATGTAGATCACGTAGTTCGGGATCGACTCCTCCAGCCGGAGGAACTTGCCGAGCGCGAGGTAGAACACCACGATCTGCACGGCCGGCTTGACATAGCTCCACAGCAGCCCGAGCGCCGAGCCGCGGTAGCGCACGCGGAGCTCCTTGCGGACGAGGAGCCGGAGCAGGAACCGCCACTTCGGGATCTCCAGGAGCCCGGCGCTGTGGCCGGGCTCTCGGAAGGGTTGAGCGGTGATCGTCGAGGGGTTGTCCACGGAGCGCTGCTCGTCCCTACTGCTCGGTGCCGCGGTCTCGCGGCTCGATGCCGAAGGTCCGCTCCCACGCCTCGAAGGACGTGATGCGCGGCAGCGCCTCCTGGTACTCCTTACGCAGCCGAGGGAACTCGGCGAGGATGCGGGCGTGGTTGGTGGCCGACTCCCGCAGCATCGAGCGCACCAGCTCGGGCTTGCGCCGGTACCACGCGATCCCGGTGCCCTCGGCGTTGGTGACCAGCGCGCTGTCGTACTGGGCGACGTTCCACCACTTGTTGTCCTTGTGGGCGATCAGCGTCTGCGGGTTCTCCTGGGCGCCCTCGCGCAGCGGCAGGACCTGGCGCGCCAGGGCCTTGCCGCCCTCGAGCACGAGTCGTCCGACCGGCGGGGTCTTCCACTTGCGCGGGCGACGCGGCTTGGGCGACCTGACCTGGGGGAACTCGTCCACCTCGGGGCGCAGCACGCTGTCGTCGTGCGCCGTCATACGGGCACGCAGCTCGGGCAGCCTCTTGGGGAGGATGTCGTGGAGGGCGTCCGGTCCCGCGAGCAGGTCGCGCTGCGCCTGCAGGCGCCCCTCGACCGTGTAGTACTGCATGGACACGAGGTGCTTGACGTCGTCCATCTCGGCCCGCCGCACCAGCTCGCCGCCGTAGGGGTAGGGGCTGTGCAGCAGCCCGGAGATGAGGCGGTTGCGGGTGTGGAAGTAGGCCTGCCACCCCACCAGGTCGTCCTTGTCGATCCAGGAGACGTGCCAGCAGGCCGCCCCCGGCAGCGAGACCGTGTGGTAGCCGGCCGCCTTGGCGCGCAGGCCGTACTCGGCGTCGTCCCACTTGATGAAGACGGGCAGGGACAGCCCGATCTCGCGGATGACCTGGGTGGGGATGAGGCACATCCACCAGCCGTTGTAGTCGACGTCGACGCGCTGGTGCATCCACGGCGTCTTGCGCAGCGGGGTGCGCGCGAAGTCGTGGCCGAGGTACTGGTCGGGTCCCGGCAGCGTGGGCTGCCAGCGGTAGGGGTCGATGATCTCGCCGAAGGTGTGCAGCACCGACTTGTTGAGCAGGTCGAACATGTGGCCACCCACCAGGGTGGGCTTGCGGCACAGGTCGGCGAAGGTGGTGATGCGGATGATCGACTCGGGCTCGAGCTGGATGTCGTCGTCGAGCATGACGACGTAGTCGCTCTTGCCGCCCACCGCGGCTTCGTACTGGTTGCGGGCGAAACCGCCGGACCCACCGAGGTTGTCCTGCCGGATGACGCGCAGCTGCTCGCCCATGCGCTCGGCCAGGCCCGGGAAGTCGGGCTCGTCCTCGACCAGCTTGTTGCCCTGGTCGACGATGATCAGCTCGTCGAGGACGGCGCGCAGGTCGTCGTCCTCGGCGACGACGCCGATGTTGCGGACGCAGTAGTCCGAACGGTTGAAGGTGGTGACGCCGAGGGTGACGGTGCCGTAGGGGCGGTCGTTCTCCGCCACGGACCAGTCGGCACCGTCGAGCACCATGCCGTCGATGCCCGAGACCAGGTCGAACCAGTACCAGCCCCCGTCCCCGAAGGTCGTGAACGGGAGGTCGAACGTGGACGTGGCCTCACCGTCCACCCGCACGGAGTCCACGCGCTGCTGGTTGCCGCGCGCGTTGGAGCGGTAGACGATCACCGCGCCCTCGCCTCGCGTGCGGACCGTCAGGCGGGTCTCGCTCGCGACCGTCCACCGTCGCCAGTAGGACGCTGGGAAGGCGTTGAAGTAGGACCCCATGGACAGTCGTCGACCCGGGCGGACCCGCACGCTGTGCCGTCCCAGGACGTCGTCCGGGTGGACCTCCTCCTGGCTGGCTCCCTTCGGCAGGTCGATGTAGAGGTTGAGGGTGTCCAGGTCGCCGTCGTACGGGAAGATGACGCGCATCGCCGTGCGGCGCCCCTCACCGGCCAGGTCGTCGACGGGACGGCGACCTCGCGTCGGACGTCGGGTCGTCATGGTGGTCCCAGCCTCGCTCATGCGTCCACTCCTCCACTGACCAGCGCCTCGCCCTGCTCGAAGTGCGGGGCAAGCTTGTTGTCGACCATGCTCAGCGCGGCGCCGATGGCCATGTGCATGTCGAAGTACTTGTAGGTGCCGAGGCGGCCTCCGAACAGGACCCCCTGCTCCGCGCGCCCCAGGTCGCGGTAGGCCAGCAGCTGCTGGCGGTCCTCGGGCGTGTTGACCGGGTAGTAGGGCTCGTCGCTGTCGCCGGCGAAGCGGGAGTACTCGCGGTGGATGATCGTCTTGTCCTTGGCCATGTCCCGCTCGGGGTGGAAGTGCCGGAACTCCAGGATGCGGGTGAAGGGCACGTCGGCGTCGGGGTAGTTCATGACCGGGCAGCCCTGGAAGTCGCCCACGTCGAGGCGCTGCTCCTCCAGGTCGATGGTCCGCCAGCCGAGGCGGCCTGCCTGGTAGTCGAAGTAGCGGTCCACGGGGCCGGTGTAGACGACCGGAACGTTGCCCACGACGTTGCCCCGGGACAGCTCCTGGCCCTCGTCGAAGAAGTCCGTCTCGAGGCGGACCTCGATGTTGGGGTGGTCGGCCATGGTCTGCAGCCAGTGGGTGTAGCCGCGGGTCGGCAGGCCCTCGTAGGTGTCGTTGAAGTAGCGGTTGTCGTAGGTGAACCGCACGGGCAACCGGCTGATGATGTCGGCCGACAGCTTCTCGGGGTCGGTCTGCCACTGCTTGGCGGTGTAGTGCGCGATGAACGCCTCGTAGAGCGGGCGCCCGATGAGGGACACGCCCTTCTCGACGAAGTTCTCGGGCTCCTTGTCCCCCAGCTCCGCGGACTGCTCGCGGATCAGCGCGCGCGCCTCGTCCGGCGAGTAGGACGAGCGGAAGAACTGGTTGATCGTGCCGAGGTTGATCGGCATGGGGTAGACCTCGCCGCCGTGGCTGGTGTACACGCGGTGCTGGTAGCCCGTGAAGGACGTGAACCGGTTGACGTAGTCCCACACCCGCTCGTTGGACGTGTGGAACAGGTGCGCGCCGTACTTGTGCACCTCGATCCCCGTCTCGGGGTCGATCTCGCTGTAGGCGTTGCCCCCCACGTGGTGGCGCCGGTCGAGGACCAGGACCTTGCGGTCGAAGCGCTCCGCCACCTGCTGGGCGACGGTCAGCCCGAAGAGGCCGGCGCCGACGACGACGAGATCTGGGTTCACGCGATACTCCCAAGAGGTGTGCTGCCAGGTGTCGGTTCACCCTACTTCACCCCTTCCCGTCGGCTCGGCGGCCGCCGGTCGCGTGTCCGAGGTGAACGACTGGCTGCCCTCGTGGTTGCCTTGCGCCATGAGTTCGACGGCCGCGAACGGCAGCAGCAGGGCGATCCTCGGACGCGGCATGATCTACACGATCGGCACGGCTGCGCCGATCCTGGCAAACGCCCTCGTCACGCCTGCGGTGACTCGTGCGGTGGGAAGCGTTGAGTTCGGTCGCGTCTCGCTCCTCATCCAGCTCATCCAGGTCACCATGCTCGTCTGCAGCCTTGGGCTCGCAGCCGCCATCACCCGTCACGGTCTGATCGAGGCGTCGGGGGTCCCCGGCGCCTCGGCCCTGACGCTGCGAGCCTCAGGGATCGCGGCCGTCCTCTGCCTGATGGGCGCCTTCGGCTCCCCTGCACTGGACCTTGTCGTGGGGGTTGACGATCCCTGGTTGGTAGCGCTGGGGTGCGTTGCCGCAGCGGGATTCGCCTGCATGGCCAACGCCCAGGCCTTCCTGCGTGTGGTCGACCGGCCGCTGCCCTTCGTGATGCTGGCACTCGTCGCGACCTTGGGCGGCCCCGTGATCGGCCTCGGCCTGGTGCTTCTCCACCAGGCCTCCGCGGTGGACTTCGTGAGCGGGCTCGCGGCCGGCTACGTGCTGGCGGGGGCTGTCGGTCTGGCCCTCACGCTCCGGGGTGCTCGTCCCCGCCCCCTTCCCGGCGACCTCGCCCGAGCCCTGCGGATCGGCGTCCCCACCGTGCCTCACGCGGTCGGCCTCTACCTCTCCACCGCCGTCCTCGTCTTCGTCGTCGCACACACGTTCGGCACCGCGGACGCGGGCCGAATGCAGCTCGCCATCCTGCTGGGATCGGCCCCGAGCGTCCTCACAACGGCTCTCAACAATGCCTGGGCGCCACTCGTCTACGCCGCCCCGAGGGGTGAGCGCGCGTCCCTGATCGAGGGCACGGGCCGCGACATCGCCCTGATCACCGCCGCTGCCTCGGGCTTCGTCGCCGCCGTCGCTCCCCTGGTGCTAGTAGTTCTGGCCGACGCGCGGTTCGATCCCGCCCCGATGACGCCGGCCGTCGCGTGGATGGCCCTCGGGGGCCTGATCTCCGTGGTCTACCTCGGCAGCGTCCACCTGGTTTTCGCCGAGGGGCGAAGCACCGGGCTGGCGATCGTCACACCGCTCAGCGTCGCGGTCGGGACGGCCGCGGCGGTGGCGCTGAGCCGTACCGGGGACGTGCCTCTGACCGCGGCGGGCATGACCGTGACCTATACGGCGCTCGCCATCGGCGCGTGGCTCCTCGCGCGCCGCGTGTCCCCGGAGCGGTGGCGGCCGACGACCATGGGTCCCGCCGTCGCGATCGGCTCCGCCCTCTGCCTAGCGGGCGCGCTCGCGCCGATCGACGGCCCGGAGGGCTGGCTCACCCGCACCGTCCTCGCGATCGGGTGCGTTGCCCTGGCCTGCGGCAGGTTCGTCCGCGTCATGCGGGGGTGAGCCCTCAGGACGCGAGTGGTGCGTCCCCTACGTGGAGTGGCTCGGGCAGGGGCTTCACCTGGGGCAGCCGCCGGGGCAGGCCTCGGGGAAGGTGGGAGAGCGGGTGGCGCAGCCACAGCATCGGGTCCGGTCGGCCCTTGCTTGCCACGAAGCCCTCGTCGCGCTTCCCCACCCCCACGACGTTGAGCGCCTTCTGCATCGGTGCGCGCAGCCAATAGTCGATCGCCGGGCCGGGGCTCGCCGGCCGGGTCCAGCCGAAGGCATCGCGGAGCTCGCGCGGCGGCAGGACGTGCTGGAAGCCGAGCTCGTCCCGCGCGATCGCCCGGACCGTGGCGTCGTGGGTGCTCGCCGCGTGGAACTCGGGCCACAGCTCCTCGATCCTCCGGATCGCCGCATCGCTCTCAAACGCGAAGGACAAGGGGTCGCCGTGCACCGCGACCTCCCGGCCGATGGACGCGGCATACAGGATCGACGTCATGAGCCGGTTGGACACCACACGACGGTGACCCAGGATCATCGCGAGGACGCGGGGCAAGAAATCGACATCGCCTCGGGCGCCCGCCGACACGAGCGTGTGACCGGCCGCGGTCCAGGCCTGGATCACCTCGGGGCGGCCGAGGTCCTCGACGTGCACCGAGATCGTGCACGGTCCCTCGGTCTCAGCGTAGTAGCGAGCCAGCGCCGCCTGGTCGCCGACCACGGCGTCGATGTGCGAGCCGTGCAGGGGGAAGACCAACGTGCCCTCGCCCGGGGAGGTCAGGTCGAGCGCGGTCTCGGCGACCAGGTAGGCCCACGGCGCCCCGACGGCCCGCGTTCGCCGCGACTCGTCCGCTGGGTCCCAGCCCCGAGCGTGGTGGGTCCACACGAACAGCTCGCGCCGCCCCGACGCCTCGACGAACGGGAAGTCCGCGAAGTGGGTGGCCATCGGCGACTCGACCGTCCACCCGTGCTGCAGCAGGCCCCGCACGTGTCGGGGGCGCGACAGCCCGGCATGACGAGCCATGACGGAGGCGTGGCCGTAGTGGTGGTTCTGGATGTCCACGAGGGTCCTTCAGCGTCGGAAGAGGGCGGAGTAGGCGCGGGTCAGGAGTCGGCTCGGGAGCAGCCGGAACCCCAGTCGCAGCACGAGGTTACGGCAGCGCTGCCACCCCGACGTGATGCCATAGGACCGGAGGTTGCGCTGCATCTGCCACTCCCCCGCCAAGATCCGCAGCCCGGTCCGCCGCCTCATCGTCTCCCCGCTCATGCGGAACAGCACGAGCGGCTCGTCCAGGTTGGCGAAGCGACGCCCGTCGGCGACCAGCCGGGCCATGAGGTCGTAGTCCTCCATGAACGGGACGGCGCGGTAGCCGCCGACGGCACGGACGGCCTCGGCGCGGACGAGGAGAGTCGGGTTGTTGACCGGGTTGTTGAGCCTCAGGTATGACGCGATCGCGTCGTGGCCCGATGGGAGGCGCCGCACCCCCAGGACCTGGCGCTCGCCGCCGGCCTCCGCGCCGCCAGGTTCCGCGAACTCGGTCATCGCCGATCCCACCACGTCCAGCGGACGGCCCGTGGCCTCCGCCTCGTCCACCGCGGCGAGCTGACGCTCGAGGCGGTGGGGCAGGGAGATGTCGTCGGCGTCGGCGCGGGCGACCCAGTCCCCGGTGACCGCGGCCATCCCCGCCTCCGATGCCGGCCCCGAGCCGAGGTTGCGGGGGAGGCGGACCAGACGCGTGCGACAGGCCGGACGATGCGCCGCTAGCACTGCCTCAAGCTCCGGCGTCAACGGCCCGTCGGCCACCACGACCAGCTCGTCCGGCACCCGGGTCTGGGCGGCGACGCTGTCCAGGGCCTCCTGCAGGTGAGGTGGCCGCACCCCGGCATACACGGTCAGGAGGACGGTCACGGCCTGGTCGGTCATGCGCCCACCCTAGACGGGCGTTCCTCGACGCCCGCGCTTCCCGCCCGCATGGCGCCGTCCTCCTCGGCGCAAAGGCACGTATCGTGTCGCGCGTGAACGAGAACGTCTGGCTGGTCGTCCCCCTCTACAACGAGGCGACGGTGATCGGCGACGTCGTCACCCATGCCCGACGCACCTTCCCCAACGTCGTGTGCGTCGACGACGGGTCCAAGGACCAGAGCGCAGCGCGGGCACTCGCCGCGGGTGCACGGCTCGTGCAGCACCCGGTCAACATGGGCCAGGGCGCCGCGCTGCAGACCGGTTTCGAGTTCGCGCTAACCGACCCCAGCATGCAGTACGTCGTGACCTTCGACGCCGACGGCCAGCACCAGGTGGACGACGTCCTGCAGATGCTCGACCGCATCCGCCGCGACGACCTGGACGTGATCTTCGGCTCACGCTTCCTCGACGAGCGGACGCAGCCGAGCGCGCTGAAGAAGCTCGTGCTTCGCCTCGCCGTGGCATACACCAATCTCTCGACGGGGACGCGGCTCACTGACGCCCACAACGGGCTGCGGGTCCTGTCGCGACCCGTCGTCGAGCGGCTCGACATCACGATGAACCGGATGGCTCACGCCTCCGAGATCGTCGCTCAGATCGGAGCCCTGCAGCTCGAGGGCCGCAAGGTGCGCTACGCCGAGGAACCGGTCCACATCCTCTACACCGACTACTCGGTCTCCAAGGGCCAGTCCCTGTGGAACTCGGTCAACATCCTCGTGGAGCTGATGTTCAAGTGAAGGCCCTCATCCAGCTCGCGCTGATCGCCGCCGTCGTCGTCGTGCTCCTGCGCATGACCACGGCGAGGGGCGCCCGCACGCAGGCCATCCGGCGGCTCGGCATGTTCGCGTTCGCAGCTTTTGCCGTGTATTCCATCATCTTTCCCTCGGTCTGGGTCGGCCTGGCCCGGTCTGTCGGGGTCGGTCGAGGCACGGACCTGGTGCTCTACATCCTCGTCATCGCGTTCCTCGGCTACATGATGAGCACGCACCTGCGCTTCCGCGAGATGGACGTGCGGTTCACGCGGCTCTCGAGGCGCATCGCGCTCGACGAGGCCGCCGCACGACACCCGGAGGTGGCGTCCAGGTCGCAGGGACAACCTGCGGCTACGGTGATGCGTCCAGAAGACATGACCGACGTCCCCGACCCGGAGGCCGACCCGAGCGATGACCCCCGCTGACGAGCGAGACCCGCACGACGACACCGAGTCCTACGTCGTCGACACGCGCAGGCGGCGCGGACGGATGTCCAGCCCGCGCAACCCGCTCGGCGGCGCGAGCCGCATCACCGGTCGTCGGCGTCCCGACGAGGACCAGCGTCCTGGGCCGGACCCTCGGCGCGAGGACGGGTGGGGCGACGAGCCCGTGGACCAGGCGCGTGGGGGCGGCGCGGCCTACCCGGCGGGCGCGGCATACGACGATCGCTGGGACGACGGGGGCCGGTCCAGCACCCGTCAGATGCCGGTCCAGCCGTCCCGACCGGCCCAGCCGCCAGCCTCTCCCCCGCAACGACCCCGCGGCGCAGGACCCGGTCGGCCGCCGCGCCGGGTCCACCGCCGCCGGCGGGCCGTGGCCCTGGTGCTGGTGGCCCTGCTCGCCTGGATCGTCTTCCTCGTCGTGACCCCCTTGCACGCGTGGAGCTCGGTGTCCAACGTCGACGCCTCGCCCGCGGGGGATCGTCCGGCGCGGGTGAGCGGCTACAACTACCTGCTCGTGGGTTCCGACTCGCGAGCCGGGCTCAGCGCCGAGGAGCAGCAGCAGCTCGCGACCGGAGACGACGCCGGGCAGCGGACCGACTCGATCATCCTGGTCCACGTCTCCGAGTCCGGGCAGAAGTCCGCGCTGGTCTCGCTTCCGCGCGACTCCTACGTGCCGATCCCGGGCCACAACCGCAACAAGATCAACGCGGCCTACTCCATCGGCGGGCCGAAGCTCCTCGTCGAGACGGTGGAGCAGGCGACGGGCGTGCACGTGGACGGCTACGTCGAGATCGGCTTCGGCGGGTTCGCCCGGGTCGTCGACTCCCTCGGCGGCGTGTCCGTGAACGTGCCGTTCGACATGAACGACGAGAAGGCCGGCATCAACCTCAAGAAGGGCGAGCAGACCCTGACCGGTCCGCAGGCCCTCGGCTTCGTGCGGTCCCGCTACTCCGACCCCGAGGGCGACCTCGGCCGGGCCAAGCGCCAGCGCCAGTTCCTCGGCGCGATCATGCGCAAGGCCGCCAGTCCCGCGACCGTGCTCCTGCCGTGGCGCTACTGGGGCTTCACGCACAGCGCGGCCGAGGGGGTCAAGGTCGGTGACGGGACCACGCCGGCGGACCTGACGCGCGTCCTGCAGGCGATGCGATCGTCCTCGGGTGGCGACGGGCAGTCCCTGGTCGTGCCGATCTCCAACCCGGCCTACCCCACGGCGGCGGGGGTCGCCGTCAAGTGGGACACCGCCAAGGCGCAGGAATTCTTCGGCAAGATCAAGGACGACCAGCCGCTCCCCTGAGGATCTACCTGAGGTAGTCACACTCGCCTGGCGTGCGAACCCGGGCAGATGTGCCTACCTGAGGTAGTCACACTCGCCTGGCGCGCCAACCCGGGCGGATGTGCCTACCTGAGGGAGGTCAGCGCTCGCCGCGGCGCGCCATGATCGCCCCGTAGGCCACGCGTCGCAGCTGCTCGGGCACGAGACGGTAGACGCCGCGCACCAGGACGTTGCGCACGCACTGCGCCGGCGTCGTGAACCCCATCCGGAGGAAGCGCCGCTGCAGCGCCAGCTCGGTGCGCAGCATCGACCACCCGCCCCGGCGGGCGTAGGCACCCTCCCCCACCCGGTAGCACAGCAAGGGGTCGGCGACGTTGGCCACCCGCGCCCCGCCCTGGATCATCCGGGCGAACAGCAGGTAGTCCTCCATCTGCTTGAAGTCCTGGTAGCCGCCGGCGGCCTCGACGGCGGAGCGGCGGTAGACGACGGTCGGGTGGTTGAACGGCTGCGCCATCCGGGAGGACTCGACGATCCGCTCGGGCGTGAGCGGCGGCACCCGCCGCCCCACCACGTCGTCCCGGCCCGAGCCGATCTCGAGCATCCCCGACCCGACCACGTCGGCGCCGCCCTCGACGACGGGCAGCTGCACCGCGAACCGGTCGGGCAGCGAGATGTCGTCGGCGTCCATCCGGGCGACCACGTCGTGGGCGCACCGGGCCAGGCCGGCGGTGAGGGCGACGCCGAGACCGCGGTTGACCGGGAGCCGGACCAGCTCCACCGGCACCACCGGCTCCGCGACCAGCCGCTGGATCGCCTCGTCGAGCGCGGTCGGCACCGGCCCGTCCTGCACCAGCACGACCTGGGCGGGACGTCGCACCTGCTCGACCGTCACGGAGTCGAATGCCTCGCGCAGGTGGGCCGGGTCGTCTCCGCGGTAGACGCACATCAGCACGCTGAACGGCAGCTCCGTCATACGGCTCGCCCCTGCTCCCCCACGGCCGCCGACAGGACGTCCTCGGTGCGCCGCGGGCCGTGCAGCACCCCGTCGCGCACACCCCTGGCCAGTCCCCGCACCAGCGTCCCGCGGTCACCGGACCGCGCGACGGTCCGGACCCAGCGCCGCAGGGAGGACCCGCCGTAGACGACCTTCTCCACCGGCGTCAGGGACCGCGACCGCGTCCACATCCACACCTTGTTGCGGACCTCGTAGTAGAAGCGGGGGCCCGGGTCGGCGTCGGTCGAGCCGAAGGTCTTGGTCTTGTGCACCACCACCGACCCCGGGCAGGCGAGGCCGCGGCCACCACGGATCAGGCGCGTGGAGTACTCGAAGTCGTCGTTCCACAGGAAGTAGTCCGCGACCGGCAGCCCGCGCTCGCGCACCGCGGCGGCGTCGCACAGGATCGACACGAAGGACGCGGATCGCACCGGGACGCAGCCGATCGACGCCGCGGCCTCGCGCTGCCGCGCCGACGCGAAGGGCGACGGGCGCGGGGTGTTCATCGGGTGGTCACGACCGTCGGTCCACACGACCCGGCTGGCGACGACCGCCGGTGTGCCGAGCGGGAACTCGCCGCGGGCGCGCACCAGGGCGGCCAGCGCCTCGGGCTCCGGGACAGTGTCGTCGTCCATCAGCCAGACGGCGTCGCACCCCAGCTCGAGCGCCCGCCGTATGCCGATCGCGAACCCCCCGGCTCCACCGGTGTTGGTGCGCGCGGTCACCGTCACGACGTCCTCGCCCTGGGCGCGGAGCGTCTCGGCGGTGCCGTCGGTGGAGGCGTTGTCGACGACCACGACCCGCGAGACCGGCAGGGTCTGGGATCGCAGCGCCGACAGCACCTCGAGGAGCAGGTCGTGCCGGTTCCAGGTCACGACCACGGCGACCACGGCGACGACGGAGGCGTCAGGCGTCATACGGTCGGTCAGCCCTTGAGCAGCTGACGTGCCATGACCAGGCGCTGGACCTGGTTGGTGCCCTCGTAGATCTGGGTGATCTTGGCGTCGCGCATCATCCGCTCGACCGGGAAGTCCTTGGTGTAGCCGGCGCCGCCGAGCGCCTGGACGGCGTCGGTGGTGACCTTCATCGCCACGTCGGAGGCGAAGCACTTGGCGGCCGCGCCGAAGAACGGCAGGTCGGCGTCGCCCCGCTCGGACTTGGCGGCCGCGACGTAGACCATCTGGCGTGCGGCCTCGAGCTCCATCGCCATGTCGGCGAGCATGAACTGCATGCCCTGGAACTCGGCGATGGCCTTGCCGAACTGCTTGCGCTCCTTGACATAGGCCACGGCCTGGTCGAGGGCGCCCTGGGCGATGCCGACGGCCTGGGCGCCGATCGTGATGCGGGTGTGGTCGAGGGTGCGCAGCGCGATCTTGAGGCCGTCGCCGACCTCGCCGACGCGCCGGTCGTCGCCGATCCGGACGTTGTCGAGGTGCAGCTCGCGGGTGGGGCTGCCCTTGATGCCGAGCTTGCGCTCGGGCTCGGAGAAGCCGAAGCCCTCGTCGCCCTTCTCGACCACGAAGGCCGTGACGTTGGCGCCGCGGCGGCCGTCGGGGTCGCTGACCGTGAGGACGGTGTAGAACTCGGAGACGCCGGCGTTGGTGATCCACGCCTTGGTGCCGTTGAGGACCCACTCGTCGCCCTCGCGGCGGGCCCGGGTGCGCATGCCGGCGGTGTCGGACCCGGCCTCACGCTCGGACAGGCCGTAGGAGAACATCGCCTCGCCGCGCGCCATCGGCGGCAGGTAGCGGCGCTTGACGTCCTCGGACCCCGCCAGGATCAGGGGCATCGAGCCGAGCTTGTTGACGGCCGGGATCAGCGAGGAGGAGGCGCACCCGCGGGCGACCTCCTCGATGACGATGCAGGTGCCGAGGGCGTCGAGGCCGACCCCGTCGTACTCCTCCGCCACGTGCGGCGCCTGGAGGTCGACCTGGCACAGGGCGTCGTAGGCGACCTGGGGGAAGATGCTCTTGTCGTCCACCTCGGCGGCGGCGGGCGCGATCTTGTCGGCGACCACCTCGCGCAGCATCGCGCGGAGCTCCTCGTGCTCCTCGGAGGTCTTGAACAGGTCGAAGTCGGTGTTGGAAGCCACGGGCCGAGCCTACCTGCGCCCGGCTCTCCCGGCGGCGGCCGGGAGCGTGTCCCTCACCACCTGCCACGTATGCCGGGGGCCTCGGCTCGGTATGGTCCTAGGACCAGACCCGCGACGCGAGGAGGCAGGCATGACCACGCAGCAGCCAGAGGAGCCCTCGGTGATGGACCAGGCCCAGGACGGTGACGCCGGCCAGGTGTCGCGCTCCGGGCTCTATCCCACCAAGGACGACCAGGACGACAACCAGCAGGCCTCGTCGGGCGGGGACGACCCCGAGCTCGCCGGCGCCGACCTCGACGAGGACCAGTCCGAGGGCCGCGGCCCCACGATCGAGCCCGGGGCATGACCGCCGGCACCGCCAGCAGCACGACCGGGAGCGCCGGGAGCACGGACGACGCAGCCGCGCCCCAGGAGCGCCCGGCGCTCGCTCGTCTCGTCGGTGACCTCGAGACCTTCGCCGCCGAGGTGTGGAGCCGCCGGCCGCTGCTGCGCACCGGCGCCGAGGCCCTGGCCGAGGACGGGCGTGACTTCAGCGACCTGTTCGGTCCCGACGCGGTGGACGAGATGGTGTCCCGCCGGGGCCTGCGGGCGCCCTTCCTGCGGCTGGCCAAGGACGGGTCCCCGCTGCCCGACAGCCTGTTCACCACCGCCGGCGGCGTGGGGGCGAGCGTCCGCGACCAGGTCGGCGACGACCAGCTGCACCGCGAGTTCGCCGGTGGGGCCACGATCGTCGCCCAAGGCCTGCACCGCACCTGGCCGGCGCTGGTCGACCTGGGCCAGCAGCTGGCGGTCGACCTCGGCCACCCGGTGCAGATCAACGCCTACATCACGCCGCCGCAGAGCCAGGGCTTCGCCGACCACTACGACGTGCACGACGTCTTCGTCGTGCAGACGAGCGGCCGCAAGCGCTGGGTGCTCCACGCGCCGGTGCTGGAGGCGCCCCTGCGGCACCACCCCTGGGCGGAGCGCCGCAGCCAGGTCGAGGAGGCGGCCCGCACCGAGCCCGTCCTCGACGTGACGCTCGAGCCCGGCGACGTGCTCTACCTCCCGCGGGGGACGATCCACGCGGCCTCGACCTTCGGCGAGATCTCGTCGCACGTCACCATCGGGGTCCACACCTGGACGCCGTATGCCGCCGCCGAGGTCATCGGGGAGCTCGCCCTCGACCGCGCGGCCTCCGACCCCGACGTCCGCCGGTCGTTGGACCTGGGGGTCGACATCTCGACGGACACGAGCGGGTTCGCGGTCGCGCGGGCAGCGCTGGTGCGCGCGGTCGAGGAGCTGGACGACGCCACGATCTCCCGAGCCCTCACCCGCCGTGACGAGGCCGGACGGCGGCTGTCGCCGATCTCGCCGATCGCCCAGGTCCAGGCGGTGCTCGACCTCGGCGACACCACCCGGTTGCGGCTGCGGCCGCACCTGCGGGTCACGGTCTCGCCGGTCCCGGCCGACGACGAGCAGCTCATGCTGGACAGCCGCCTCGGGCTGCAGCGGATCCCCGCGACTGGTCGGCCGGCTCTCGACATACTCCTCGACGGTGGTGAGACCACCGCCGCCGAGCTGGGGCAGGAGGCCGCGCGGACCCTGCTGCGCGCCGGGGTCCTCGTCCCCGCCTGACCCCACCACCCCCACCAGAGATCGTGAGGGTTCGGTCCAACATCTTTGGACCGAACCCTCACGATCTGTGTCGGGGCGAGCGAACGGCGGGTCAGAGGGGCAGCTGGGCCTCCAGCCACCGCGAGATCGTGCGCACGTAGGTGTCGCTCAGGTGGTTGTCGCGGTAGACGAGGACGTTGCCGACCACGGCGGGGCAGCTCGTGGCGCTGCACAGCACCGTCGCCGGGTCGATGACCGTGACCCCCGTGACGCCTCGTGCGGCCTCGGCCAGGGGTCGGTCGTGGGGCTGGAACGCCACCGAGCGCGGCGTGTCGCACCGCTCGACGTGATCGGGGTTCGCCTTGACGCACGCCGGCACCCGCTGGGCCGTGCGAGGGAGCTCTCCCACCGCCGCCACGCGCACGCCCGACCTGACCAGCCGGTCCAGCACGCTGCGGTAGCCCGCCACCTGCCGGTCGTAGGACGGCCACGTCCATCGCAGGTCCTCGGCGTAGGACCGGGGCGACATGGCGCTGGTGACCACGACCTGGGGACGCAGGGTCAGGATCGCGTCCAGGGCACCGCGGTTGTGGGCCCGGCAGTTCTCGAACGCCACCCCCTTGTCAGCCGGTGGTTCCGCGCTGAAGGGGCAGCCGTTGTGGTCGATGATCTTCAGCCGCCAGTCCGGGCGGCGCCGGACCAGGTCGATCAGCACGGTGGAGTACTGCCCCGCGTGGGAGTCACCGACGAGCACGACGAGGTTGGGCGCCTTCGGGTCGCCGTAGGTGCAGTGACTGTCCGAGGCGGGGTGCTTGGCGAGGTCGTACCCGTCGCACCCCTGACGGAAGCCGTCCGACACGTCCTGGAGCGCCACCTCCGGCGGCGGCACCGGGGCCACCCCAGGGTCCGGCCTGCTGGTCTCGATCCGACCACCGGTGGCGGCGTAGCCACGGTGCTGCGCGTCGACATAGCCCCCCTTGATGGTCTCCTCGAGCTTCACGTGGCCATAGGCCCAGCCCGCGCCCCCGACCAGGGCCGACGTGCTCACCATGGCGACCCCGGCCAGCAGGACCTTGGCACGAGGGAGCCGCCGCCGCCGGAAGGGGTCCTCGACCAGCACCTTGGACAGGCCGGCCAGCACCAGCGCCGACAGGACGACCACGGGCGCGCCCCAGGTGCTGATGCGTCCGGTCGGGCTGGCCGCCATGGCGAACACGATCAGCGGCCAGTGCACGAGGTAGAGGCTGTAGGAGATGTCGCCGACGTAGTGCCAGGGCTGGCGTCCGAGCCACCAGGACACCTGTCCGCGGTCGGGCGCGACGTCCGGGCGGCCGGCGAGGATCAGCATGGCCGCTGCCGACGTCGGCACGAGGGCCACCCAGCCGGGGAAGGCCAACGTGGTGGTGTAGGTCAGCGCGCACACCAGGACGATCGCGAGTCCCGCCCACCCCAGGACGAGCCGGACCCGACGGGTGAGGAGCCACCGGGGCTCGAGGATCGAGATCAGCCCGCCGACGCCCAGCTGCCACATGCGGGTCGGGGTGATGTAGTAGGCGGCCCCCGGGTCGACCGGGGTGTAGGCGATGGAGAAGACCAGGGACGAGAACGTGACCAGCCAGACGAGCACCGTCACGGCACGCCACGAGACCCCGCGCCCGCTGCGACGAGCCCACCACATCAGCGCCAGGAACATGAGGGGCGTCAGGATGTAGAACTGCTCCTCCACCGCCAGCGACCAGAAGTGCTGGACCGGCGAGGCGTCGGCCGTCGCCTCGGCGTAGTCACCCGTCTCCGCCGCCAGCACCCAGTTCTGGACCTGCAGGGCGCTGCCGACGACGTGACGCAACGTGCGGGGCCACGCACCCGGAACGTTGGTGACCATCGTCCACACCGCCACGGCCAGCAGCGTCACCGTGGCCGCGGGCAGCAGGCGGCGGGCACGCTTGGCGTAGAAGTCCGGGAGGTTCAGCCGGCCCGCGACGGTCGAGCGCGCGAGGCTGCCCATGATGAGGTAGCCGCTGATGACGAAGAACACGTCGACCCCGAGGAAGCCCCCCGGGACACGGTTGGGCCGCAGGTGGTAGACGAGGACCAGCAGGACCGCCAGCGCGCGCAGGCCCTGGATGTCGGGACGTAGACCGGCCGTCGGGCTGGGCTTGCGGGTGGCGTCAGGCACGCCAACGCAGCCTGCCGCACCCCCTCGGGCGCGTCCACCCGCCGCGCCGCGGCCCGAGACCCGCGCCTCAGTAGAGGCGGCGGTCGTCCGGGCCGTGCACGCGATACCAGCGGTAGCCGTAGCCGTCGAGCACGACCTCGATCCGGCCCTTGTCGTCCAGGCGGCACTCCTCACCGGTGAAGACGTCGACCAGCACCGTGCCCGGCTCCTCGTCGAGCGAGAACGCCACCGTGACCCCGTCCGCCGAGAAGTTGTGCAGGGTGATGACGCTGTTCTCGTCGTGCCGGCAGCGCAGCGCGAGGACGGCCGTGTGCGGCTGCTCGACCACCTCGTGGTGACCCCACCCCAGCTCCGGGTGCTGCCGGTAGCGGAAGATCAGGTCGCGGACGAAGGCGTACTGCGAGTCGGGGTCGCTGCGCTGGTCGGCCACGTTGACGTGCTCGGGCGAGTAGCCGTCGGACGGCAGCGGCGCCACGAGCTTGCGGACGCCAGCCGTGCTGAAGCCGGCGCTCGGCTCGGGGGTCCACTGCATGGGGGTGCGCACCGCCATACGGCCCTCCTCGGAGAGCACCTCACCCATCCCGATCTCCTCGCCGTAGAACAGGGAGGGGGTCCCCGGGAGGGAGAACAGCAGCGAGTAGGCCATCCGGATCCGGCGGGGATCGCCGCCCATCATCGAGGGCAGGCGACGCTTGAGCCCGCGGCCGTAGACCTGCATCTCCGGCTCCGGGCCGAAGGCGTCGAAGACCTCCTGGCGCTCCTTGTCGGTCAGCTTGTCCAGGGTGAGCTCGTCGTGGTTGCGCAGGAAGTTGGCCCACTGGGTGCCGTGGGACAGCTGCGGGCGCTGCCCGAGCGCCTTGACCAGCGGCGCCGGGTCCTGCCGCGCCAGCGACAGGTAGGCCGCCTGCATCCCGATGAAGTCGAACTGCATCGTGAGGCCGTCACCGTGCTCCTGCCCGAAGAAGGTGTACTGGTCCTTGTAGGGGATGTTGACCTCGCCGAGGATGATCCCGTCACCGGTGCGGCGCCCGACCATGGCGCGGATGTCGCGCAGGAAGTCGTGCGGGTCGCCGAAGGCCTTGATCTCCTCCGGGGTGTTGCCCTCGGTGGAGAAGATGAAGGGCACCGCGTCGATCCGGAAGCCGTCGACGCCCAGCTGAGCCCAGAACCCGATGACCTTGAAGATCTCGTCGCGCACCTTGGGGTTGGCGATGTTGAGGTCCGGCTGGTGCTTGTAGAAGTTGTGGAGGTACCACTCCCCCGTCTTGTCGTCCTGCTCCCAGATGGAGTCCTCCTGGTCCGGGAACACGACCTTGTCGGAGGTGTCCGGCGGGGTGTCCGAGCGCCAGACGTACCAGTCGCGGTAGGGGTTGTCGGTGCTCTTGCGGCTCTGCTTGAACCACGGGTGCTGGTCGGACGTGTGGTTGATGACCAGGTCGATGATGACCCGCATGCCCCGGTCGTGGGCGGTGCGGGTGACCTCCACGAAGTCACCCAGGCTGCCGAGGCGCGGGTCGACGTTGTAGAAGTCGGTGATGTCGTAGCCGTCGTCGAGGTCGGGGCTGGGGAAGAAGGGCATGAGCCACAGGCAGGTCACCCCGAGCTCGGCCAGGTAGTCGATGCGTCCGGCGAGGCCGGCGAAGTCGCCGATCCCGTCGCCGTTGCCGTCGTTGTAGGTCTCGACGTCGAGGCTGTAGATGACGGCGTTCTTCCACCACAGGTCGCCGGTCTCGGTGATGCGCATGGGTTCTCCTCGGGTGCTCGGTCGGGGGCCGGGGATGCGTATGCCGCGCGCCCGCCGCGTGCCGGGGCGGGGCGATGGGCGCGGCTCAGCCGCGCAGCTGGGGCACCACGTGCTCGGCGAAGGTCTCGATGAACTGCGCCTGGGACTGGCCGACGTGGTGCAGGTAGACCTCGTCGAAGCCCAGGTCCACCATCTCCTTGACCTGGGCGGCGATGGCCTGGTGGTCCGAGCTGACGATGACCGACTGGGCGATCTGCTCGTCGGAGACGTTCTGGCTGATGACGTCGAGCTGGGTCGTGGTCAGGTCCCAGCACACCGGCGGCGGGAACACGTTGGTGCTCCACTGGTCCCGGGCGATCTCCCAGGCCTCGTCCTCGGTCGGGGCCCACGAGACGTGCACCTGCAGGGTGAGGGTGCCGGCTCCGCCGGCCTCGCGGTATGCCGCGACCAGGCCCTTGAGCTTGTCCAGGGGCTGGTTGATGGTGGCCACCCCGTCCGCCCAGGCCGCTCCCTGGCGGGCGGTCTCGACGGAGACCGCAGGCTGGATGAGCTCTGGCGGCTTCTCCGGCAGCGTCCAGAGCCTGGCCTCGTTGACCGTGACGTGGCCCTGGTGCGTGACGGTCTCGCCGCGGTGCAGGCGACGGATGATGTCGGCGCACTCCAGCAGACGCTCCTGCCGCTCGGCCTTGGGCGGCCAGGCCTCGCCGGTGATGAACTCGTTGGAGTACTCCCCCGTGCCGAGCGCCACCCAGAAGCGACCGGGGAACATCTGGGCCAGGGTGGCCGAGGCCTGCGCGATGATCGCGGGGTGGTAGCGGTAGCCCGGCGCGTTGACGCAGCCGAGGCGCAGGTCGGTGCTCGCGAGGGCGGCGCCGAGCCAGGACCAGGCGAAGCCCGACTGGCCCTGCCTGGAGCCCCACGGCGCCCAGTGGTCCGAGCACATGGCGGCGTCCCAGCCGGCCTGCTGCGCCAGCTGCACGTCGGCGAGCAGCTGGCGTGGAGAGATCTGTTCGTGCGAGCAGTGGAATCCAACGACAGTCATTGCTGACCCCTACCCGGTGCGTCGGCGCCGGAACCTCGCCCGATCAGCGGTTGTCCGACCCGGAGAGTCGTGTGCGCCCCGGGTGGTCACCGGGGCGCACACGATCACGAGGTGCGCGTCAGTAGAAGAAGGTCAGGACGGCCTCGACGACCCGCTCCTGGTCGGCCTCGGTCAGGTCGGTGGAGCAGGGCAGGGACACGCCGCGGGCGAACAGGTCGTCGCCGACGTCCCCACCGAGCACCGTGGAGCCGGCGAACGGCGGTTGCGCGTGCAACGGCCGCCACAGGGCCCGGCCCTGGACCTGGCGCGAGTTCAGGTGCGCGATGAACGCGTCCCGACCGCCCTTGTCCTCGGGCACGAGGACGGAGTAGAGCCAGTCGTTGGACTCGGTCCCCTCGATCCGCGGGGGGAGCGTGAGCGGCAGCTCGGCGAAGGCCTCGTCGTAGCGCCGCGCGATGCGGTGCTTGGCCTCGAGGAAGCCCGGCAGCCGCTCCAGCTGCGCGAGCCCGAGGCCGGCGGCGATGTTGGTGAGGCGGTAGTTGTAGCCGACCTCGTCGTGCAGGTAGCCGATGTCGGGCACCTTGGCCTGGGTGGTGAGGTGCTTGGCCCGTCGGGCCAGGGCCTCGTCGTCGGTCACCAGCATGCCCCCGCCGCCGGTGGTGGCGACCTTGTTGCCGTTGAACGAGTAGCACCCGATGCGGCCGACGGTGCCCGTATGACGTCCCGCCAGCTCCCCGGTCGTCCAGGTCGCGCCGAGCGACTCGGCGGCGTCCTCGAGCACGGCCACGCCGAACCGCTCGCAGATCTCGACGAGCCGGTCCATGTCGGCCGGCTGGCCGAGCACGTGAACCACCTCGAGGACCTTGGGCAGGGGCTCGCCCGCGTCGACGCGTCGCTGGAGCTCGGTCTCGACCAGGTCGGGGTCGAGGTCCCAGGACGCGTCGCTGTCCACGAGGACGGCGCGGGCGCCGAGGTAGGCGATCGGGTTGATGGACCCGACGAAGGTGAAGTCGCTGACCATCACCTCGTCGTCGCGCTCGACGCCGAGCAGGATCAGCGCGACGTGCAGGGCGGCCGTGCCCGAGGAGGTCGCGACGGCGTAGCCGGCGCCGACATACTCAGCGAACCGCTCCTCGAACTCGGACACGAAGGGCCCGACGGAGGACACGAACCCGGACTCGACGGCCTCCAGCACGTAGCGCCGCTCGAGCTCGCCGATGTTGGGGACGGACAGCGGCACGAAGCCCTGCTCGTGGGCACCGGGGGCGTTCGCCTCGCCGCCCACGCTGTGGCGGGCGCTCGTCGCGGCGCCGGCGTCCGGGGTGCCTGAGGCGGTCTCGGCGTCGCTCATCGGTGGTACCTCGCGGCCTTGTCGGCGTCGACGCGCGGGCGCAGCCACTCGGCCACCTGGGCCAGGCCGTCCTCGAGCGAGACCGTGGGCTCCCAGCCCAGCAGCTCCTTGGCCTTGCGGGGCTCGGAGAGCAGGATCTCGACCTCGGACCCGGCGGGACGGATGCGCTCCTCGTCGGTGACGATGCGGGCGGACGAGCCGGTGACCTGCTTGCAGATCTCGACGATCTCGCCGATGGAGTCCGTGCGGCCGGTGCCGAGCTGGATGACCTCGCCCGGCGGGACGTCCGTCAGCGCGGCGCGCACGAAGCCGTCCGCGGTGTCGGTGGCGAAGGTGAAGTCGCGCTTGGGCGAGACCGCCCCGAGGCGGATCTCCTCGGCACCCACGAGCATCTGCGACAGGACCGTCGGGATGACGGCGCGGGTCGACTGGCGCGGCCCGTAGGTGTTGAACGGCCGCAGGATCGCCACCGGCGTCTCGAAGGACAGCGCGTAGGACTCGCACATCTTGTCCGCGCTGATCTTGGTGGCGGAGTAGGGCGACTGGCCGCGCAGCTCGTGGGTCTCGGTGATCGGCACCTCCTTGGGGGTGCCGTAGACCTCGGAGGTGGAGGTGTTGACCAGGCGCGGCGTCCCGTGCCGACGGACCGCCTCGAGGACGTTGAGCGTGCCGATCACGTTGGTCTCGACGTAGGACCGGGGCGCGACGTAGGAGAAGGGGATCGCGATGAGGGCCGCCAGGTGCAGGACGACGTCCATGCCCTCGACCGAGGCCATCACGTGCTCGGGGTCACGGATGTCGCCGAGCACGACCTCGGCCTGCCCGTCCTTGAGCGCCTGCTGGAAGCTCGGCGACTCGTCGAGCCAGCCCAGGGACCCGTTGGAGTTGTAGAGGCAGAAGGCCGAGACCTGCGCCCCGTCGGCGACGAGCCGCTCGACGAGGTGCGAGCCGATGAACCCGTCCGAGCCGGTCACGAGGACCCGCTTGCCCTTGAGAGTGGCTACGGAGGACGAGTCCTGCTGCGGTGCGGTCATGTTCACGCCTGTCCTTTCGCGCGGGCAAGGTCCTTGGGGGTGCCCACATCGATCCAATCCGATGACATCGTCCACGTGGCGACCCGATCACCACGGTCCAGCAACTGTTGCACGAGCTCCGGCATGGTGCTGGGTCGCCCGTCCGGGAGGAGCTCGAGGGCGTCGGCGTCGACGGCATACACGGCCGTGTTGATGTCGACGCTGATCGTCGGCTTCTCGCTGATCCCCGTCACGAAGCCCGCGTCGTCGCAGTCCACGACGCCGAAGGGGATCTCGTGCTGGTAGCTGCGGGTCGCCATGGTCAGCCGGGCCCCGCTGCGCTCGTGCCGGTCGATGAGCTCCTGGGCGCCGAACTGCACCATGAGGTCACCGTTCATCACGAGGACGGGGTCGTGCAGGTCCGGGCGCCGGTCGCGCAGGAGCGTCAGCGAGCCGGCGGTCCCGAGCGGGTTGTCGGGCTCCTCGCGCAGGTAGTGCACCTGGCACCCGAGCCGGGACCCGTCCCCCAGGTGCTCCTCGATCTGCTCCGCGAGGTAGTTGACGCTGACGTAGATCTCGCGGATGCCGTCGCCGACGAGGTTGAGGATGATCCACTCGAGGATGGTGCGCCCGGCGACGGTCATCAGCGGCTTGGGGCGGTCCCTGGTGAGCTCGCCGAGCCGGGTCCCCTTGCCACCGGCCATGATCACGGCGACGTTGGGCAGCGGCTCGCTGCCGACCACGTCGAAGAGCGTGTGCAGCCCGACGAGCCGGCCACCCTCGTCGACCTCGGGGACCACGGTGAGGTGCCGTGCGCGCAGCAGGTCGAGCACGAGGGCCCGGGGCGACCCGGCGCTGACCGTGGACGGGGTCTTGGTGGCGAACGGCAGGGCCGGGTCGTCCAGGGCGGCGCCGGCCAGGAGAGCACGCCGGATGTCCCCGTCGGTGAGCAGCCCCTGCAGCACCCGGTCGGGCGAGGTGACGAGCGCGACCGTGGTGGCGGCCGCGTCGATGACCTGGAGCGCCTCACGGATCGTCCCCGTCTCGGCGATGCAGGTGCGGTGCAGGTCGCGCGCGGTCATCGGTCGGCTCCTTCGATCTCGGCGAACGGCTTGGTGCGGTCGCTCGCCGGCGCCCGGCGGACCACCGCCAGGACCCGCGCGGCGGCGTCCCCACGACCATAGGGGTTGACCACGACGGCCGCTGCGGCCCGGCCCTCGGGCGACAGGGCACGCTCGATCGCGGCACGCACCGCGGCGTAGCCCTCGGCGGCGTGGATGACGTTGTCGCCCCGCAGTCGTCCCCGCTGCCGCTCGCCGACGTCCACCGCGGGGACGTGGGCGCTGGCGGCCTCGATGATCCCGGACGAGGAGTTGCCGACGACGACGTCGACGGCGTGCAGCGCCCGGGGGTAGCGGCTGCCCAGGGACTCGACGACCACCAGCTGGGGGTGGTCGAGCGCCGCCTGCTCGAGGACGGCGAGGATCTCCTCGCGGCCGGTGTCCAGCCCCGGGTGCGTGGCGAGCACGGTGCCGCAGGTGTCCAGGGTCGCCTGCAGGGCCTCGGCCGCCCACTCCCCCACCGGCAGGTCGCCCTCGGCGGTGGGCGGGTGGTAGGTGAACATCGCGAGCGGTCGCAGCACGGGAACGCCGAGGAGGTCGGCGAGCTCGGCGTCCGTCAGCGCGGTCGACGACGCGAGCCGATCGAGCCCCGGAGCACCGGTCACGTGGACCCGGTCGGCGGGCTCCCCCATCTGCCGCACGCGGCGCGCGGCGTCGGGCGATGCCACGCAGTGCTGGTCGGCGAGCTTGGTCACGGCGTGGCGGACCCGCTCGTCGACGGCCCCCTCGGTCACCTCTCCGCCGTGCAGGTGCACGACCGGTATGCCGAGCAGGAAGGCCGCCGGCACGACGTGGAGGAGCTCCCAGCGGTCGCCGAGGACCACGAGGGTGTCGGGGCGCAGCGCGGGCAGCAGGCGCCCCGCGCCCTCCGCCAGGTGGGCGCCGTGCCGGACCACGGCCGCCGGGTCGAGGTGCTCGACCGGCGGGCACAGGGCATGGAGGCGCCCGTCGACCACGGCGTGCGGGGCGACGTCACGCAGCGCGGACGCCAGGGAGTCCACGTCGTAGGCGACGCCGGTGAGCAGGTGCAGCTCGACGTCCGGGTCGTCGGCCAGGGCGGTGATGACGGGCGAGAGCGGGCCCAGGTCGGCCCGGGTGCCGACGAAGACCGCCACCCTCTGGGGGGTCCGCGTCATCGGGCCGCCCTAGCGGCGGGTGCGTCCGGGGCGAGGTCCGCGTCGACGATCTGGGCACCTGCAGCCACGTCGCGGGCCAGCACGCGCCCGCGGATGTCCACGGCCGGGCTGATGCCGCCCTCGGGTCGGAGCAGGGACAGGTCGGCACCGTCCAGCGTCGAGCCCGCGCGCAGGTCGCGGCCGGCGTGCCAGCTGCGGCGCACGAGCACCGCGTTGTCCTGCTCCGAGGGCTGGCGCACCTTGACCCCGTCGCCGAGACCGACCGTGAGGGCCTTGGTGGACCTGACGTAGTCCGCGAGCTCGGCGGGCTCGAGGCTGGCCATGTGGTCGGGTCCGGGCATCGTGCGGTCGAGCGTGAAGTGCTTCTCGAGGACGGGGGCGCCGAGGGCCACCGCCCCGAGCGCCGTCTGCAGGCCGGGCGTGTGGTCGGACCAGCCCACGGGGACGCCGTGCGCGGCCTGCAGCGCGGGGATCGCGCGCAGGTTGCACTCCTCGATGGGCGCGGGATAGGCCGACACGCAGTGGAACAGCACCAGACCGGGGGCCTCGGCGCAGGCGTCGACGGCCGCGGCGACCTCGTCGGAGGTGCCCATGCCGGTCGAGACGAGCATCGTCACGCCCAGGCGGGCGAGCTCGCGCAGGTAGGGCAGGTTGGTGAGCTCGCCGCTGGAGACCTTCATCGCCGGCAGGCCCAGCTCGGCGAGCGCGTGGGCGCTGTCGAGGTCGAACGGGGTGGACAGGAACTCCAGCCCGCGCTCGTGGGTGTGGGCCTGGAGCTCGGCCCACGCCGTCATTGGCAGGGTGAGCGCCTCCAGCAGCGATCGCTGGTCCTGGGCACCGCCGCGGTCCCGCTGGTACGGGGTGGTCGCGGCGACGCTCGACACCAGCTTGGCCGCGTCGAAGGTCTGGAACTTGACCGCGTCGGCGCCCGCCTCGGCAGCGGTGTCGACCAGGCGGTGGGCGGTCTCCAGGTCGCCGTTGTGGTTGACCCCGGCCTCGGCGATGACGTAGACGTCCCGCTCGGTCGGGATCGTCCTGTCCCCGATGCTCGCTGCTCGCACGCTCACTGCTGCTCCTCCGTCTGCTCGTCCTGCTCGTCGTCATGGTCGTCGATGCTGCGCGCCGGGACCCCGGCCACGCGGTGGCCGTCGGGCACGTCCCGTATGACGACCGCGCCCGCCGCCACCACGCATCCGGCCCCGACGCGGACCCCGGGCAGGACGCGGGCCCCGCTGCCCACGAGCGTCAGGTCTCCGACGCTCGCGCCCCCCAGCACCACGGCCCCCGGCGCCACGTGAACGCCGTCGCCCACCACGACGTCGTGCTCCACCACGGCGGCGGTGTTGACGATCACGGCTCGGCCGATGCGAGCCGACGGACCGACGTGCGCGTGCTCCAGCACGACCGTGGCCTCGCCGACGATGCCGTCGGGGGCGACGGTGGCGGTCGCGGCCACGACGGGCGGCATCGAGGCGTGCGGCCGCGCGGCGTCCACGACGCGCAGCCGGACGTGGTTGGCGCCGATCCCGGGGACGAGGGCAGCCCCCTGGCTGCGGGCCAGGGCGAGGGCCGCCGCGTCGTCGGCCAGCAGCTGCACGTGGTCCGGCCAGGTCCCCTGGGGGGTGCCGCTGACCGCGACCACCCGTGCCCCCGCGCGGCGCAGGACGTCGGCGACGCTGCGCGCATGACCCCCGGCTCCCAGCACGGCCCACGGGGCGTCGGTCTGAGGGTTCGGTGCGGGCACCCGTCCAGCATAGTGACGAGCACCGCTCTCCCCCGCCACCGCGCCGGGGGGCCGGGCGGGCAGGACGGGCAGGGCGGGCAGGACGGCGGCGTGTGACCCCGCCGGCCCAGCGGGCGCGTGGCACCATGGGGCGCACATCGCAGCCAGGAGGTGCCCGTGCACGCAGTCGTCCGAGGGGGCGGGTCGATCGGCGCACGGCACGTCGAGGTCCTGCGCTCCCTGGGCCTCTCCGTCGACCTGTGGCCGGTCCGGCCGCGTCCCCCGGCTGCCGGGATCCTCGACGACCAGGACGGGCCGGCGGCCTGCGCCACGGCCGATCTCGTGGTGGTCGCCACCGACACCGGACGGCACGTCGGTGACGCCCTGGCCGCGCTCGACGCGGGGGCGGACCGCGTCCTGGTCGAGAAGCCCCTGTCCCCCACCGCCGCCGACGCCGAGCCGCTGGTCCGGCACGGTCGGGCCGACCGGGTGCGCGTCGCCGCGCCCCTGCGCGGGCACCTGGCCTACGCCGCCGTCCTCGACCTGGTCGGTGGCGCGAGCCGACCGCTGTCGGCCCACGTCTCCTGCCAGTCCTGGCTGCCCGACTGGCGGCCGGGGCGCGACTACCGCGAGAGCTACTCCGCGCGAGCCGACGAGGGCGGGGTGCTGCGAGACCTCGTCCACGAGCTCGACTACGCGACGGCCCTGCTCGGGCGGCCCGAGCTGTCCTGGGCCGCCCTCGACCGCTCCGGCCCCCTGGAGATGAGCGCCGAGCAGGCCGCGACGCTCGCGTGGACGACACCGGCCGGCGACCGGGTCCTGGCCCGGCTGGACTACGTCTCCAGACCCGGCCGCCGGCAGCTGTGCCTCGACGGACCCGACCTCCGCGTCGACTGGGACGTGCTGTCCCACACCGTGGTCCACGTCGACGCCCAGGGGCAGGGGCACGAGCGCACCTACGCCGACGACGCCGACCGCAACGCCGTCATGGCCCGTCAGGCCAGGGCCCTTCTCGACGAGGGCCCTGGCCCGGCGGCACCGCCCGACCCCGCCGCACCACCCACGCTCGCGGAGGCGCTCGAGACCGTGCGCCTGTGCGATCGCGCCCGGGGGACCGACCCCCCGTCGGTCCCCACCCGTCCCGATCGGAGGACCCCATGACCGGCCCGACCAGGAAGCCCGGCCCCCCGACCCCGGCGGGGCCCGGCGACGGCGCCCCGCGCGTGCTCGCGGTCATCCCCGCCCGGGGCGGGTCCAAGGGCCTCCCCGGCAAGAACGTCCGTGAGCTGGCCGGGCTGCCCCTGATCTGCCACAGCATCAAGGCCGCCGCCCTGTGCCCGGGCATCACCCGCTGCATCGTCTCCACCGACGACCCGGAGATCGCCGAGGTGGCGCGCACCCACGGCGGGGACGTGCCCTTCCTGCGTCCGGACCGGCTCGCGACCGACTGGACCCCCATGGGGCCCGTGATGCAGCACGCGCTCGAGACCGTGGAGCAGCAGGAGGGTTCGACCTACGACGTCTTCGTCCTGCTCGACCCGACCAGCCCCTCACGGATCCCGCAGCAGATCGCCGAGGCCATCTCCCAGCTGCACGAGTCCCCGGACCTCGACGGCGTCATCAGCGTGTCCGAGCCGACCTTCCAGCCCACCTGGGTCGGCGTCCGCGAGACCACGCCGTCCGGACCCGTGGAGCGCTACTACGCCGAGGGGCGGGGTGTCACCCGCCGCCAGGACACCGGCCGCTTCCTGCGCATCAACGGCAACTTCTACGTCTGGCGCGCGGACTTCGTGCGCCGCCTGCAGGTGTCCTGGTTCGACGAGGGCCGGCACGGGATGTACGAGATCCCCGAGCCGCAGGCCTTCTCCATCGACGACGAGTACGAGTTCCGGCTCATCGAGGCGCTGCTGGGCGCCGGGCTGCTGGACCTCCCGTGGCTCGGCGCCGGCGCCGGCAGCAACAGCGACAGCGGCAACGACAGCGGGGACGCGCAGGAGGCAGGACGATGAGCGGCCACGCCGGGTCCCTCGAGGGCCGCACCGCGATGGTGACCGGCGGGGCCGGTCCGCTCGGACGCACGTTGTGCGCCTCGCTCGCCGAGGCCGGTGCCCGGGTGGTCGTGGTCGACCGCGACGCCGGCCTGGTCGACCAGGCCCTGGCCGAGCTGCCGGCCGGCGATCATCGCGGGATCGCCGGCGACCTGCTGGACGCCGACGCCCTGGCCTCGGTGGTGGCGCAGGTCGAGCGGCTGGGCGCCTGCGACGTCCTCGTCAACAACGCGGCCTTCACCGGCACCTCGGGCGTCCCTGGCTATGCCGTCCCGTTCGAGGAGCAGACCGACGACGCCTTCGAGCTGGCGCTGCGGCTCAACCTCACGGTGCCCTTCAGCCTGACCCGGCGCCTGCTGCCGCTCCTGCGACGCACCGGCCACGGCAGCGTCGTCAACGTGTCCAGCATCTACGGCCTGGTCGGTCCCAACATGGGCCTGTATGCCGGGACGGTGATGGGCAACCCCGCGGCCTACGGTGCGTCCAAGGGCGGGATCGCCCAGCTGACGCGCTATCTCGCGACGGTGCTCGCCCCCGACGTGCGGTGCAACGCCTTCGCACCCGGAGGGATCGCACGCGGGCAGGCCGAGGAGTTCGTCGAGCGCTACGAGGGCCTCACGCCGCTGCGGCGCATGGCCACGGAGGACGACTTCCGCGGGGTCGTGCGCTGGCTCGCGTCCGACGAGTCGGCCTATGTCACCGGACAGGTGATCGCCGTGGACGGGGGCTGGACGGCCTGGTGACAACCCGCCGCAGCGTGTCGCGGACGCGGCCGAAGTGCCGCTCGAACAACCACCACCACAACACGCCCGCCCCGTTGCCCGCGGCCACGAGCAGGACGTAGAGCTCGATCCCCGTCACGCGGCCCTCGACCAGGTGCGCGAGCCAGATCATGACCGAGAAGTGCACGAGGTACAGCGAGTAGGAGTAGTCCGAGACGAAGGCCACCGGCCCGCGAGCTGGGCCGAGCACCCGTGACCAGTCGAGCATGTGGAAGCCGGAGACCACGGCCACCCCCGTCAGGACGCACACCGTGGGAGCGTAGACACCGAGGTGGACGACGTCGAAGCACCACCACAGCCAAAGGACCGCCAGAACGGTGAGTCCCGCGTGCACGGGCCGTGGGACGGCCCGCATCGCCGGCGCCCACCAGGCATAGGCGAAACCGACCAGCCAGGAGAGCATCAAGCCGCTCCCCGTCTCGACGGTGCCGAGGACCGTGGCAGCCGCGAAGACCAGCGCGGGCAGGGCGGCGAGGCCGCGCCCGGTCGTCGGTCGGTGCAGCAGAACGAGGGCGACCAGGCCGAACCCGACGTAGATCCACCACTCCAAGGCAACGGTCCACCACGGCGCTGCGCTGCCCAGAGACCGTGCCGCGAGCGGCGCTCCCGTGGCGGCAGCAGCCTGGCGCAGGACGGAGTTGTCCTGCAGCATCAGGAGGTTGCTGAGCATGGTGGTGATGTCGTGCCTCACGACGATGAAGCGCGAGGAGGCGCCGCCGGAGAAGACCAGGCGGTCGATGAGGACGACGGCCACCATCGCGGGCAGCAGCGGGGTGAAGATACGGGCCCACCGGTCGACGAGATAAGCCCTGAAGCCGTAGGACGGGTCGCGTCGCCGACGCTGCACGGACATGGTGATCAGGTAGCCGGAGAGCACCAGGAAGATCACCACGCCGTAGGACTGGACGTGGAACTGGTCCGGCCGAGCACCCAGGCGGCCATCGCGCCCGCGGGCGGCGAACAGCGCCGGCAGGGCCAGCACGCTGGCGTGCCCCAGCACCACGAGCTGGGCGGACAGACCCCGGACCAGGTCGAAATAGGTCATCTGGTGCTTGAGGCCCGACGTCATGGCCGCCACCCTAACGACCACCAGGCGGCACCCCGCGAAGGACTCTCGTGAGCCGCCTGCCAGAATTCTCCCAGGGATGGCACTATGTAGCCATTCATCACTCTTAGTAACAAGGGGAGACATGTACCAACGTCTACGCCTGCAGCGGGGAACCTCCCGTCTGCCCCTCGCCGTCACCGGTTCCCTCGCCATCGCTCTCGCCGCACCCGCCGTCGGGCTGGCCTCCGCCGAGAACGGTGCCGGCCCGAACCGTGACCGGATGACGACGACGTCGTCCGCCGAGCGGCTTCGTCCCGCCCCGGCCCGACCGTCCTCCTCCCCCGAGACCGTCGACCTGGGCCGGATGCAGGAAGGCACCTCGACCCGCAAGGGCCCCACCAGGAGACAGGGCTCCACCACGGGCTCCGCCACCGCGGTCACCCCGCAGTGCGCGGCCTTGGACCTGGACATCTCCCAGCTTCGCGATCGCACCACGCTGCTGTGGAAGCCGTCGGCCGCCCCGACCGGCACCATCACCGTGCAGCGGCGCATCTCGACGGGCACCCAGTGGCGAGCTGTGACCGCGGCCGCCGGGTCCGCCGGCGTCGCCATCGACCGCGACACCGCGCCGAACGCACCGGTGGAGTACCGCCTCGTCGTGCCGTTCTCCACCGGGGTGCAGACCTGTTCGTTCGTCGACGGGAACGGCAGTCCCGTCGACGGCCTCGCGATGTTCGAGGATGCCGGGCGTGGCACTCCCGACCTTGCGGTGTCGACGTGGGACGACGGCCCGCTCGTCATGCAGAACGACACGTCCGCCGGCATTCCGGTCGGCTCCGACGCCGGCACCGAGACCCCAGCGTTCTCCCCCGACGGCATGTGGCTCGCCGTCACCCGTGCCAACGCCTCCCAGGGCGGCGACCTCGTCCTGCGTCGCGCGGACGGGACCGGGGCAGTCACCACCGTCGCTCCCGGCGGCACCGACTACCACTCCGAGCCGTCGTTCTCACCTGACGGACGCAAGCTCGTCTGGACGGTCTACGACACTGACGGTGTCGCCCTGCGCACCATGGTGAGGGTCCTCGACACCGGCGCCACCACCACGGTGCCCCGCACCGCCGGGAGCGTCGTGCCCGAACGTTCCACGTTCCTCGCCGACGGCATCACCACGGTGGGCGTGCGTCACGCCGCTGGGGGCTCCAGCGACCTGGTGCGCACGAGCACCGCCACGGGAGCCCAGTCCGTCATCGGCGCCCCGGCCGCCTATGACGTGTCGGTCGCCGCCAACGGGGCGATCCTGGCGGCGATCCGCAACGGCGACCAGTCGTCTTCTCTCGCCATCGTGAGCCCCGCGGGCCAGGTCACGGTGCGGTGGAGGGGGGCGGTCGGGCAGCGAGTGGCCAATCCTCGGCTCACGCAAGACCGTCGGGCCTACTACCTGCGCATCGACACCGACCCGACGCCGGCCGACGCCACCAACGGCGACGCGTACACCGGCATCTACCGCCTGACCGACAGTACGCCCCAGCTGACCCGGGGCGGGGCGACTGCACGCGACCCGCTAGCCGTCGCCAAGTACTTCGACCTACGTCAGACCTCCCCGAAGTCGACCTCCGACTTCACCGGGGACGGGTACAACGACCTGCTGGCCAAGGATGCCTCCGGGACGCTCTGGCTCTACCGCAACAGCACCAGCCCGCAGAGTCCGCTGTCGGCCCCGCGCACGTCCCTCGGGTCGGGCTGGGGGGTCTACAACCACGTCTTCTCGGTCGGCGACTGGGACGGCGACGGCCACGGCGACCTTGCCGCCCGTGAGCCCAGCGGCGCTCTGTGGTTGTACCGCGGCAACGCCGCAGGCAGCCTCCAGCCGCGAATCTCCATCGGTGGCGGCTGGCACAAGTACGTCCCGGCGTTCGGTGGCGACTGGGACGGCGACACCAAGCCTGACCTCGTGGCACGCGACTGGAACGGCGTGCTGTGGCTGTACCCCGGCAACGGGCGCACGAGCTCGCCCGGCGCCGGCATGTTCTCCCCCCGTGTGCAGCTGGGGACCGGCTGGGCGCCCTTCAACGTGATCCTCGGGGTCGGCGACGCCAACTACGACAACCACTTCGACCTGCTCGTCCGCAACCGCAACGACGGCACCCTGCGCGTCTACACGTCCAAGGGCGTGGCGGCCGGAACCTTCGCGGGTGTCTATCAGCCGCGCGCCGGCAGCTTTGCCGCGATCCCCCAGATGACCGCCCCCGAGCGCTTCACCGGCTGGTTCAACAGCTTGTTGATGATCTCCCAGGACGGTCTCCTGCGGGACGTGCCCTTCGTCGACGAGTCCAGCCTCGGTTGGCCGGACTTCCAGCAGCACGTGGGCGGCGGCGGCCTGTCCTACACCTGGCAGTCCTGACCACCCGCACGTGAAGGGGCTCGCGCAGTGGCGCGGGCCCCTTCACGTGCGTCGGGCCGTTGCCGGACGAGCCCGTCGTTCGCGCACCCGGGGGACGTCAGGAGGACTGGCGGGAGCGCAGCTTCTCGCCCTTGGCGTGCGCCTCGTCGCGCAGCGCCGCCTGGAAGGCCATCATCGCCTCGCGCACGCGCCGCGCCTCCTCACCCGGGCCAGAGCCGATGATGCGCGCGGCCAGCAGGCCGGCGTTGCGCGCGCCGCCGATCGACACGGTCGCGACCGGCACGCCGGCCGGCATCTGCACGATCGACAGCAGCGAGTCCATGCCGTCGAGATGCTTCAGCGGCACCGGGACCCCGATCACCGGCAGCGGCGTCACGGCCGCGAGCATCCCGGGCAGGTGCGCCGCACCCCCGGCGCCGGCGACGATCACCTGCAGCCCGCGCGAGGCGGCCTGCTCGCCATACGTGATCATCTCGGTCGGCATGCGGTGGGCCGAGACGACGTCCGCCTCGTAGGCGATGCCGAGCTCGTCGAGGGCCAGCGCCGCCTGCTCCATGACCGGCCAGTCGGAGTCGGAGCCCATCACGAGCCCGACGGCCGGGCCCTGAGAGTCATGGTCGGACCGTGTCATTCGGTGATCACTCCCTGGAGGTAGTCGCAGGCGTGGCGCGCTCGCGCCCGCAGGTCGTCGAGGTCGTCCCCGCTCACGTCGACGTGCCCGATCTTGCGGCCGGGGCGCACGTCCTTGCCGTAGAGGTGGAACTTCATCGCGGGGTCGCGCGCCATGAGGTGGCGGTAGGTCGCGTAGAGCTCGGGGTAGTCGCCGCCGAGGACGTTGCCCATCACGGTCCAGCGCGCCCGGGAGCGGGTCGAGCCGAGCGGCAGGTCGAGGACCGCCCGCAGGTGCTGCTCGAACTGGCTCGTGACCGAGCCGTCGATGGTCCAGTGGCCCGAGTTGTGGGGGCGCATCGCCAGCTCGTTGACCAGGTATGCCGGACGGCCGTCGCCGTCACGCGTCTCGAACAGCTCCACCGCCATGACGCCGGTGACACCCAGCTCGCCGGCGATGCGCAGCGCGGACTCGCTCGCCCGCGAGGCCAGCTCGGGGTCGAGGTCCGGCGCGGGGGCCAGCACCTCGGTGCAGATCCCGTCGGTCTGCACGGTCTCGACGACCGGCCAGACGGCGGCCTGCCCGGACGGCGAGCGGGCGACGAGGACGGCCAGCTCGCGCGTGAACCCGACCATGGCCTCGGCGAGCAGCCCGTCGGCCATCGTGGTCCCGTGCTCGCCGTCGGTCCCGCCGGCACCGGCGGCCTCGACGGCCTCGACGGCCTCGAGCCAGTCGCGAGCGTCGTCCAGGCCGGTGACCACCCGGACCCCCTTGCCGTCGTAGCCCCCCCGCGGCGTCTTGAGCACGAGGGGCCAGCCCACCCGTCGGCCGAAGGCCTCGAGGTCGGCGCGGCTCGTCACGTGCGCCCAGTCCGGGCAGGGGATGCCGAGGGCCGTGAGCCTGCGCCGCATGACCAGCTTGTCCTGCGCGTGCAGGAGCGCGTCGGGCGACGGCTCGACCCGGACCCCGGCGTCCTGGACGGCGGCGATGACCTCCGGCGGCACGTGCTCGTGGTCGAAGGTCACGACGTCGCACCTCCGCGCGAAGGCGAGCACGTCCTCGATGCTGGTGTGGTCACCCACCGGCGACGAGGGCACGACCTGCGCGGCCGACGCGGTCTCCGACTCCGCCAGCACCGACAGCGTGACGCCGAGCCCGACGGCGGGAGGTGCCGTCATACGCGCCAGCTGTCCACCCCCGATGATGCCGACGACGGGGAATCCACCTGGTGCGGTGCGGGGAGATGTCACAGGCCACAGGGTACGGTGCGGCCGCGCCCGCCACCACGCGCCGGCCGGTCCGGGCCTGCTGGGAGCACCCACGCCCCCGGGAGCCTTCGGGCGGCAGGGTCAGGGGCAGCGGAGCCGGAGCACCTGGACCCCGTCGGCGACGAACAGACGCTCGCCCACCTCGGACAACCGTGGGCTGACGGGGCCGTAGGCCGCATCCGCCAGGATCCACCGGGCGCCGGACCGGCAGACCCGGGTGACCGCCTCGGGGTCGGCGCGCTCGATCACCTGCAGGTTGGTCCGCAGGAGCGGGGGGTCCCAGAAGGCCAGGGTCGGGTAGGGGCGGGTGCTGGTCGCCCCCCGCGCCAGGATCCTGCGGTCGTAGCCCCAGCCGGAGACCAGGGTGCGGTGCCCCCCGAAAGCGCTCACCCAGAAGCCGCGTGCGTCGCAATGGCCGGCGATCCGTTCCCTTGGGCGTAGGCAGCTGGTGTTGGTGACGACGACGTCCTCCGGTCGTGCCGTCGACCTCAGGACCGCCGCCGCCTCCAGCTCGGCCACCCGGAGGGGATTGGGGTTGTCGGCCCGGATCGCGGCCGCGACGGTCCCCCGCTCCGTCGGCACGACGTGGCCCAGCGTCGTCCCCAGCCCGGCCGCCAGCACCATGGCCCAGGGGGCGAGCGTCAGCAGGTCGTCCCGGCGGCGCGTCGCGACCCACGCGGCCAGCGCCAGGACGGCCACCGCGACGGCATAGCCACCGAGGCGCACGGCCCCCAGCACGGCCCAGGGTTCGACGACGAGCTGCTCGAGCAGCCGCGCGCGGGTCAGTGCCGTCCAGGCCACGGCCCCGACCGCCACGGCGACGAGCAGCCGGAGGCGCAGGCGAGGTGACGCGGCCTGCCAGGTCGGCGCCAAGGCTCCCGCCGCCGACATCGCCAGGAGCGGGAAGGCCGTGCGAAGGAAGAACACCTCGCTCGTGCCCGGGTGGGAGAGCAGCAGCGTCGCGCCCAGCCCGGCGGCTCCCCCGCCGAGCAGCAGCGGGGCCAGGACCGTTTCTCCGCCCGCCGGCCGGCGGATCCCGGGCCAGACGACGGCCAGGGTCGAGACGGCGAGGACGGCCACGAGGACAATCAGCACACCGACCCCGGTCGCCGACGTCCAGGCCTGCGACACCGACCGTGGGACCGAGTCGGCGAGCATCGCGTCGCGACCGACCATCGAACGCCACACGTAGGCGAAGGGGCGGACCACCAACCCGTCCACCGAGCTGCCGTACACCAGCCCGCGGGCCCCCAGGAAGGCCGCTCCGACCAGGAGGCACCAGGCCGACGCGCGGGCGGCGTCACGCCACCGCCTGCGGGCGACCGCGACCAGCAGCACGGAGCCGACCCCGACCCCGAGGACCGGGAGGACCGTCGTCTTGGCGACGGTGAGCACGGCGAAGAGCCCCGCCCCCAGCACCAGCGACGGGACCGGCCGCCAGGCCCCGCCGAGCTGCCCGACGATCGCGGCGAGGGTGGGCATCATGAGCAGCAGGGCATAGCTCATGGAGGGGCTCGCCCAGGAGTTCTGCGTGATCGTGAGGGGAGCGGTGGCGAGCGCGGTCGCGCCTCCGATCGAGGTCCAGCCCATGGCGATCCACGCGGCCCAGCTGCCGGTGCTGCGGTCGGAGAACATCTCGCCGGCCGCCGCGGCCAGCGCCAGTGCCGTCAGACCGGTGACGTAGGGGTACCAGAGCTGCAGCACGACGACCGGGTCGGGCACCCTGCCCAGCTCGCCGACGGCCGCCATGGCGACGTTGGCGAACCAGTGGTAGGGCAGGCCCTCGCCGGCGACCTGGGGCAGGGTGAGGGGCAGGGCCCGATGGGCCTCGGCGGTCAGCGACAGGTTGAAGAGGACGTCGGGGTAGTAGGTCCGCGAGGTGCTCTGCCAGTGGTCGGTCCACCGGGTGAAGTCGCCGACCGTCCACCCCAGCACGAGCAGGACGAGTCCCGAGAGCGACGCGGAGACACCCCGTGACAGGCGCCCCGCGCTGCGATCGAGCACCCGGCGCCGCGTGGTGGGCAGCGCCAGCAGAGCCACGACGACGACGGCGTGGGTCAGCGCGCAGGGCACCCCGAGGTGCAGCTGTCCCCACCAGGCCGGCAGCAGCAGCGCCGTGCCGACCGCACCGCCGAGGGCCAGGTCGAGCGCGAGCGGCTGACCTCGCCCGCGGACGGCGCGCACCACCATCAGCCCGACGACGCAGAGGGCCAGCTGGACGGTCGTCCACCCCAGGACGTCGCCCGGAGCGACCCCCTGCACGAGGGCGACGAGGGCGCAACCCAGCACGAGCAGGAGGTAGGGCACAGGGCCATGATGCCCCGGTCGCCGCGCACCGTCGCACACGGTGCACCTCTGCGCGCGGCGTCAGGCCGTCAGGGCCCCCGTTGCGTGGGGAGCCGGGCCGGGGTGGGCGGGTGTCGTCAGACGCCGGGCCAGGCCGGTCGACGCTTCTCGGCGAAGGCGGCGACGCCCTCGCGCCGGTCGCCGCTGAACGCCGTCGCCCGCCAGCAGCCGTCCTCGATCTCCAGCCCGGCCGCCAGGTCGACGTCGGAGCCGAGGCGCATGGCCTTCTTGGCGTTGCGCACCCCGACCGGCGAGTGCGTGGCGATCAGGGACGCCAGCTCCAGCGCGTGCTCGCGGGCGGTCCCGGCGTCCACGACCTCGTCGACCGCCCCGAGCGCGAGCGCCTCGGCCGCCGTCATCCTGCTCGCGCCGAAGATGATGCGCGACGCCCGCGACCAGCCGACGCGGCGGGTCAGCAGCTGGGTGCCGCCACCGCCGGGGATGACGCCCACCGACACCTCGGGCAGGCCCACGGTCGCGCCGGCCCCGCAGACGATCACGTCGCAGGACAGCGCGATCTCGAAGCCCCCGCCGAGCGCGAAGCCGTCCACGGCCGCGATGACGGGGACGGGCAGGTTCAGCACGCCGGTGTAGGCGGCCCGCGCGATCGGTCGCTGCGCCATGAGGTCGGCGTCGGTGAAGCCGTTGCGCTCCTTGAGGTCTGCGCCGACGCAGAAGGCCTTGGGGTGCGTGGAGGTCACGACCACCGACCGCACCTCACCGCTGAGGGCGAGCGCCGACAGCTCGGCGGTCGCGGCGCCGAGGTCGCGGGCCATCGCGGTCGAGACGGCGTTCATCGCCTCGGGCCGGTCCAGGGCGAGCTCGGCGACGTGGCCGTGCTCGCCGTGGCGGGTGATCGTCACGTTGTCGTCGTGGGTCATCGGACCTCCAGGTCGCGGACGGGGTCGGGGAGCTCGTGAGGTGATGGGTCGGGCAGGGCCGGATCGGGCAGGGCCGGATCGGGTAGGGCCGCGTCGGGCAGGCCGTGAGGCACGGCGACCGTGCGGTGGAGCAGGGACGGTGCGACGACGCCCACGCCGCGCAGCGTGCGGCTGCGCTGGCGCACCGCCGTCAGGTCGGGGGCGTCGGCGAGGCGGGCGACGAGCCCCTCGTCCGCCAGCACCTTGCCGGAGGGGGCGACGGCGGTCAGGCGCGCGGCGCGGTTGACGGTGGTGCCGAAGACGTCGCCGAGGCGCGACACGACGTGGCCGTAGGCCAGGCCCACGCGGACGGGAGGCAGCATGTCGTCGTGGCGGATGGCGTCGACCAGGTCCAGCGCGATCCGGGCGCCGTCGGCGGGCACCTTGGCGACATACAGGACCTCGTCCCCCACGGTCTTGATCACCCGGCCGCCGTGGCCGGTGATGACGTCGCTGCACAGCGCCTCGAACCTCTGCACCACGGTGGCCAGCTCGCGCTCGGACAGCCGCCGCACCAGCGACGTGAAGGAGACGAGGTCGGCGAAGCCCACGCAGCGCCGCAGCCCCTGCTCCCCCACCGACGGGTCGGCGTCGGCGACCATGCGCGCCGTGGCCGCCGCCAGGTGCCGCCGCCAGGCATAGACCAGGAGCGGCTCGAGCTCGTCGGCCAGCTCGGCGACCTTGCGCGCGGCGGCCAGGGCGGTGTCCTCGTCGGGCTCGGCGCGGGTGGAGTCGTGGCTCTCGTCGGAGACGGCCACGCGGCCGAGGTCGACCTCGCCCTGCGCCCACGGGCTGAGCGACTCGGCGAACACCGAGCACTGCCACACCGACAACCGGTCCGCCGTCCGCGCGAAGGCCCGGGTCAGGCTGAGCGCCGACTCCTCGTCGAGCTCGCCGCGGCGCACCAGGGCGGCCACCCCCCGCAGCGCCGTCAGGTCGAGCTGGGAGAACACCGCCTCCCCGTCCTCGTTGCCGGGGAAGCCGAGGGCGTGCCAGAAGCGCTCGGCGGTGCGCAGGGAGACCCCGACGGTGCGGGACACGTCGCGGCGGTCGAGGTCCAGGGGGCCGCCGAGCAGCTCGCGCTGCACGCGTTCGACCAGGGGGTCGAGGCCGGCCGGGGCCTCCGACAGCCGGATCGACTCCTCGCGGGGGTCCGCCACCGTCGCCTCCTTGCCGTCCAGCGGGACGACGCTGGCCGTCGACCGCTCCCGCCATGATGCCTCAGGCCGACAGCCTCGCGTGCACCACGTCACCGGCCGCGTGGATGCGGTCCCCGTGAGCGGTGCGTATGACGAGACGACCGGCCTCGTCGACCCGCACCGCCTCGCCCGGCTCCACCGCACCCGAGGGCAGGTGGATGGCGACCTGGCGCCCGAGCGTCGCGCACGCCGCGGCGTAGTCCGCCCGCAGCGCCGGCATCCGCGACGCCGTCGCCCACTGCCGGTGCCGGTGGGCCAGGGCGCGCAGCACGGCGACCACGACCTCCTCGCGTCCGACCTCGAGGCCGCACAGCGCGAGCGAGGTCGCCGTCTCGACGGGCAGCTGGTCGCGGGTCTGGTGCACGTTGATCCCCATCCCCAGCACGGCGACCCCATCCCCAGGACCAGGGGCCGGCGCCAGCTCGCACAGCACCCCGCACACCTTGCGGTCGCCGTCGGTGGCGACGAGCACGTCGTTGGGCCACTTGAGCACCGCCCCCGCCAGCCCGAGCCCGACGAGGGCGTCCCGCACGGCCAGGCCGGTGAGCAGGGGCAGCCACCCCGCGTCCGTCATACGAGCCGGTGGGACGGGCACGCAGGCCGACAGCGCGACGGCGGTGCCGGCCGGGGTCTCCCAGGACCGGGCGAGCCGACCGCGTCCGGCCTGCTGGTGGTCGGTGGTGAGCACGTGCCAGGGCCGGGGGTCCGCCAGCAGCGCCGCGTTGGTGCTGGCGACGGCGTCGCGGACCTCCACATCGAGCCACGGGGACATGGCGTCCGTCACATGGCTGGTCAGAGCGCTTTGTCGCAGAGCGGAGGTCACGAGGCCAAGGCTATGGTGTCGCCATGGCTGACGCTCCGACGACGGACACCTTCGACCTGGCCACGACCGCAGGTCGGCTCGCCGACATGCACCACCGCAACGAGCAGGTCCTGCACGGGGCCTCCGAGAAGGCGGTCGAGAAGCAGCACGCCCGCGGCAAGCAGACCGCCCGGGAGCGCGTCGAGGCCTTCCTCGACGAGGGCTCGTTCGTCGAGCTGGACCAGTACGCCCGCCACCGCTCGACCTCCTTCGGGCAGGACAAGAACCGCCCCTACGGCGACGGCGTGATCACCGGCTACGGCACCGTCGACGGTCGTCAGGTGTGCGTGTTCGCCCAGGACTTCACGGTGTTCGGCGGGTCCCTCGGCGAGGTGTTCGGGGAGAAGATCGTCAAGGTCATGGACTTCGCCATGAAGATCGGCTGCCCGGTCGTCGGCCTCAACGACTCCGGCGGCGCGCGGATCCAGGAGGGTGTCGCCTCGCTGGGGATGTATGGCGAGATCTTCCGCCGCAACGTCCTCGCGTCCGGCGTCATCCCGCAGGTCTCGCTGATCATGGGGCCCTGCGCGGGCGGGGCGGTCTACTCCCCCGCCATCACGGACTTCACGGTCATGGTCGACCAGACGTCCCACATGTTCATCACCGGCCCGGACGTCATCAGGACCGTCACGGGCGAGAGCGTCGGCATGGAGGAGCTGGGCGGCGCGACGGCGCACAACTCCAAGTCCGGCTGCGCGCACTACATGGGCTCCGACGAGAACGACGCGATGGACTACGTCAAGGAGCTCCTGTCCTACCTGCCGAGCAACAACCACGAGGACCCGCCGGTCTTCGAGGCCGAGGTGGACCTCGAGATCAACGAGCTGGACGTCGCCCTGGACACGATCATCCCGGACTCGCCCAACATGCCCTACGACATGCACGAGGTCTTCACGGCGATCCTTGACGACCAGGCCTTCCTCGAGGTCCAGCCGATGTTCGCGCCCAACATCCTCACCGGCTTCGGGCGGGTCGAGGGGCGCAGCGTCGGCATCGTCGCCAACCAGCCGATGCAGTTCGCCGGGTGCCTGGACATCGACGCCTCCGAGAAGGCCGCGCGCTTCGTGCGCACCTGCGACGCGTTCAACGTGCCCGTGCTGACCTTCGTGGACGTGCCGGGCTTCCTGCCGGGCACCGACCAGGAGTGGAACGGCATCATCCGCCGCGGCGCCAAGCTCATCTACGCGTATGCCGAGGCCACCGTCCCGCTCGTCACCGTCATCACCCGCAAGGCCTACGGCGGCGCGTACGACGTCATGGGGTCCAAGCACCTCGGCGCCGACGTCAACATCGCCTGGCCCACCGCGCAGATCGCCGTGATGGGCGCGCAGGGCGCGGTCAACATCCTCTACCGCAAGGAGATCGCCGCGGCCGAGGCGGAGGGCCGCGACGTCGACGCGACGCGCGCGCAGTTCATCAAGGAGTACGAGGACCACCTCGCCAACCCCTACGTCGCGGCCGAGCGCGGCTACATCGACGCGGTCATCGCCCCGCAGGAGACCCGCCGCAACGTCGTGCAGGCCCTGCGGGCCCTGCAGACCAAGCGCGAGAACCACCCGCCCAAGAAGCACGGGAACATCCCGCTGTGACCGCTCGCCGACGCAGGAGGGTTCGCCGATGACCGACGACGTGAAGACGGACGTGAAGACGGACGCAGCGCCGGCCGTCCCCTCGGCCGTGGCCGCTCCCGAGGACGCGGCGGCGGTCGGCATACCGACCCTGCTGTCCGTGACCAAGGGCAACCCGACCGACGAGGAGCTCGCGGCGCTGCTGCTCGTCGTGGCCGCCGCGGCGGGCGGGGAGCCTGCCGCCGAGGATCAGCCCACGGGCATCTGGGCCAGCCGGGCCCGCAACCTCGGCGTCTCGTCGCTCGGCGCCCGCCGCCGGTCCTCGTGGGGATGGCGATCGGCGCGCTGACGAGCCGGCTCACGCGACCTTGGGTAGCGTGCTCGAGGTGACCAGTGCCCAGGAGACCTCCCCCACCTCCCGCCGCAGTGCCGCCGACCGCAGCGCCGCCGACCGCAGCGCCGTCGACCGCATCGCCGACGAGTTCGTCCGCGAGACGCTCGAGCTCAGCCCGCTGACCGCGACCTACGTCGGCATCCCCGGTCACGACGACCAGATCGACGACTTCTCCCCCGACGGGCTGCGCGCCCAGTCCGAGCTGCGCCGGCGCACGCTCGCGGCGCTCGCCTCCGTCCAGCCCACGAGCGACACCGACGGGGTCACGGTGACCGCCATGACCGAGCGGCTCGGTCTCGCCGAGGAGATGTATGCCGCAGGCATCGTCGAGTCCTCGCTCAACGTCATCGCCTCCCCGCTGCAGGACATCCGCGCGGCCTTCGACCTGATGCCGACCGAGACGGTCGAGCACTGGGCGACGATCGCGCTGCGCATGGGCCGGATCCCGCTCGCCCTGGAGCAGTACCAGGAGTCCCTGCTGTCCGCCCGCGACAAGGGCGCGGTGTCGGCCCGCCGCCAGGTCGAGGCGTGCATCCAGCAGTGCCGCGACCTGGTCGAGCCCGAGGGCTACTTCGCGGGCTTCCTCAAGGGCGCGCTCGCTCCCCACCGCGCCCTGCCGCCCGAGCTGCGCGAGCGCCTGACCCGCGAGGTGGGGGCGGCGGGCGACGCCTACGCCCGCATGGCGGAGTTCCTGCGCGTCGAGCTGCTCGACGAGGCGCCGGAGGAGGACGCCGTGGGCCGCGACCAGTACTCCCTGTGCTCGCGCTACTTCCTCGGTGCCGACGTCGACCTCGAGGAGACCTACCGCTGGGGCCAGGAGGAGGTCGCCCGCATCACGGCGGCGATGCAGGACGTGGCCCAGCAGGTAAGCCCGGGCGCGACGGTGGCCGAGGCGATCGCGCTGCTCGACCAGGACCCCGCCTACCGCCTGGACGGCACGGACGCCCTGCGTCGCTGGATGCAGGACGAGGCCGACGCGGTCGTCCGGCTGCTCGACGGCGAGCACTTCGACATCCCCGCGCCCGTGCGCGAGATCGAGTGCTGCATCGCGCCGACCCAGACCGGCGGCATCTACTACACCGGCCCCTCCGACGACTTCACCCGCCCCGGCCGCATGTGGTGGTCGGTGCCCAAGGGCGTCACCGAGTTCACGACCTGGCGCGAGCTCACCACCGTCTACCACGAGGGCGTCCCCGGGCATCACCTCCAGGTCGCCCAGACCGTCCACAACCGCGAGCAGCTCAACACCTGGCGGCGCCAGTTCTCGTGGACCTCGGGCCACGGGGAGGGGTGGGCGCTGTATGCCGAGCGCCTCATGGCCGACTTCGGGCACATGGACGACCCGGGCAACCGCATGGGCTGGCTGGACGGGCAGTCGCTGCGCGCGGCCCGCGTGGTCATCGACATCGGCGTGCACTGCGGCTTCGAGGCGCCGGCCGAGGTCGGCGGCGGCGAGTGGACCTACGACAAGGCCTGGGCCTACCTGACGGCGCACGCCAACATGGAGGAGGCCGTGCTGCGGTTCGAGCTGGACCGCTACCTCGGCTGGCCGGGGCAGGCCCCGTCGTACAAGGTCGGCGAGCGGCTCTGGCTGCAGCTGCGCGACGAGGTGCAGCGGCGCGAGGGCGAGGCCTTCTCGCTCAAGGACTTCCACCGTCGGGCGCTCGACATCGGCGGGGTCGGCCTGGACACGCTGCGCACCGCCGTCCTCCACCCCTACCTCAGGTAGTCACGTTCGCCCGACCTCGCACGCCAGGCGGATGTGCCGACCCCAGGCGGATGTGCTGACCCCCGGCTGATCACCCGCCCCCGGTAAAGGCATCGACCGGCCTTCGTCCCCCAGGCTGATGCCTCGGCCCCCGGCGGGTCTGAACGCGGGCCGCGCCACCGCCCCGCCGGTGGGAGGATGTGCGCCGTGGAGATCCTCACGCTCGTGGTCGGCCTCGCGCTGACCGTCCTCGCCGTCACGACCCTGTCCAACCGCTGGGGCCTGTCGGCACCCCTGGTGCTCATCGTCGTGGGGCTGGTCGGCTCCTACCTGCCGTTCATCCACGAGCCGACCCTGTCCCCCGAGCTCGTGCTGGTGGGCATCCTGCCGCCCCTGCTCTACACCGCGGCGCACAACACCAGCCTGATGGACTTCCGCGACAACCTGTCCGCGATCGGCTGGCTGTCGATCGGACTCGTGCTGTTCACGGCTGCGGGGATCGGCCTGCTGGCGTGGGCGCTGCTGCCGCTGCCGTTCGCAGCGGCGTTCGCCCTGGGCGCCATCGTGGCCCCGCCCGATGCCGTGGCCGCGAGCGCCGTCGCCAAGCAGATCGGCCTGCCGAGACGGGTCGTCACCATCCTCGAGGGCGAGTCGCTGGTCAACGACGCGACGGCCCTGGTGTCGCTGCGCACGGCGACCGGTGCCCTGACTGCGGCGGTCACCGTCGGCGCGGTCCTGCTGGACTTCGCCAAGGCGGTGGTCATCGCGATCGTGGTCGGCGTGGTCGTGGCCAAGGCGGCGTCATACGTGCTCAAGCGCACCAGCGACCCCGTCGCCACCACGGCCCTGTCCTTCCTGCTGCCGTTCATCGCGTTCGCGCCGGCCGAGCACTTCCACGCGTCAGGCGTGCTGTCGGTCGTCGTCGCCGGTCTGCTCATCGGGCACGTGGCGCCCGTCGTCGAGACGGCGCAGTCCCGCGTCACCACCCGCATCAACTGGAAGACCATCACCTACCTCCTCGAGAACTCCGTCTTCCTCCTCGTCGGGCTGCAGACGCGCTCGATCGTCTCCGCCGCCTCCAGCTCCCCGCTCGGCTGGGGCCGCATCGTCGCCGCGTGCCTGCTCCTGCTGGTCGGGGTGATGGTGCTCCGCGTCGCGTGGATCATGGCGACGCGGTTCGTCGTGCGGGCGCGCGGCCGCGACGGCGTCACCCCCTGGCAGGAGTCGGCGCTCATCGCGTGGGCGGGCATGCGTGGCGTGGTCACCCTGGCCGCCGCGCTCACCCTGCCGCTCGCCACCCCGCACCGCCCGGTGCTCGTGCTCGTCGCGCTCGTCGTCACCGCCGGGACGCTCCTCATCCAGGGCCTCACCCTCCCCGTCCTCGCCCGCCGCCTGGACGTGCACGGCCCCGACCCCCGCGAGGACGCGCTGCAGGAGGCGACCGTCTATGCCCGCGCGGTCGAGGCCGGGCGCCGCGCCATGGACGCCGAGGCCGGCCCCGACGACGCCGCCACCATCGCCACGCTCCGCGACCAGGCCGAGCGCCGCGTCAACGCCATCTGGGAGCGGCTCGGCCGCCCCGACGAGCGCAAGGAGACCCCGAGCCAGACCTACCGCCGGCTCCGCACCGCCGCCATCCGGGCCGAGCGCGAGGAGGTCCTGCGGGTGCGCAGCGAGGGCGAGGTCGAGTCCGAGGTGATTTCGGCGGTGCTGGCCTCGCTGGACTTCGAGGAGACCTCGCTGATCCGGGTCGAGCAGCGCGCCCGTCGGCTGCGGGCCCTCTCCCCCGCCCTGCCCGACGCGCCCTGTCAGCACCTGGCGGAGGCGCCGACCTTCGTCGAGCCGCGCACCCACGGCGAGTGCATCGGCTGCCTCGCCGAGGGCACCACGCCCGTGCACATGAGACTGTGCCTGACCTGCGGGTATGTCGGCTGCTGCGACTCCTCCGAGGGGCGGCACGCGACGCGGCACCACGAGGCGACCGGTCACCCGACCATGCGGTCCTTCGAGCCGGGCGAGTCCTGGCGCTGGTGCTTCGTCGACGGCCTGCTCGCCTCCGGCGACTGACCTACCTCAGGTAGGTTCGCGGCATGGGCCCCACCCCGACACCCACCCTGGTCCTGCTGCACGGCACCCGCATGAACGCCGGCTTCTGGCGCGACTACCCCGCGCTGCTGCCCGGCGTCCGCGTCGTCACCCCGGACCTCCCCGGCCACGGCTCCCGCGGCGCCGAGGACTTCACGTGGGAGGGCGCCCTCGCGACGGTCGAGCAGGCCCTGCCCGCTGACGGCCCGGTCGTCCTCGCTGGCCACAGCCTGGGGGGTTATGTCGCGATGTCGTATGCCGCCGCGCAGCCTCACCGCCTCGCGGGCCTCGGGCTCGTCGGGGCCACCGGTGTGCCGGCCGGTGCGGGCGCGGCCGTCTACCGCGGCTTCGCCCGGCTCGTGCCCGTGGTTGGGTCGGCGCGGATGGCCCATGTCGCCAACGGCGTCATGCGCCGACTCGCTGGCGGTCGCGACATCAGCCAGGTCACCGACGACGGGCAGGGCTACGCGGCGATGCCCGCGGCCTGGTCGGCGGTGATGGCGCAGTGCGGTCCCCACCTGCTGGGCGGGCTCGACATACCCGTCCTGCTCCTCAACGGAGGGCTGGACCAGATGCGGCTCGGGGTGCGGGCCTATGCCGCCGCCTGCCCCGCCGCGCAGGTGGTGACGGTGCCGCGGGCGACGCACTTCCTGCCGCTGACGCACCCCGAGGCGTGCGCGACGCACCTGCGGGGGCTGCTCGACCGCGCCACGCAGACCTACCGGGGGTAGAGGCATCAGCCTGGCGGACGAAGGCCGGTCGATGCCTCTGCCCCCGGTAGGGTCGCGCCATGGTCGTCCAGCTCGTCCTCGCCTCCGCCTCCCCCGCCCGCCTCGCCACCCTGCGCTCGGCCGGCCTGGCTCCACGCGTCCAGGTCTCGAGCGTCGACGAGCCCGCCACGATCGCCGCGCTGGAGGCCGGCGGCACCCGCCTCGGCCCGGCCGAGCACGCCCTCGCCCTGGCCCGCACCAAGCGTGACGACGTCGCGGAATCCCTCGTCCCAGAGGCGGGCTCGACGAAGACCCCCACCCTGGTCCTCGGGTGCGACTCGGTCCTGGAGTTCGGCGGCGAGGTGCACGGCAAGCCCGAGACGGCGTCCGTCGCGGTCGAGCGGTGGCGGCGGATGCGTGGTGGCGAGGGCGTCCTGCACTCCGGCCACGCCATCACCGACCTCGCCACCGGCCGCCAGGTCTCGCGCACGGCGTCGACCGTCGTGCACTTCGCCGACCTCTCGGACGCCGAGATCGACGCCTACGTCGCGACCGGCGAGCCCCTCTGGGTCGCAGGCGGATTCACCGTCGACGGTCTCGGCGGCGCCTTCGTGATTGGCATCGAGGGCGACTACCACAACGTGGTCGGCGTCTCCCTGCCGCTGCTGCGCGAGCTCCTGCTCGAGCTCGGCATCGGCTGGTGGGACCTCGAGCGAGCCGTATGACGCCCCACCCGCCCACCGCATCACCAACGGGTGGAGAGCACCACCGATGACGGTGGCCTTCTCCACCCGTCGTCACCCTCACCTGCCCGGCGCAGCCGTCAGACCGGCGAGATCCCCGTGTGCCGCTCGGTGAAGTGGCGCGACCGACCACCGGCATAGCTCAGACGGTGGATGATGGTGTCCCGCAAGGCTTCCGGCTCGACGATGTCGTCGATCACGAGGTCGGCGGCGAGGCGCTCGAGGTCGATGTCCTTCTCGTACTCCGCCCGCTTCTCGGCGACGAACGCGTCCCGCTCCGGCCCCTCGGGGATCTCGGCGATCTTGTTGGCGTACACCGCGTTCACGGCCGCCTCGGGACCCATGACCCCGATGCGCGCCGTGGGCAGCGCGATCGTCGCGTCCGGCGCGAAGCCCGGGCCCCCCATCGCGTACAGCCCGGCGCCATACGCCTTGCGCACCACGACGCACAGCTGCGGCACGGTCGCCGCCGACACGGCATAGACCATCTTGGCGCCGTGCCGGATGATGCCGCCGCGCTCGACCTCGGAGCCGATCATGAAGCCCGGCACGTCGGCGAGGTAGACCAGGGGGATCGAGTAGGCGTCGCACGTCGTGATGAATCGCGTTGCCTTGTCGGCGGAGTCGCTGAACAGCACGCCACCCTTGACGGCGGAGTTGTTGGCCACGAAGCCCACGGTCTGCCCGGCCATCCGGCCGTAGCCCACGATGAGCTCCGCGGCGAAGGTCGGCTTGACCTCGAAGAACTGCTCGTCGTCGACGAGCCGGTCGATGACCTCGTGCATGTCGAACGGCACGGACTCGACCTCCGGGATGTCCTCCCGGGTCAGGGCCGCGGTCGGCTCTTCCACGGAGAAGTGCGGCGTCGGCTGCCGCCACGACAGCGGCATGTAGGAGAAGTACTCCTTGGCCAGGTCGATGGCCTCCGCGTCGTCGCCCGCGAGCAGGTCGCCGACCCCCGAGACGGTGCAGTGCATCCGGGCGCCGCCGAGGTCCTCCAGCGAAACCTTCTCCCCCACGACCATCTCGGCCATGCGGGGCGACCCGAGATACATCGAGGCGTTGCCGTCGACCATGATCACGATGTCGGTGAAGCTGGGGATGTAGGCCCCGCCGGCCGCGGACGGGCCGAACAGGCAACAGATCTGGGGCACCTTGCCCGACAGCGCGACCTGGTTGTGAAAGATCCGTCCGGCCCCGCGCCGCCCCGGGAACATCTCGACCTGGTCGGTGATGCGCGCCCCCGCCGAGTCCACGAACCAGAAGACCGGCAGCTCCTCGCGCAGCGCGCTCTCGGTGGCTCGCACGATCTTCTCGACGGTCCGCGCGCCCCACGAACCCGCTTTGACGGTGGGGTCGTTCGCGACGACGATCGCCGGTCGCCCGTCCACGAGACCGCGGCCGGTGACGACGCCGTCGGCCGGCAGCCCGGTCGCCATCGCGTTGGCGTAGCGCCCGTCCTCGACAAAGCTCCCCTCGTCGAACAGCAACGAGATCCGTTCGCGGACATAGAGCTTGCCCTGGGAGGCGAGCTTGGCGGCGGCCTTGTCGGGTGGTGTGGCCGAGGCCTCGAGCGCCGCCTCGAGCCGCTCCCGGACGTCGGCGACCTTCGGATCCGGTTGGTGGGCCATCAGATTCCCTTCGGGGGTCGTATGTCGGGCGCGCCGGGGTCAGGCGGTGGGGAGGCCCAGGCCGCGGCCGATCAGCATGCGCTGCACCTCGGAGGTGCCCTCGCCGATCTCGAGGATCTTGGAGTCACGATAGAAGCGCGCGACGGGATACTCCTCCATGAAGCCGTTGCCGCCGAAGATCTGGGTCGCCATGCGGGTCGAGGTCACGGCCGCCTCGGAGGTGTAGAGCTTGGCGATCGAGGCGGCCTGCTTGACCTCGGCGAGGCTGCGCCGCCCGGCGTCCATCTCGTCCTTGAGCCACGCGGCCTTGTAGGTGAGGAGGCGGGCGTTCTCGAGCATCACGGCCAGGTCGGCGATCTGGAAGGACACGCCCTGGTTGACGGCGATGGGCCGCCCGAAGGCGAGGCGGCTCGTGGAGTAGGCGATGCACTCCTCGAGCATGCGGGCGATGCAGCCGACGGCGAGGGCGGCGATGGCGATGCGGCCGTCGTCGAGCGTGGCGAGGAACTGCCCGAAGCCCTTGCCGCGCGCGCCCAGCAGGTTGCTCTCGGGGACGCGGACGTCGCTGAAGGACAGGCCGTGGGTGTCCGAGATGTTCCACCCGAGCTTGTGATAAGGCGGCGCGACCTCGAATCCCGGTGTGCCGGAGGGGATCATGATGGCGCTGATCTCGGGCTTGCCGTCCTCGCGGGTGCCGGTGCGCGCGGTGGCGGTGACGACCGAGGTGATCTCGGTGCCCGAGTTGGTGATGAAGGACTTGGCGCCGTTCACGACCCACTCGCCGCCCTCGAGGACGGCTCGCGTCTTGGTGCCGCCGGCGTCGGAGCCCGCGTCGGGCTCGGTGAGCCCGAACCCCGCGAGGGTGCGCCCGGCGGCCAGGTCGGGCAGCCAGCGCTCCTTCTGCTCCTGGCTGCCGAAGGTCAGGATCGGGTTGATGCCGAGGCCGACGCCCGCCTCGAGGGTGATGCCCATGGACTGGTCGACGCGGCCGAGCTCCTCGATCGCGACGCACAGATAGGTGAACTCGCCGCCCTCGCCGTCCGCCGACTTGTGGCCGCCGAACTCCTCGGGGACGACCAGGCCAAACAGCCCGAGCTCCCCCATCTTGGGGATCAGGTGGGCCGGGAAGTGGTGCTCGCGGTCCCACTCGGCGACGTGCGGCGCGATCTCGCCCTCGGCGAAGTCGCGCACGGTGCGGCGGAAGTCCTCGTGGTCCTGGCTGAGCTCGTACACGGGTGGGGCCTTTCGACGACGGTGGCGATCGGGGGATGGGTGGGAGAGCGGCTGAGGGATGACGGGCGGTGACGGCATACGGACAGATGCTTGACGTTGACGTAAACGTAAAGCACGATGGCGCCCATGACAACCCCCGAGGAGTGGACGATCGCTCAGGTCGCCGACGACTTCGGCGTGACCCACCGCACGATCCGGCACTACGAGGATTTGGGGCTGCTCGCGCCGGAGCGCCGCGGCACGCAGCGCGTCTATCGCCGCCGCGACCGCACCCGCCTCTCCCTGATCCTGCGCGGCAAGCGCCTCGGCTTCCCGCTGGAGGAGATCAGGACCATCGTCAACATGTATGACGAGGCGCAGGGCCCTACCTCACAGCTGCGCTACGTCCTCGAGCAGATCGACGACCGGCGGACCGACCTCGAGCGACGGCTCGCCGACCTGCAGGAGTCGATGCGCGAGCTGGACGCCTTCGAGCGCCGGTGCCGCGAGGAGCTGGGTCGCCGCGTCACCTGACACCCGTTCGGCCTATCGACGGTACTTTGAGTAATGGTTTGACCGTTCCATTCGGTATCCTGCGACAGAACGTGGCCGACCGAAGGACGCGCATGCACCAGCACCTGAGCGCTCGCTCCGCCCTGGGATCCACCGTCCTGCTACTCGCGCTGACGGCCGGCAGCACGTCGCCCGCGTTCGCGTCGCCCGCGCCAGTGGCCCCGGCCACGTCTCTCCCGGCGGCTCCCTCGACGGCTCCCTCGCCGAACAGCGACGTCGTCGCCCCGGCCCCGACGCCCACCCGTTCCACCACGCCCGCGGTCCCCGCGAGCCAGCCCGCCCCGCGGACGCCGGCGCCCACCACCCCTGCCGCACCACCGGCGCCCCCCTCGGAGCAGGTCGCCCCGGTCACAGCGCCGTCCGCCACGCCCGTCCCGACCACCGCCGCCCCGACCACCCCGGTCGCTGCCGCACCCGCCCTCCCGCCCGCCGACGCCGCCCTGCAGCCGGCCCGGCCCGCGGGGGCCACCCCCGTCACCATCGTCCTGCCGGGCACCGGCGAGCGCCGGACCGTGCTGGCCCTCCCCTACTCCCTCGACCGGGACCACGACGGCGTCCGCGAGTCCACCGCCCTGGTCATGGAGCCCGACCTGCAGGTGCCCACGAGCTCCAGCGTCACCCTCGGCGTCGAGCAGGAGTGGTCCAGCGACTCCTCCACCCGCGCCGTGCCCGACCCGGCCGAGTGGGACCGCATCCGTGCCCGGGTCGCCGGGATCGCCCGCGCCGTCGCGGACCAGCCGACCCGCGTCGCGCTCGCGCAGCGGGCCGGCCTCGACGCCACCGCCGGCACGCCCGCCGAGGTGGACCAGCTCGTGCTGCAGGCCGCCCAGCTGGCCGTGTGGCAGCTCTCCTCCGGCGTCACCGTCGCCCCTGAGGTGCCGTATGCCGGGGACGCCCGCCACGCCGCCACCCTCGGCGCCCTAACCTCCGGCCTCGTCCAGGACGCGTCGCTGACCCCGTCCGGCGCCGTCGACGTCTATCGCATCCAGGCGCCCACCGCGAGCGCCGCCCCCGGAGCCGCCCTGCGCATCACCGGCGGTCGCAGCATCGTGGCGGCGGGGGCGACCGCCGCCACCCCCGCCCTCGTCGTGGCCCGGCCGACCGCCGCCGCCCGGCCCAGGATTGGGCAGGCCGCCCCGGCGCCGGCCGCCAAGGCTCCCGCGCAGCCGAGGTCGGCGTCCAGGCCGGGGACGGTCACGGGGCCCCTCGCCAAGGCCCCGGTCAAGGCCCCGTCCAAGGACCCGGCCAAGGCTCCCTCAGCGCTCACCCGGATCCCCGCCGCCGACACCAGCTCCTGCACGGCGCTCGGCCGCACCGATGTCTCCCGCCTCGACGCGGACTACCGCCCAGCGCTCGACCGCGACAACGACGGGATCGCCTGCGAGAGCAGCGGGGCCGACGGCGCGGTCAACCTCGGCGGCAACCGGGTCGCCACCGCCCCGCAGACCACCAGCCAGGTGACGGTCACGCCTGCAGGCCCGACTACGAGCACGAGCACGACCACCACCACCGGCACCCAGAGCTGTGACGAGCTGCGCGCCGCCGGACAGTCGAGCATCCCCGCGGGAAGCCCGCTCTACCGCAGCGACCTCGACCGCGACGGTGACGGTGTCGCCTGCGAGCCCTACGAGGGACCCCGCGGCTCCGGCGCCCTCGCCCAGACGGGCTTCGAGGCGCCGCAGCTGTCCGCGCTGGCGTTCGGCACCATCGGGCTGGGGTCGCTGCTGGTGCGCCTCGGCCGTCGCCGCGCGCGCGCCTGACACCCCGCGAACGGGTCTGTCAGACATCACTGGCACAGTGTGGCCATGGACAACGACGTCTGCCACGAGCCGCAGTTCCGCACCGTCATCGAGCCGTTCCGCATCCACAGCGTGGAGCCGCTCCGCATGACGACCGCCGCCCAGCGCCGCACCAAGGCCGCCGAGGCGCACTACAACCTGTTCCAGCTGCACGCCGAGGACGTGCTGATCGACCTGCTCACCGACTCCGGGACCGGCGCCATGAGCCGCGACCAGTGGGCCGCCATCCAGCACGGCGACGAGTCCTACGCGGGCTCGCCGTCCTACTACCTGTTCCGTGACGCGGTGAGGCACCTCTTCCCCTACGAGCACGTCATCCCCACCCACCAGGGACGTGCCGCGGAGAAGATCCTCTTCGGCGTCCTCGGCGGCCCCGGCAAGGTCGTGCCGAGCAACACCCACTTCGACACCACCCGCGCCAACATCGAGTTCACCGGCGCCGAGGCCGTCGACCTGGTCATCCCCGAGGGCCACGACCCCTCGCTGGTCCACCCGTTCAAGGGCAACCTGGACGTCGACCGGCTCGAGGCCCTGCTCACCGAGCGGGGCGACGACGTGCCGGTCGTCATGCTCACCGTCACCAACAACTCCGGTGGCGGGCAACCGGTCTCGCTCGACAACATCCGCGCGGTGTCCGAGATCGCGCACCGCCACGGCAAGCCGCTGTTCCTCGACGCCTGCCGGTTCGCCGAGAACGCCTGGTTCATCAAGGAGCGCGAGCCCGGCCAGGCCGACCGGGACGTCGTCAGCATCATCCAGGACATGGCGGCCTGCGCCGACGGCATGACCATGTCCGCCAAGAAGGACCCGATGGGCAACATCGGCGGCTGGCTGGCGCTGCAGGACGACGAGCTCGCCGCCGCCTGCCGCAACCTGCTGATCCTCACCGAGGGCTTCCCGACCTACGGCGGGCTGGCCGGGCGCGACCTCGAGGCCCTGGCGCAGGGGCTCAAGGAGACCGTGAGCCACGACTACCTGCGCTACCGCATCCGCTCCACGGCCTACCTCGCCGACGCCCTGGAGCACGCGGGCATCCCGTGCATCAAGCCGGCCGGCGGCCACGCCGTCTACATCGACGCCAAGGCGATGCTCCCCCACATCGACCCGCTGCACTTCCCCGGGCAGGCGCTGAGCGTGGCGCTCTACGAGACCGGCGGGGTGCGGGCGTGCGAGATCGGGTCGGTCATGTTCGCGCGCCAGCCCGACGGCTCGGAGAAGCCCGCCGCCATGGAGCTGGTCCGCCTCGCCATCCCCCGCCGCACCTACACCCAGAGCCACATCGACTACGTCATCGAGGTGTGCGAGCAGGTCAAGGCCCGCGCCGGGGACCTGCCGGGCTACCGCATCGTCGAGGAGCCGCCGGCCCTGCGGCACTTCACCGCGAGGTTCGCGCCCATGACCTGATCGTGACCTGGGTCGCGCCCGAATCGTCACCTTTGGGCGGGCACAATGCACCGTATGCCGTCCCCCCGCCGTCACCCCCGCGCCGCCGCCACAGGGGCAGACGCTGCCCCCAGGCGCACCCGGTCGGCGGCGTCCACGGTGAGGAAGCCGTCGATGCTGTCGAAGGCGTCGATGCTGTCGAGGGCGTCGGCGATCTCGGCCCTGTCGGCGGTGACGCTGCTGGCCGCCGGGTGCTCCGACGCCACCCGCACGACCAGCACCACCGTCACGTCAGCGGTGCAGGCCACCGCCTCGGGAGCCGTCGCACGGGCGACCCCGGGGACCCAGCCAGGCTCGGAGAGCGGGGCTGGCGCTGCCGGCACGGGCGCTGCGGGGGCGGGTGACGGACGACTGCTGCTGGTCCTGGACTCCTCCGGGTCCATGGCCGAGCGTGACGCCCGCGGCCGCACCCGCATGCAGGGCGCCCAGGACGCGCTGCGCTCCCTCGTCGACGAGCTGCCGGACGGCGCCCAGGTGGGGCTGCGCGTCTACGGCTCGCGGGTCAAGGTCGCCGGCAAGGCGGCGCCCGGGTCGAGGGCGTGCACCGACAGCCGGCTCGTGACACCGGTCGGCCCGCTGGACCGCCGTGGGTTCAAGACGGCGATCGACGCGTTCGCCCCGCACGGCGACACCCCGATCGGCTACACCCTCCAGCAGGTCGCCGGCGATCTCGGCACCACCGGTCGGCGCAGCGTCGTGCTGGTCTCGGACGGCGAGGAGTCCTGCTCCGCCGACCCGTGCGCGGTGGCCAAGACCCTCGCCGGCCAGGGCATCGACCTGCACGTGCACACCGTCGGCCTCGAGGTCTCGGCCCCCGCGCGCAGCCAGCTGCGGTGCGTGGCGGACGCCACCGGCGGCACCTACCACGACGCCACGAGCGACGACCTCACCAAGATCGTCTCCGACACCGTGGGCTCGGCCCGGGCCGCGAGCACCGGCTGGTCCGCGCCGGGCACCGGCTGGTGGAGCCGCAGCGGGCTCGCAGGTCTCGGCGGCGAGACCAACCCCGGCGCCGTCGGCGCCACCATCCTGGTGCTGCTCCTGCTGTGGCTGCTCACGCGGGGCAGCGGTCGCCAGCGCGGGAGCCAGGGCCGGGGCTGAGCCCCGCTCGACCCCTCCCGCGTCGCGCCCACCCAGTCGGCATACAGGCTGATCGGCGTGCATCACCACCACGGCGCCCTCGTCGTGGCACCATGCTGGGCATGACCGCACTGCACACCGCTGCCCTGGCCGCCGCGCCGCTCTCGGCCTCGCGCGACGTCGCCGTCGCCGTCCTCCTGGTCCTGCTGCTGATCTGGCTGCTCGGCAAGTGAGCTGACCCCACCTCGGACACAGATCGGGGACCCTCGTGCCGGCATCCCCGGCACTCAGGTCCCCGATCTGTGTCCCTGTCTGTGTCCCTGTCGGTGTGGACGGGGCTCGACCGTCAGTCGGTGACGGCGCCCACGGCGAACTCGTCGGGGTCGGGCCCGGTCCGCATGCCGCGGTCGAGGTCGCCGATGCGCTCCATCTGGTCCTGCGTGAGCTCGATCCCGAGGGAGCCGAAGTTCTCCTCGATGCGCGACGGCGTCACCGACTTGGGGATGACGACCGACCCGAGCTGCAGGTGCCACCTCAGGATCACCTGGGCGGGCGTCGCCCCGACCTCGTCGGCGATCGCGCGGATCGTCTCGTCCGCCATGACCTGCTTGCCGGAGGCGAGCGGGCTCCAGTCCTCGGTGACGATCCCCGCCTCGGCGTCGTGGTCGCGCAGCTCGCGCTGCTGGAGGTAGGGGTGCAGCTCGATCTGGTTGACCGCCGGCGCCACGCCGGTCTCGTCGACGAGACGCTGCAGGTGCGGGACGTGGAAGTTGCAGACCCCGACGGAGCGCACGCGCCCGGAGTCGCGCAGCTCCAGCAGGGCCTTCCAGGTCTCGACGTAGGCGTCGGCCGACGGCACGGGCCAGTGGATGAGGTAGAGGTCCAGGACGTCGAGGCCGAGCTTGTCCATCGAGGTGTCGAACGCCCGCAGCGTCCGGTCGCGGCCGTGCGCGTCGTTCCACAGCTTGGTGGTGACGAAGACCTCGTCGCGCGCCACGTCGGACTCGGCGAGCGCCTGACCGACGCCTTCCTCGTTGCCATAGGCCGCGGCCGTGTCGAGGTGGCGGTAGCCGGTGGCCAGGGCGTGCTTGACCGCGTCCACGACCTGGTCCTCGGGCACCTGCCACACCCCGAAGCCGAGCTGCGGGATGGCGTGGCCGTCGTTGAGCATGATCTGGGGGGCTGTGCTCTGCGTCATACGGCCAGCCTATGACGTGAGCCCCACCCGGCCGGACGTCGCACGCCACCTGCCGTCTGACGCAGATCACACCCCCGTCGGCAAGCCCGCGGGGGTGGGCCGCAGTAGAGTCCGAGCCATGGCGTCCATCACCAAAGTCCTGATCGCTAACCGCGGCGAGATCGCCGTCCGCGTGGCCCGAGCCTGCAAGGACGCAGGCATCGGCTCCGTGGCCGTCTACGCCGAGCCCGACCGAGATGCGCTGCACGTCAAGGTCGCCGACGAGGCCTACGCCCTCGGTGGCTCCACGCCCGGCGAGTCCTACCTCGTGCAGGACAAGCTGCTCGAGATCGCCAAGGAGTCCGGCGCCGACGCCGTGCACCCGGGCTACGGATTCCTCTCGGAGAACGCCGACTTCGCCCAGGCCGTCATCGACGCCGGGCTGATCTGGATCGGCCCGCCGCCCGCCGCGATCGACGGCCTCGGCGACAAGGTCAAGGCCCGGCACATCGCGACCAAGGCCGACGCGCCGCTGGTGCCGGGCACCAAGGAGCCGGTCGGCGGCGCCGACGAGGTCGTGGCCTTCGCGCAGGAGCACGGTCTCCCCGTGGCCATCAAGGCCGCGTATGGCGGTGGCGGGCGCGGCCTCAAGGTCGCCCGCACCATGGAGGAGATCCCCGAGCTGTTCGAGTCGGCGGTACGTGAGGCCGTCACGGCGTTCGGTCGGGGCGAGTGCTTCGTCGAGCGGTTCCTGGACAAGCCGCGGCACGTCGAGACCCAGTGCCTGGCCGACCAGCACGGCAACGTCGTCGTCGTGTCGACGCGCGACTGCTCGCTGCAGCGCCGCAACCAGAAGCTCGTCGAGGAGGCGCCCGCGCCGTTCCTCAGCGACGAGCAGAACGCCGAGCTGGTCCGCGCCTCCAAGGCGATCCTCCAGGAGGCCGGTTACTACGGCGCCGGGACCTGCGAGTTCCTCGTGGGCCAGGACGGCGTCATCTCCTTCCTCGAGGTCAACACCCGCCTGCAGGTGGAGCACCCGGTGTCCGAGGAGGTCACCGGCATCGACCTGGTCCGCGAGATGTTCCGCATCGCCGAGGGCCAGGAGCTGGGCTACGACGACCCGCCGGCCCACGCGCACTCCATCGAGTTCCGTCTCAACGGCGAGGACGCCGGCCGAAACTTCCTGCCCGCCCCGGGCACCGTGGCGGTCTTCGAGCCGCCGGCCGGGCCGGGCGTGCGCCTGGACACCGGGATCGTCGAGGGCGACGTCATCGGCGGCAACTTCGACTCCATGCTCGCCAAGCTGATCGTCACCGGCCGCACCCGTCAGCAGGCGGTGGAGCGTGCCCGCCGCGCCCTGGACGAGTTCGTCATCGAGGGCATGCCGACCGTTCTTCCCTTCCACCGCAGGGTCGTTCGCGACGAGGCCTTCGCCCCGAGCGAGCCGGACGCGCCGTTCACGGTGCACACCCGCTGGATCGAGACGGAGTTCGACAACGACATCGAGCCGTTCGGCGGCGCGGGGGCCGAGGCGCCCGAGGCCGAGGAGCGTCAGAAGGTCGTCGTCGAGGTCGGCGGCAAGCGCCTCGAGGTGTCCCTGCCCGGCACCCTGTCGCTCGGCGGCGGGGGTGGCGGGGGTGGCGCCAAGAAGAAGGCCCCGCGTCGCGCCTCCGGTGGTCGCGGTGGCGGCGCGGCCGCGTCCGGCGACTCCCTCACCGCGCCGATGCAGGGCACGATCGTCAAGATCGCGGTCGAGGAGGGCCAGGAGGTGCAGGCCGGCGAGCTCGTGCTGGTGCTCGAGGCCATGAAGATGGAGCAGCCCATCAACGCCCACAAGGCGGGCACGATCGCCGGCATCTCCGCCGCGGTCGGCGAGACCGTCTCCAACGGCGCCGTGCTCATGGAGATCAAGGACCCCGCCTGACCTACCGCGGGTAAAGGCATCGACCGGCCTTCGTTCGCCAGGTCGATGCCTTTACCCCCGGCGGGTTCTCGCCCGCGGGCTTGTCTGCTGCGGGTCGCGTCCCCTGGGCGGGGTGAGGGTGGCTGGTCGTGCGGCGGGCCTGTCGGCATACGAGCCCCGAGAGGTCGTATGCCGACAGGCCCGCTGTCTCGTGCGGTGGGGCTCAGCCCGCCAGCGCCGCCACGACGGCCTTGTTGAAGGCCGGGATGTCGTCGGGGTTGCGGGACGTGATGAGGTTGTCGCTGGTGACGACCTCCTCGTCGACCCACTCGCCACCGGCGTTGCGGATGTCGGTCTGCAGGCTCGGCCAGGACGTCAGGCGCTTGCCGCGGACGACGTCGGCCTCGACGAGGGTCCACGGGGCGTGGCAGATCGCGGCGACCGGCTTGCCCGACCCGACGAACTCCTTGATGAACGCGACGGCGTCCTCGTCCATGCGCAGCGCGTCGGGGTTGGCGACGCCGCCGGGGAGCACCAGCGCGGCGTAGTCGCCGACCGACGCGTCGGCCACGACGACGTCGACGGCCTGCTTGTCGGCCTTGTCGAGGTGGTCGAACGTCTGGACCTCGCCCGGCTCGAGGCTGAGCAGGACCGGCTCGTGGCCCGCGTCCTTGACGGCCTGCCAGGGGTCGGTGAGCTCCACGCGCTCGATGCCCTCGCCGGCGACGAGGAATGCGACCTTGGACATGCTGCCTCCTTGGGGATCGGAAAGGGGACGTGATGTGTCCCTTCGTGCTCACCTACCCGAGGCGGGGCGGCTGAAGACGTGGGGCCCGTCGGGAACCCTCCCGCGCCTAGACTCGCTGAGCATCACGACACCGCCGTCGGCGGTACGGACGAGGAGGCACCGTGAAGTTCAACGACATCGTCAGCAAGGCGGGCCAGGCGGCCAGCCAGGCTGCGGGCAAGGCCAAGCAGTACATCGACGAGAACCCGGACAAGGTCTCCGGGGGCCTGGACAAGGTCGGCCACGCCGTCGACAAGGGGACCAAGGGTCGGTTCAGCCGCCAGATCCAGCAGGGCCGCGACCTGGCCAAGGACAAGCTGGTGCACGGCAAGCCCGGGACTCCCCCGGTCGGTCAGCCCGGCACGAGCACGACCGGAGCGGGCACGACGGGCACGAGCACGAGCAGCACGACGGGTCAGCCGGCAGGTCAGCCCGCCGGCGAGACCGACCCCACGGTCAGCCCGACGACCGGCGAGACCTTCGACACGACCACGGTCCGTCCCGACGAGGGCACCACGGGCCGCGCGCCCGGCCAGATCGGCTGACGGAGCGCACCTACCCCCGGTAGAGGCATCAGCCTGGCGAACGACGGCCGGTCGATGCCTCTGCCGGGGGTAGGTCTGTGCTCTGGCGTGCCAACCCGGGCGGATGTGACGACCTGAGGTAGGTCACTCGCTGGTGTGCAGGCGGCGTGCCGCCTCGGCCAGGGAGCCGCTCATCGAGGGGTACACCGTGATGGTCTGCGCCATCTGGTCGACGGTGAGGCGGTTCTCGACGGCCAGCGCCACGGGAAAGATCAGCTCCGACGCCTTGGGCGCCACGACCACGCCGCCCATGACCAGCCCGGACACCTTGCGGGCATAGAGCTTGATGAACCCGTCGGTGAAGCGGTCCATCTTGGCGCGCGCGTTGGTGGCCAGCGGCATCATCACCTCGCGCACGTCCAGGTGCTGCTCGGCGACCTGCTCCGCCGTCACGCCGACCGTGGCGATCTCGGGGTCGGTGAAGATCGTGGCCGAGACGCCGGTGAGGTTGATCGGCTGCACGGCGTCGCCCAGCGCGTGCCACATCGCGGTGCGCCCCTGCATGGCGGCGACCGACGCGAGCGGCAGGGCCGAGGTGCAGTCGCCGGCGGCATAGATGCCGTTGACCGAGGTGCGCGAGACGCGGTCGACCTCGATGTGCCAGGAGTCGGCGAGCTGCACGCCGGCCGCCTCCAGCCCGAGGCCATCGGTGGCGGGCACCGACCCGACGGCCATGATGCAGTGCGAGCCCTCGACGGTGCGGCCGTCGGTGAGGGTGGCGACGACGCGGTCGCCGACCCGCTCGACGGACGCCGCGCGGGAGCGGTCGAGGACCGTCATGCCACGACGGCGGAAGACGTCCTCGATGACGCGCGCCGCGTCGGGGTCCTCCCCCGGCAGGACGCGGTCGCGCGACGAGATGAGCGTGACCTTGCTGTCCAGCGCGAGATAGGCGTGCGCGAGCTCGGCCCCCGTCACGCCGGAGCCCACCACGATCAGGTGCTCGGGGATGTCGGGCAGGTCCCAGATCTGCTTCCAGGTGAGGATGCGCTCGCCGTCGGGCACGGCCGTCGGCAGCACCCGCGGCGTGGCCCCGGTCGCCACCAGGATGACGTCGGCGTCGAGCTCCTGCTCCCCCGAGCCGTCTGCTGGCGTGGCGACGACGCGCCCCGGCGCCGCGATGCGGCCGACGCCGCGCAGGATCGTGATGCCCTCGCTGACCAGGCGGGCCTCGATGTCCTCGCTCTGCTTGCGGGCGAGGGCGAGGATGCGGGCGTTGACGGCCGGCAGGTCGGCGACGGTGACGTCGTCGCCCTCGAGGTCGGACTCCCGCTGGGTCCGCGGGTCCTGGTAGTGCACGCCCAGCGCCCGCGAGTCCTCCATGCGCGTCATGAAGCTCGCGGTCGAGATCAGCGCCTTGCTGGGCACGCAGTCCGACAGGACCGCCGCGCCGCCGAGCCCGTCGCGGTCGACGACGGTGACCGTCGCTCCGAGCTGGGCGGCGACGAGGGCGGCCTCGTAGCCACCGGGCCCTCCACCGAGGATGACGACTGACTGGTTGCGTTCGATCACGGGCTCCATCCAACCATCCCCGGTGGGCGGGGGCTCACCGGACGAGCGGACGCCGTATGCCGAACCGTGGGCCCGTCCACCCCACCCGTAGGCTGTCCGCCATGAGCGACACCCACGTGGACCTGAACGACCCCGACGTCGACCCCTTCGAGGTGGCGAGGGCAGCCGCGACCGTCATCGCCGAGCGCACCGGCGTCGAGCGGCACGACGTCGCGCTGGTGCTCGGCTCCGGGTGGGGCGGGGCGGCCGACCTGATCGGCGAGACCCGCACGGTCATCGACAACGCCGACGTGCCGGGCTTCTCGCGCGCCGCGGTCGTGGGCCACAGCGGCACGATCCGCTCGGTCTCGCTGGGCGACACGGACCGCCGGGCGCTGGTCTACGGCACCCGCACTCACTTCTACGAGGGCAAGGGCGTGCGCGCGGTCGTCCACGGCGTCCGCACCGCCGCCGCGGCCGGGTGCCGTCAGGTCGTCCTGACCAACGGCTGCGGTGGCCTGCGCCCCGAGTGGCCCGCCGGCACACCGGTACTCATCAGCGACCACCTCAACCTGACGGCCGCCTCGCCGCTGGAGGGTGCGACCTTCGTGGACCTCACCGACCTCTACAGCTCCCGCCTGCGCGGCATCGCGCGCGAGGTGGACGCGAGCCTCGACGAGGGCGTCTACGTGCAGTTCCGCGGGCCGCACTACGAGACGCCGGCCGAGGTCCGCATGGCCCGCACCCTCGGCGGCGACCTCGTCGGCATGTCCACCACCCTCGAGGCCATCGCCGCCCGCCACGCCGGCCTGGAGATCCTCGGCATCTCCCTCGTCACCAACCCCGCCGCCGGCACCAGCGACCAGGCCCTGTCGCACCAGGAGGTCATCGAGGCCGGTCAGGCCGCGGCCGCCCGGTGCGGTCGCCTGCTCGCCGACGTCGTCACCCGCATCGCCACCGAGGACTGAGCCGTATGCCGAACCCGCCCCGCTCGACCAGCACCGACCCCGTCGACGGCGCTGCCACCAGCCGCTCGTCCACCGCAGGCTCCCCCGCTCCCGGCTCGTCCACCGCAGGCTCCCCCGCTCCCGGCTCGTCCACCGCAGGCTTTCCCACCGGCGAGCTCCTCGCGGCGGCCCGCGCCTGGCGCGACGACGACCCCGACACCGCCACCCGGGCCGAGCTCGACGCGCTGATCACTGCCGTCGAGGCTGGCGGGGACAGGGGCGAGGCCTCCCGTGCCGACCTCGCCGACCGGTTCGCCGGGATGCTGGAGTTCGGGACCGCCGGCCTGCGCGGAGCGCTCGGCGCAGGCCCGCGCCGCATGAACCGCGCCGTCGTCATCCGGGCGGCGGCGGGGCTCACGGCATACCTGCAGGCCGAGGGCGGGCGCCCCGACCCCGCCGTGGTGATCGGCTTCGACGCCCGGCACAACAGCGACGTCTTCGCGCGCGACACGGCGGCCGCCGTCGAGGCCGCGGGCGGCTCGGCCATGGTGCTGCCCCGGCCGCTGCCGACGCCGGTGCTGGCGTTCGCGATCCGGCACCTCGGCGCGGACGCCGGCGTCATGGTCACGGCCAGCCACAACCCACCGCAGGACAACGGCTACAAGGTCTATCTCGGCGACGGCTCGCAGATCGTGCCGCCGGTCGACGCGCAGATCGCCGCGCACATCGCCGCGGTCCCGTCGGTCGCGTCCGTCCCGATGGCCGACGACGGCTGGGACACCCTCGGGGACGAGCTGCTGGACGCGTATGTCGAGCGCGCCGCCGCCGTCGTCGCGCCCGACGCTCCGCGCGAGGTCTCCGTCGTCCACACGGCCCTGCACGGGGTGGGGTCGGAGACCGTGCGGCTGGCCTTCGAGCGCGCGGGTTTCCCTGCGCCGCAGGCGGTCTCGAGCCAGGAGCAGCCGGACCCGGACTTCCCGACCGTGTCCTTCCCCAACCCCGAGGAGCCGGGCGCCATCGACGCGGCCCTCGCGCTGGCGGCCGAGGTGCGCCCCGACGTGGTCGTCGCCAACGACCCCGACGCCGACCGCTGCGCCGCCGCCGTGGACGACCACGGCACCTGGCGGATGCTGCGCGGCGACGAGCTCGGGGCCCTGCTCGGGCACGCGATGATCGAGCGGCTCTCCGCCCGCCCGGACGCCGAGCGCCGCGTCCTGGCCAGCTCCATCGTGTCCTCCCGCCTGCTCGGCGCCATGGCCCGCGCGGCCGGTCTCGAGCACCGCGAGACGCTCACCGGCTTCAAGTGGATCGCCCGCGTGCCGGGCCTCGCCTACGGCTACGAGGAGGCGCTCGGCTACTGCGTCGACCCCGACTCCGTGCAGGACAAGGACGGCGTCTCGGCCGCCCTGCTCGTGGTCGAGCTCGTCGCCCGGCTGAGGGCGCAGGGGCGCACCCTGCTCGACGTGCTCGACGACCTCGCGGTCGCCCACGGCGTGCACGCGACCGACGCGCTGTCGGTGCGCGTCAGCGACCTCGCCCTCATGCCCGCCCTCATGGAGCGTCTGCGCGGCAACCCGCCGCAGGCCGTCGCGGGGTCCCGCGTCGACCGGCTCGACGACCTGGCCGCCGGGTCCGCCGACCTGCCGCCGACCGACGGGCTGCGGTTCTCGCTCGCCGACGGCAGCCGGATCATCGTGCGCCCGTCCGGCACCGAGCCCAAGGTCAAGGTCTATCTCGAGGCGATCGAATCCGTCGACGGCGCAGGCGATCTCGCCCGCGCCCGCGCCACCGCGTCCGAGCGGCTGGCGGCCATCAAGGCCGACATGGCCGCCCTCACCGCGCTGTGAGCGAGCACCCCGCGCGCGTCATCGTCGCCTGCGGGCCCAGCGGCGCCGGCAAGTCCCGCCTCGCCGACCGGCTGCGGCACGAGCTGGGCTGGCCGACCCTGCGGCTCGACGACTTCTATCTCGACGGGGACGACCCGCGCCTGCCGATGGGCGACCTGGGCGTCCCCGACTGGGACGACCCCGCCAGCTGGGACGCCGACGCGGCCCTGACGGCGCTCGAGACGCTGGTCCGGACCGGGGAGGTCGACGTGCCGGGCTATGACATCTCCCGGTCCCGCCGCGTCGAGGGCGTCCGCATCACCCTGCCCCCGGGCGCGTTCGTCGTGGCGGAGGGCATCTTCGCCGCCGAGCTCACGGCTGCGCTGCGCGAGCGCGGGCTGCTCGCCCAGGCGTGGTGCGTGCGCCGGACGCCGTGGGTGACCTTTGCCCTGCGCCTCGCCCGCGACCTCAAGGAGCGCCGCAAGCCGCCCGTCACCCTCGTGCGTCGCGGACTGGCGCTGCGCCGTGCCGAACCCGCCATCGTCGAGCACCAGGTCGCCCTCGGCGCCACGCCGATCACGCCTGGGGAAGCCTGGCGACGCGCCGCCGACCTGCGCTGATAGCGTGGCCGCGAGCACGGGTGGGGACGCTTCGAGGGGGCGACGATGAGCAACGACCAGTGGGCGGCGCCAGGCCGCGACGGCGAGGACCGGGCGGGCGGCAGCACGCCGCTGCCCCCTCCGCCGCCCTACGACCCCACGGGCGAGGCCCCTGCCCCGCCGGCCTACCAGCCCGGCTACGCGGCGCCTTCCGGCCACCCGCAGCAGCCCGGTCACGAGCAGCCCCAGGGCCATGGCCATGGCCAGCAGCCGGGCTACGGCCAGCCTCCGGCCTACGGGCCGCCTCCGGCCTACGGGCAGGGTCCGGCATACGGCCAGGCACCGCCCCCGGGCGGCTATCCCTCGATGGCCATGGTCACCAACCCGGGCATCGTCCCGCTGCGGCCGTTGTTCCTCGGCGACATCCTCGGGGCCGGCTTCAAGATCCTGCGCTTCAACCCGCGCGCCACGATCGGGCTCTCGCTCGCGCTGCAGCTGATCGGGCTGCTGCTGGTCCTGCCCTTCGTCGGGTGGCTCCTCACGGGCGGCGTGCAGCGGCTCGGCGACCTCAGCGACCCGGACAACGGGAGCAGCCCCCTGCTCAACCTCGTCCAGGTGCCGTCGAGCCTCTTCGCCAGCGCCGCCACCCTCGTCCTGTGCGTCGTCGTGTCCCGGGCGGTGATCGGCGAGCGCGCCACCATCGGCGAGGCCTGGCGCGAGCTGCGCCCGCAGATCGGCCGCTTGCTGCTGTTCCTGCTGGTCACGGGCCTGCTCTGGCTCGCGGGCCTCGGCCTCGTGGCCCTCGCCCTCTACGGGCTCGCGCAGCTCGACGGCGCCCTCGCGGTCCTCGGCGGGCTGGTGCTGGCGCCTGTCTTCGTCTTCGTCTACGTCCGGCTGGGTCTGGCCACGTCCGCCCTGATCCTCGAGCGCATCGGCGTGATCGAGTCCCTGCGGCGCAGCTGGACCCTGAGCCGAGGCGCCTTCTGGCGGTTGTTCGGCATCCAGCTCGTCACCAGCCTCGTCGTCGGGTTCGCCGCCGGGGCCCTGATGTTCCCGGTGACCATGGTCGGCATGCTCGCGGTGTTCGCGACGTCCTCCGACAGCCCCGACAGCCTGGCCTCGGGCTTCCTCGTCATGATGGTGATCGTCGGGCTGGCCCAGGTCCTCATCGCCGCCGTGACGACGCCGATCACCTCGACGGTGAGCACGCTGCTCTACATCGACCAGCGGATCCGCCGCGAGGGCCTGGACGTCGAGCTGGCGCGGGCCGTCGAGCGGCGAGCCACCCAGGAGCGCTGACCGCTCCGTGACCGGCTCCCGCGTGCTGGCCCTGCCCGTCTCCTCGGTCCCGGTCGAGCCGGGCTCCGACGAGGCGCGCCGCCTGCTGGAGCAGGAGCTGACCCGGCCCGGGTACCCTCGCCCGTCCCTGCTCGACATCGCCCTGGCGTGGTTCGACGACCTCTTCTCGGGCGCCCCCGGCGCGCCGTCGGGCATCGGCGTGGCCGTGCTCGTGGCGGTGCTGCTCCTGCTGCTCGCCCTGCTCGCGTGGAAGCTGCGCGACCTCCGTTCCGTCGCCGAGGAGCGCCGCCGCCGCGCCGGTGGGCTCACCGACCCGGCCCGGTCGGCCGTCGACTACCTGGCCGAGGCGCGCGAGCACCTGGACCAGGCGGCCCACGACCGGGCCGTGGTGTCGGCCTTCCGGGCGCTGGTCGTCGGCCTCGACGACCGCGACGTCGTCCACGACGCCCCCGGGCGCACCGCCCAGGAGGTCAGCCGGGCCGCGGCCGAGGCCCTCCCGTCGTATGCCGACCGCGCCCACCGGTCCGCGGAGATCTTCGACGCCGCGTGCTACGGGCACCCCGACGGCCCCGTCCCGGGTGCGGACGAGGAGCAGCGCACCACCGCCGAGCAGGCCGAGAGCGTGCTGGCGCTGGCCTCCGAGCTGCGGGAGGCGCGATGAGCCTCGACGTGATCCTCGGCCCCCGCGAGCGGGACCGCCGCCCCACGAGCCGCCGCACCAAGACGGTGTGGGTCGCCGTGCTGGTGGCCCTGCTCGCCGTGGCCGTGTGGCGCAGCCTGCCGCAGGGCAGCGGCGTCCCGATGGACCCCGGCACCGTGGACGCCGGGGGCACCAAGGCGGTCGCGGAGGTCCTGCGGCGCGAGGGCGTCGAGGTGGACGTGGTGCGCACGCGCGAGGAGCTGGCGGCGGCCCGCGTCGACGAGGAAACCACCGTCGTCGTGTCCGACACCGGAGCGCTCACGACCGAGGCGATGCTGGAGGTCGACGAGCGGCTCGACGGCGCCGGTCGCCTCGTCCTGCTGGGGCTGCCCCGCAACGCGCTGCACGACCTGGACCTGCCCGTCACGCTGACCCGAGCCGACGAGAACGATCCCGAGGGGGCCCGCTGCACCGACCCCGCCGCCGCTGCGTCCCCGGACATCTCCTCGCGAGGCGCCGGCTATGCGGTCATGACCCGGGAGCAGGTCGCCGAGGCGGCGGGCGAGGGGTCGGACGGGTCGGACGGGTCGGGGGGCTCGGACCTGCCGTTCGGCCCGGGCGAGGAGCCCTCCCAGGACCCGACCGCCGATGACCTCGGGTCGTCGTGGGACACCGACGGTGCCCGGGGCTGCTACCCCGTGGGCGAGGGGCACGCCCTGCTGACCCTCCCGGCGGCCGACGGCCGGCCCCGCACCGACCTGCTCGCCCCCGCGGGCATCGTCACCAACGGCACCATCACCCAGGACGACAACGCGGCCCTCGCGCTGCGCCTGCTCGGCAGCGAGCGACACCTCGTGTGGTACGCCCCGGCCTTCTCCGACATCAGCGAGGGCGACACCGTGCGCGGCGAACCCAGCGTCGCCCCAGCGTGGTTCATGCCCCTGCTGCTCCTGCTCGGCGGCGCCGTCCTGCTCACCATGTGGTGGCGCGGACGTCGACTCGGGCGGCTCGCCGTCGAGCCCCTCCCCGTCGTGGTGCGGGCCAGCGAGACGACGGTCGCCCGCGGCCGGCTCTATCGACGTGCCGCGGGGCGCGGCCACGCCGCCGATGCCCTGCGCAGCGCCACCCGGCGACGTCTCGCGATCCGGCTCGGGCTGCCCGCGGGCGCCGACGACGAGGCGGTCGTCGCGGCCGTGGCGCGGGCCACGGGGCGCGAGCGCGACGACATACGAGCCCTGCTCGCCGGACCCGACCCCACCACCGACGCCGACCTGGCCGCGACCGCGACCGACCTGGCCCAGCTCGAGGAAGAGGTACGCCACCCATGACCGACCACACCAGCGCCCGCGAGGCCCTGCAGGCCGTGCGCTCCGAGGTGGCCAAGGCCGTCGTCGGGCAGGACGCCGCCGTGACGGGGCTGCTCATCGGCCTGCTCAGCCGCGGTCACGTCCTGCTCGAGGGGGTCCCCGGCGTCGCCAAGACGCTGCTCGTGCGCACCCTCGCCACGGCCCTGTCGATCGACACGCGGCGCGTGCAGTTCACGCCGGACCTGATGCCGGGCGACGTGACCGGGTCGATGATCTTCGACGCCCGCACCACAGAGTTCGAGTTCCGGCCGGGCCCGGTCTTCACCAACCTGCTGCTCGCCGACGAGATCAACCGCACCCCGCCCAAGACGCAGGCCGCGCTGCTCGAGGCGATGGAGGAGCGGCAGGTCACCATCGACGGGACGTCCCGGCCGCTGCCCGAGCCCTTCCTCGTCGCTGCCACGCAGAACCCCGTCGAGTACGAAGGCACCTATCCCCTCCCCGAGGCGCAGCTCGACCGCTTCCTGCTCAAGGTGGCTCTGCCCGTGCCGCCGCGCGAGCAGGAGATCGAGGTCATCTCGCGGCACGCCCGCGGCTTCGACCCGCGTGACCTCGCCTCCGCGGGGGTGCGTCCGGTCGCGTCGGGCGCGGACCTGCTCGCCGGGGCGGCGGCCGTGCGGACCGTCGGCGTCGCCCCCGAGGTCGTCGCCTATGTCGTGGACGTATGCCGTGCCACCCGCACCGCGCCGTCCCTGTCGCTGGGCGCCTCACCCCGTGGGGCGACGGCGCTGCTCGCCACCTCGCGGGCGTGGGCGTGGCTCAACGGTCGCGACTACGTGACCCCGGACGACGTCAAGACCCTCACGCACGCTACGCTCGCCCACCGGCTGTCGCTGCGGCCCGAGGCCGAGCTCGAGGGCGTGTCGGTCGGCGCGGTGCTGCAGACCGCGCTGGACGCCGTGCCGGTGCCGCGATGACAGCTGTGACGGCCGTGACCGCAGCGGGCGCAGGAACCGCAGCGGGCCCAGCGCCCGCGCCGCCGATCCTGCGCCCGGGGTCGCTGGCCTCGCCCCGGTCAGGCTCGACGCGGCGATGACGCTGACCGGCCGCGCCGTGGTGCTCGCCCTGCTGGGCGTGGTGCCGGTGCTGCTGCGCCCCGAGCCCCTCACCGCCACGCTGTGGCTGGTGCTCGTCGTGGTGGTCGCCGGGGTCGACGCGCTGCTGGCCGCCTCGCCGCGCCGCCTATCGATCACCCGCGACCGCGTCGGGACCATCCGCGCCGAGACCACCACCACGACCCGGCTGCACGTGCACAACGCGTCCCGCCGGACCGCCCGCGGCGTGCTGCGCGACGCCTGGCAGCCGTCGGCCGGGACCAGCGGCGAGCGGCACCGGATCGCGGTGGCGCCCGGTGCCTCGGTCGAGGTCGAGACCGCGCTGACGCCCGTGCGGCGCGGGGACCGGCATACGGACCTCGTCACCGTGCGCACCCTCGGACCGCTGGGGATCGCCGGGCGCCAGGCGTCCGTCGACGTGCCGGGGACGGTGCGCGTGCTGCCGCCCTTCCACTCGCGGCGGCACCTGCCGAGCCGGCTCGCGCGGCTGCGGCAGATCGACGGCCGCTCGGCCGTGCGGGTGCGCGGGCAGGGGACTGAGTTCGACTCCCTGCGCGAGTACGTCGAGGGCGACGACGTCCGCTCGATCGACTGGCGCGCGTCGGCGCGGCGCAGCGAGCTGGTCGTGCGGACCTGGCGACCCGAGCGCGACCGGCGGATCACCCTCGTCGTCGACACCTCGCGCCTGTCGGCGGGGCGGGTCGACGACACGACCCGCCTGGACGCCGCCATCGAGGCATCGCTGCTGCTCACGGCCCTGGCCGCGCACGCCGGCGACCACGTCGACCTCGTCGCCGGCGACCGCGTCGTGCGCGCCCAGCTCGCCGGGGTGGCCCGCACCGACCTGCTCGCCGCGGTCTCCGACGCGCTCGCGACCGTGCAGCCCGCCATCGTCGAGGCCGACTGGCAGGCGCTGGCCTCCGCGGTGGCCCGGCAGGCCCGCCGTCCCTCGCTGCTCGTGCTCCTGACCCCGCTCGAGCCGGCCGCCGTCGCCGAGTCGCTCCTGCCCGTGCTGCCGCTCCTCACCCGCCGCCAGCGCGTGTGCATCGCCTCCTGCGCCGACCCCGACCTGGACCGGATGGCGAGCGCCCGCCGCACCGCCGAGGAGGCCTACGGCGCGGCGGCGGCGGAGCGGACGCGCACGCAGCGCACGCAGACCGCCGACGCGCTGGCCGGGCTCGGCGTGACCGTGGTGGACGCGCCGCCGCAGGACCTCGCGCCGGCCCTCGCCGACCACTACCTCATGCTCAAGTCCCGCGGCCTCCTCTGACCCGCCGCCGGCCGAGGCATCGACCGGCCTCCGTCCCCCAGGCTGATGATCCCGCCCCCGGGAGGTCCATCGACCGGCCTCCGTCCCCCAGGCTGATGCACCTACCCGAGGTAGTCACATCCGCCCGACCTGGCACGCCAGGCGGATGTGTCCAGCTCAGGCGGATCCTGGATCGGGCGTCTACCTGCCGCCGCGCGCCTCGACGAATGGGCAGGAATCGCAGCTTCCAGCGACCGGGAGCCGCCATACGCGCCCACTCACCGACAGGATCGAGCCCGTGCCAGCGACCCAGCCGGCCAGCGGCGGAGTGGTCGCGTCTGTCATGCCTAGGTGAGCGGGGTGCCCTGGTGGTAGGTCTGCTGCCACCCGGTCGTGGCGCGCTGCCAGAGGGACGTGCGCCGGGCCCGCCGACCGTCGCGATCCGACTCCCAGAAGGTCTGGATGACACCCGGGGCGAGCACCCTCGCCTCGAGACCGGTGATGCGGATGGCTGATGCACCGGCGCCGGCGTCGTCGGCCTCCGCCGCCAGCAGGCTAAGGATCGTCTCGAGGTCCCACCGACGGCCCGAGGCACCGATCTCGATGAAGCCCGGGGCCAACAGCTCCCTCAGCCGATGCTCGCTGCGCCGCGCCTCCTGCGACTGGAGCTCACGTTCGAGCGCCAGGACGTCGTCGATCTGGGCCTCGGTCTCATCCATACCTGCGATTCTGCCTGGTGGGCGGCCGAGTCGAGGTCAGAGGGACGCGACGGACTCGTCCTCGGGATCGGCGTCGTCCACGTCGGCTGGCCCGAGACACGGCGTGCCCACGAGCTCGACCGGTCACACGTTTGGACGGTGTGGACATGGTCTGTCGATCGGTTCGAGCCAAGCCGGAGGTCGAGCGCGAGCCGACAGCGGGGGTGGCCAGTTCAGGATCGCGGATGACTCGTCAGGTCGCGCGCAGCTGACGCTCGACCTCGGGGATCCCGCCACGGACTTCGTTGGTGCCCAGGCTGACGAAGAGTCGAACGGCGCCTTCTGGCCAGGGGTCACCACCTACGCGGCTCCGGCGACTCACCGCCCCGCGCCGCGCCATTGGTCACCAGTGACGTTTTGGAACGTTCAAGAAGGCCGCGCAGACGTCAGTGGTGACCAATGGCGTGGGGCAAGAGGCGCCGGGTGAGGGCGCCGGGTGAGGGCGCCGGGTGAGGGCGCCGGGTGAGGGCGCCGGGTGAGGGCGCCGGGTGAGGGCGCCGGGTGAGGGCG